>JBOGTO010000270.1:0-3272 GCA_050695155.1 Ktedonobacteraceae bacterium
CTTATACTGAGATGAAGCACGCCTGTGCGTAAATTCGTGCTGTAACATGCGTATTTTCTTATGGGGGCATTATATCCTACATGTAGCATGGGGAATACGTATGCAGTTATTTCCAGGAATGTATTAGAGAGAGACAATGGTTGAACTACTACAAATGTGGGCGCTGGTCGAAGTGCTGGGTATCATATGTTTACCGCTCACTTTCACCATCTTCAAAAATCTGCCGGATCGCGGCTGGGCGTTTAGTAAAATCGTAGCTCTGGCGTTGCTGGCTTTCTGTGTCTGGCTTCCTCTCATGACGCTGCAATTCTTGCCTTTCAGCCAGTTGTTTATTGCCGGTGTAGTGCTAATTATCCTGGCGTTTAATGTCATTGGCTATGCGCGTATCTGGAAATCATTACTGCAACTGATCCGTACCCACCTGGCCTATATTATCACTTGCGAACTCATATTCCTGGGCATGGTGTTCGTACTCGGCTGGATTCGCTCGTATGGGCCGAATATTCAGGGCTTTGAAATGTATATGGATGAGGGCTTTCTGGCATCCATCATGCGCAGCCCGCATTTCCCGCCCTCCGATATGTGGCTCTCCGGCTACCCCCTCAACTACTATTATTACGCGCACTATGTCATTGCGCTGCTGGCAAAGCTGTTAGGGCAATCGCCTTCAGTCGCCTTCAACACAGGTATCTGTATTTATTATGGGCTAACGGCGGTCAACATCTTTGGTGTGACCTGCAATATTGTGGCATGGGCCATGCATCGTCGCCGCAATGCAACGCCGCGCCCACAGCGTACTCGCTCGTTTCTCTTTGCAAGACGCGCTACTCCAGTCGCTTCGGCTTTGCCATCTTTAGCGAAAGCTATGCCGTTCGGTGCCTTGTCGCTTTTGATGGGTGAAGTACTTGGCAACCTGGCCTCAACCCAGGCCTGGTTTCAACAACATGGCGATCTGCCCTATTACTACTGGTTTAACGTTAGCCGCGTGGTTGATTTCCCCAAAACCATCAACGAATTTCCCGCTTTTAGCTTTCTCCTCTCCTGCTTTCACGCGCATGTTCTGACGCTGGCCTTTACCATCCTGGCGATTGGAGTGGTCTTCAATATCTTTCTGGAGCAGGGGAGCAATGGAGATGATGCGAAAGGAATGACCGTTTTTGGGCGCGGCTGGCGACTGCCCATCAACCTGGGCTTTATGGCGCTCGTGCTGGGCGGGTTATTCACCATGAATGGGTGGGATTTGCCAACCTACCTGGGGCTGGCGGTAGTGTGTATCGCGCTGCAACAATGGATGGCCTACCGGCATTTTGGTATTGAACTGGTGCTGGATGTCTTCACGACCTGCGCCTCGCTCATTGCGCTCTCATTTTTCCTCTATGCCCCCTTTTATCTCAATTTCATCTCACCTTCGCAGGGTATCGGCATCGTGAAAGCCGTAGATCGCTCCAAAATTTCGGAGGAAATGCTCATCTATGGCACGTTCATGTTCATCTTTGTCTCCTTTTTGCTGGTGAATCTTTTTAGAGATCGCGCTTCGGCAGCAGCCCCTGCAATAGTCCCCGGCACAGCGCCTCAACCAGCAAACCCGCCTCAGCGTCCATCGACTTCGGGCGACCTGCGTGGGTATATTTCTATTGATGGTGGCAACTCGAAAACCAGTAGCAAAGAGTTGGCCGCGATTCGCGCGTCAGCCGCGCAAACTCAGCCGCGCCAGCAATTCGCCAGCGCCCCCCATGCGCTGATTGAGCCACAAGAAGAGTTCAATACAGATGAGGACAATGAAGCGGCCTCAGAAAACGGTCACCAGGATACGCTTGCAACAGCATCTATTGAGCCTGACGAGCCTGGACAGCCGGCAAAGCAAACAAAGCGTGGGCGTCTGAGGTTGCCCGCGTGGCTGCCTCTGCCGATCGTTAGCCAGGTACTCATTTTAGCGGTGGCTCTGTTGCTGCTGCTGGTCTTGAAAAATAGCCTGTGGTTTGTGGTCACGTTCGTTATCACGGCGCTGGGGGTTGAACTGACGCTTTTGAACGTACATGATCGCCCGCGCGCGTTTACGCTGTTGCTCGGCACGGTAGCTTTTGCGCTGGTGGCTAGTACGGAACTGGTTTACCTGCGCGATGTCTTCGCCGGTAACTTCCCGCGTATGAACACTGTGTTCAAATTCTATTTCCAGGCGTGGGCGCTGCTCTCGATTACATCGGGTGCGGGGCTGTATTTTATATATGAGAGTTTTCAATATGCTCCGCCTGCGACGGGTATCAATTTGTGGATGCGCCGCACCGGACAGAGTATGTGGACGCTGGTGTGCCTCTTGTTAATACTGGCTGGCGCGATATATCCTATTGTGGGAACATACCAGCGCACCAATGGTTTTATGCAGCGTAGCAACAGCCTGGATGGTTTTACCTATATGCAGTCCTACAACCTCGGCGATTACGAGGCCATTCGCTGGCTCAATAGCCATGTGCAAGGCAATCCGGTGATTGTCGAAGCATATGGGGCGAGCGGTGGAGACTACAGCGATTACGCGCGTATTTCGGCTTTCACAGGTCTGCCGACGCTGATGGGTTGGCTAGGTCACGAGTACCAGTGGCGCGTGAACTGGCTGAACAATGTTTATAACGCGGCAGATTTTTACAAGCGCGGAACTGATATTAACGCCATCTACACTTCTACAGATGCGCGCACGGTATTGGGTTTGTTGCAACATTACCAGGTGAAGTATCTTTACGTTGGGAGCCTGGAGGTTACGACCTATACTGGCTCCGATTTAGGGCGTTTTCGCCAATTTATGCCAATTGTCTATTCCGCTTATGGAGTGACCATATACGAGGTTCCCGGAAGTCCATAGGGTAGTTTTATGCTGGCGGTGTCTGCCTTTGTGAGAGAGAAGGCAAAGTCAGGAGGAGTACGTCATTGAAGAGTTTTGAGACCAGGCCGCTCGAAGGTGAAGGTAATATGGGTGTGGTGGCTGATGAAAATCAGACCGATGCGCCTGAAGCTGAGCGCGAACCAGCCGTTCCCGTCGAGGAGAGCGAATTGATCGTGCTGGGCCAGCAGGTGGATGCGCGCGAGGTTGCGCCTGAGTATAGTGAGGAAAACCTGGAAGAGACATACCGTGAAAAACGCGGTTTGCGCTTCCATCCTCCTACACGCGAGCAATTGCTGCGCTGGGCGCCTTTCTGGGGGATCATCTTGCTGGGCGCGATTTTGCGTTTCTGGGCTTTGGGCGATAAGCCGCTGCACCATGACGAAAGCTTGCACGCTTA
>JBOGTO010000271.1:0-4675 GCA_050695155.1 Ktedonobacteraceae bacterium
TTGTTGGCGGAGGCCCTGCTGGAATGGAAGCGGCCCGCACGGCGACATTGCGCGGGCGGCGTGTTGTACTCTATGAACGCAAATCTACCCTGGGTGGCACCGTCGCACTGGCCGCGAAAGCGCCGGGGCGCGGCGAATTACAATTGATTACCGATTATCTGCAACAGCAACTGGCAAAGCTGGATGTTGACATTCATACGGGCGTCGAGGTCACGGCTAACATGCTGCTGGAGCAGCGCCCGGAAGCGGTTATCGTCGCAACAGGCGCGCGCAGAGGTGACGGCCTGCTGCCCATTCCAGGGCGCGATTTAGCACATGTAACAGGTACACGGCACATCTTACGCGGCGATCCGGTGGCGGGGCAGCGCGTAGTCGTCATCGACGAAAGTGGATCACATGGCGTCTATAGCGTCGCCGAGATGCTGGCAACACAGGGACACAGCGTTGAAATCGTCACAGAAGATTGGTACGTCGGACACGATCTGACCGCTACTCATGACATTGTTACCTGGATGCAGCGCGTCATGGCAATGGGTGTGATCTTTACTCCTCATACCAGCATCACGCGCATAGAAAACGGGCAGGTCATCGTTACCGACCGTTTCGCGGCAGGCGAACGCGCCATCCCTGCCGATGCAGTTGTACTCGGTGTTTACGAGCAGCCTGCCCAGGAACTCTATATTGCGCTCAAAGGCCGCGTGCCACGCCTGTTCCGCGCCGGCGATTGTGTCGCTCCCAGGCGCATTGAACATGCTATACTCGAGGGAAGACAGATAGGAGAGCAGTGCTAATGGCAGGCCAGTACCAGTACCTCTTCACACCTATACGTATCGGGCAAACTACTATAGCCAACCGCGTCGTCTTCGCGGCGCATCTAACCAACCTGGCCGAGGAAAATCTGCCGGGTCCGCGCCTGATGGCCTACTATGCCGAACGCGCGCGCGGCGGTTGCGGGCTAATCATCACAGAGGAGCAATCGGTACACCCCAGCGATTGGGCCTATCAGAAGCTTATTCACGGGTTCGATCCACAGGTGATCCCCTGTTATCGCCGCATGACGCGCGCTGTTCACGAGCATGGCACACGCATGTTCGCGCAAATCAACCACAACGGGATGCAGGCCAGCAGCATGTATTCGCGCCGCCCGGTGTTAGGCCCATCTCCGATGGTTGACCCCATTCACCGCGAAATGTGCAAAGAGATCGAGCAAGAAGAGATCGCCGAAATCGTGCGAGGCTACGCGCTGGTGGCGCGGCATGTGCGCGAAGGCGGCTTTGACGGCGCGGAACTGCAATCCTCGCATAGCTCGCTGATGCGCCAGTTTTTCTCGCCCTACTTTAACCGCCGCGATGACGCTTATGGAGGCTCTTTAGAGAACCGGATGCGTTTCGCCCTGGAAGTCATTCACGCGGTACGCGCTGAGATCGGGCGCGACTTTACGCTCGGCATCCGGTTATGTGGAGACGAACTGATACCCGCCGGGCTGACACTCGATGAAGTATGCGAGATTGCGCGACGCTTAGAAGCTACGGGGCAACTGGACTACATCAATACCAGCATCGGCGAATTTCACAACCTCTACATGGTCGAAGGCTCCATGCATACTCCTCCTGGTTATCAACTGTTCGTCTCCGCCAGCATCCGCGAGTCCGTCAAGCTGCCTGTCTTCTGCACTGGTCGCATCAAAGACCCGGTACAGGCCGAACGCATCCTGCGCGAGGGCTTAGCCGATATGGTGGATGTCGTGCGCGGGCAAATCTGCGATCCCGCCTTCACCCGCAAGGCGCGCGAAGGCCGCACCGAATCCATTCGCCTGTGCATCTCCTGCAACCAGTATTGCATCGGGCGCATGGGCCTCAACCTCAGCCTGGGCTGCATCCAGGCTCCGGCAACCGGCAACGAACTGCTCTTCCCAACCATCACGCCGCCGCGCCCGCAAACGCGCAAACCCCGGCTCATCGTGGTCGGCGGCGGACCCGCCGGAATGCAGGCCGCCAAAGTAGCAGCACAACGCAGCTATAGTGTCTGGCTATATGAAAAACAACAGGAGTTGGGAGGCCAGATCAACCTGATTACGCGCGTACCAGGGCGCGTCGAGTTCGGCGACTCCTCGCGCAATTTACAGAGCGCTATCATCGAAGCCGGTGTCAACATCCATACAGGCGTCGAGGTCACAGCGGAAATGATCGAGCGCGAACAGCCCGACGCCCTGATTATCGCCACTGGCTCACATCCCGCGCTGCCACCCATTCCAGGCGCGGAGCTGCCGTTTGTCGCCACCACATGGGATATATTACAGGGTGTGAAAAATGCGCAGCCGGGCGAATATGTCTTGCTTTACGATACTATCGGCTTTCACCAGGCGACCAGCGTAGCCGAATTGCTGGCCGAGCGCGGCTGTGTAGTAGAGATAGTCACAGGCCAGTTTTATGTCGGCGGCGATCTCGGCATCACGCTCGATCTCGAACTCTGGTACCGCCGCGTGCTGGCAAAGGGCGTCAAGTTGACTGCCAACCATTTTCTTGCCAGTCTGGGGCCGAATAGCGCAACCATCATCAATAACTACACCGGCCAGCCGCGCCAGATTGAACAGATCGCCCTGGCGGTAATGGCAATCCCGCAAACAGCCAACGATGACCTTTACATGCAGTTGCATGGCAAGGTGAAAGAACTGTACCGCGTTGGCGATTGCGTGGCCCCGCGCCGCGTGGAACACGCCATCCTGGACGGCGAGCGAGCAGCAAGAAAATTAGGAAGCCTCAACCAACTGTTGAAGGCGGCGGATAAAGTGCTGCCAGCCCGCTAGATGATGCTCAATTCCTGGTCATCTGCCGATTTACCCAGGCCAAAAGATTATCGGAAGCCGAAAAGGGAAAATGCCGGGGTACATGTGATTGGGAAGGGAGCGACTGGATATAGTGTTGTAATAGGGAGTTATAAGCCCCTGTATTAAACTTCCAGATCTCCAGCAAACGCTGCCAGCTAAAGAGCGGGCCGCTCACTACATCGTGTAATTTGGTATAGTACTGAGCAAGGCCGGGGTCCTGGATCATATTTGTGCCTGTTTCAAGCGTTTCCAGGTATCCGGGGGGAATATCTCGCTGAAAATGCCCAATGCGCCATTTAGTTAGCTCGACTGGGCTTAGTGGCAAACGAGCCATGAGTGGATCTCCCAGGGCCAGATCGTCTAGCACATGCACCGACGGGCCAGCCTCATAGCCAAAGTATCCAACGGCATTAAACACCACTACTTTGTCATGGATTAGTTGCTCATGCAATCCTGCTTGAGTGAGAGGGGAGTTGGGCATAATAACGTTACGCTGAAAATTGATCAGAGCCGCTGCATTTGCATAATAATCATACTCGTCAATAATTCCGCTGGGGTCTCTGGGATCGCTGAATTGCGCGCTGGGATTAACAACGTACCAGCGACTATTGGGAACCAGAAAACCAAGTAAGACGACAGCGAGGAAGATACCAGCATATAAAAGCTTCGCGGAAGAGGGAATGTTGCGAACCAGCAGGATGACCGCCATCAAAAATGGAGGCGTGAGAAAACGTCCGGCCATAAAATCTCCGCCAACCCTCATAACATAAGCTATATACAACAGCATCCCCAGGAGCAAGGGGATACTCTTCCAATCTTGTAATACCACGACCAGCAGCACCGCGCTCACTATAACAATAAACAGCAAAGGATCAAAGGTAGAGGAACCGATGAGATAAACTATCCCCTGCTTTATTAGTTGGCCCGTAGAAATACCCGTGTTCAGTTTGGCATACGCGGTATTGGGAAAAAGAAAGCCATAATAGAAAAGTGAAAAAAGTTCCCAGGCGATAAAAGGCGTGAAAGCCAGAATGACGGTCCTGAGCGCTTTCAGTCGGGGTTTAGATGCCCGGTACCAGGCGTAGATGAGAGCCGGGAGGAAGAGTAACACCGTATCCATGCGATTGAGGATCATCATGCAACCCAGCAGCGAGAGCCAGAGCAGATAGCGTTTGCTCTGCTGCTTTTGGAAAAATACCAGGACAAAGAGGACAATCAGCAGATGGGTCAATGGATTTTCCAGCCCGGAAGTTGAGAAATCGATAAACGACTTCGAGGCAGCCAGAATAGTCAATCCTACAATCGCAACGAGGCGTGATGGTGCCAGACGAAAAACAAAAATAGATACGGCAAGTAGAGAGACACTGAGAGAAAGCAGAAGACTGGAAAAATAGATACTGCGCACAAAAAAATAGGAACCAGAAAGCAGAAACATCCAGAGAGGATGCGTAAACGTTTGCACACGTTCATCAATATTCCAGGTCAGCCCATGACCATGCACAAAATTATACACCGTGCGCAAGGTGATAAAGGTATCATCGCTCAACCAGGCATTTTTTATCAAAACGAAGAAAAAGAGTACCAGAGCAAAAACAATTACCGTTTTTCCGTATTTTTCCTGTAGTTTTGCTGCGTCTGCTAGCGCATCTGGCTCTTTTTGTTCTTGCTCAACCTTTTTTGGGGAATGCACCAGTTCGTTCAAGGCATTCCGAGTAGCCGTGAGAATATTTGCTGCGTCTGACATACCATTATCCCTCCGGGTAAAGATAGAATGATAGGAAGCATTTTCTAGTAGGTTTGACGGCCTAACCTGATCTATGATCTTTTCCTATGACTAATGTCCTATAC
>JBOGTO010000272.1:0-14632 GCA_050695155.1 Ktedonobacteraceae bacterium
GCAATGTATTTGCCATCGGGGGACCACGCTACTGTGTTCACGATGTCGGTATGTCCACGATAGATGGCGACATGCTCGCCGGTAATCGCATCCCACACCCGGACGGTTTTATCTGCGGAACCTGAGACAACGCGATTACTGTCTGGTGACCAGGCCACCGCTTGCACTCCGGCAGTATGACCGTGATAAATAAAAGGTTGAATATGATCGTCGGGGTTGGCACCCCACACCTGCACAGTCTGATCTAAAGACCCCGAAGCGATGTATTTGCCGCTGGGCGACCATGCTACCGACGTTGGGCGACCGATATGACCATGATAGGTATATAGTACGCTTCCTTGCGGACGCGCGGTAGGAACGGGAGTGATAGCTGACGATGAGGAAGGAGTTTGAGTACACCCCCCAAGTCCAACGGCGATCATGCATCCTACCAGACCCTGGAGAACTTCACGACGAGAGGGGCGTCCTATAAGGGTACTAGTTTGTTTAAACACCATTGTCGAATCCCTTTCTTGAGGGTTGATACTGAGCGATATTGAGGAAATGAGAAGCCAATACTGTATATAGTACGAAGCCAATATTCTATATATTACAGGGAAACCTGTACGGCCAGATAAACTTCATTGTCGCTATGGCACTTGTATTTTCTCTATTGCTCTAAAACATTCGGGTACCCGTAAAGGCATTAAGTCTTCGCAATTTGAACCATCTGCTCAGCTAGACGCAACAGCGCTTCACGCAATTCCGGCGGATTGTGAATGACGAACGGCAGGTTGAGCGACATCAGATAGCGTGCCATGCTATCTACATTTTCGTACTGGCACTGGAACAGCACACCTGTTGGTGTGTCCGTCAGCGATCCATAGGATGAAGGAATCTTCTGCTGTACGGTATACAGCGCCGCTTGAAACTCCACTTCGATGTGCCAGCGTTCTGATGTCTGATCCATTACATAGGCCCGGCAATCAAAATTCTCTGGCCTTTCAAAAGGTTCCGTAAGCGTCTCTAATTGCTGGATGCGATCCAGGCGAAATGTGCGGTAGTCTTGACGCAGGCAGCAATACCCGACCAGGTACCAGTGTCCATTCCATCCCATCATGCCATACGGCTCAACCTTGCGATGCGTCACCTGGTCGAGATGTGAACGATAGTCTATGGCAATTCTCTGCCGCTGCCCGATGGCTTCGCTCAGGCCGATCAGCAGCGAGACATCAGGCCGCGTCTGCTGGTGAGGAGAAAAGAAAAACAGGTGAGAAGACATGGTGTTCAGGCGTTCCCGCGCGTGTTGGGGAAGCACGCGCGAGACTTTAGCGAGCGCTCCCTCAACAGCCACCGATGACTGCCCGATCTCAAGCCACGAAGTTCCCAGCAGGCCCAGCATGATCGCTGTGGCTTCCTCTTCTGTAAACATAAGTGGCGGCAGTTTAAAGCCGCGCCGTAGCCGGTACCCACCGTATCGCCCAATGGTAGCCTCGATCGGAATGCCCACATCCTGTAGATGTGTGATGTAGCGGCGCACTGTACGTACATCCATCTCCAGACGCTCAGCTAACTCTGGACCACTGATGGACGGTCTGGATTGCAGCAATTCGAGTACCGTGAGTACGCGGCTGGTAGGATGATACATGATAATCCTCTCTCTCTCTAATCTCTCAATTATCAAGAAACTCGTCTTAAACGAGGACCGATTCTGCCCTCTTTCAATGATATACTAAAAAGTGTAGACATGTCTAGTAAGATTCAGAAAAGAACACAAAGGAGCAATTATGACAAACCTGAACATTGCGCATCAGCGACTTCACAATCAGTTCCTCAGTCAGCAAACGTTCGAGAAGCCTGAAGATGTGGTACAGTGGCTGGGCGCTGTCCAGGCCCAGGATTATGGGGCTGCAAAGTGGGCGCTTGGTCTGCGCTTGCAAAACGCTACTGACGACATTATTGAGCAAGCATTCACTAATGGGACTATTCTGCGCACCCATGTGATGCGACCCACCTGGCATTTTGTCACGCCTGCCGATATACGCTGGATGCTCGCGCTCACTGCACCGCGCGTACTTGCAACAATTGCCTATTACGACCGCGTCCTCGAACTGGATAGTGCTAGTTATGTAAAGAGTAATGCCGTACTTGTAAAGGCGTTGCAGGGTGGCAAGCAGCTTACGCGCGCGGAACTCGCGTCTGAATTCCAGCGGGCTGGCATTGCCTGTGATCATTTACAACGCTTAGGCCATATCATTATGCACGCTGAATTGGACGGCATTATCTGTAGTGGCGCGAGACGAGGCAAGCAATTCACCTATGCGCTGCTTGACGAGCGAGCGCCACAAACCAGGACTTTAGACCGCGACGAAGCTCTGGCAGAATTCGTCCGGCGCTACTTTACGAGCCACGGCCCCGCAACTCTGCAAGATTTTGTATGGTGGTCAGGATTGACAATGTCCGATGCAAAAGCTGGCCTCGAAATGGTTTCATCCCAGCTTACGAGCGAGGTTATAGAAGGCCAGACCTACTGGTTTTCGACCTCTATGTTGTCAGCACATGATTTATCTGAGACCATATATCTGTTACCGAATTATGACGAATATATTGTGGGCTATACGGAACGCAGCGCCATATTTGACGTTTCGCACACAACAAAGCTGGATGCGCGGGGTAATGTCCTCTTTAATCATACGATTGTTATAGATGGTCGCGTTGTCGGCACCTGGAAGCGCACGATGAAAAAGGATATGGTCATTATCACTCCGAGCCTTTTTGTTTCGCTGAACGAAGCTGAAACGCGTGCTTTAGTGGCGGCGGCAAATCGCTATGGAGAGTTTCTTGGTCTGTCTGTGAATACTACCTCTCCGAGAGAATAGCAAGGAGGAAATAAAAAATAGTGACCGAAGAGGATACTTTTCCCGTAATAGATCAGGAGACCCTGCAACCAGAGCAGGCTACCTGGTTATTGCGGCGTCAACATGCCCTCCAGAGTGATGTCCCAGCTGTTATGAAAGAACTTGATCTGACGATGATGCTGCAAACTGTAGGTACTGTAAGGCAAGTGGGCAGCTCTGATCTGGGATTAATGACCTGGCGTGACATAGATCTAGCAGTGTCGAGTCCGGGGCTGAGCATTGAACGAGCCTTTGAAGTTATGCATACAGCATATACACATCCTATGGTCAAGCGGGTACACTATGCGAACGAAAGCGGCTCTTTCAATCCAACCGGATTGCCACGCGATGAACGCTATTATTTTGGGGTCTACTATGATACACGCACTCATGGTGATTGGAAGATCGATATTTCATTCTGGCTTGCGGAAGGCATCCATCCACAACCAGTTCACGATGCTGTCAAGCAGCAGCTCACTCCTGAAACACGCCTTGCCATCCTCTGGATTAAGGATATATGGTGCCGACTTCCTGTGTACAGGATGGAGGTCTACAGCACCGATATTTACGATGCGGTATTCCAGCATGGTGTACGTACACCAGGCGAGTTTAATAAATATCTTGCCCGGCCAGGCAAACCAACCCAGTAAATTTTAGCAACCCGCACCGGTAATGTCTTGTCATGCTGAACTGCAAGGCTTGCGCAAGTGGACACTATTCACCAGAGATGCGCATGGATTGTACAGGCAGGTAGGATTTACCTCGCTGGCAAATCCTGAGCGGGCTATGGAGAGAAATTTTCCCGACATCTATAAGCAGATTGGCGTTTAACCAGCGAGATGATGTGCCTGCATCAACATATAATTCTATCCGCCAAGTGTTGCAACCATCACCGCTTTGATGGTATGCAAACGGTTCTCGGCCTGATCGAAGACGACGGATGCGCTTGACTCGAACACCTCGTCGGTAACTTCCATCGCGTCCATGTCAAAGTTCTCATATAGCCATTTACCCAGAGTCGTTTCTCTGGTATGGTACGAGGGCAGGCAGTGCATAAACTTTGTGTCCGGGTTGTGCGTCATTGCCATGAGTTGGCTATTGACCTGGTAGGGCATCATTTGTTGAATGCGTTCGCCCCAAAGCTCTGGCGTCTCTCCCATCGAAAGCCAGACATCGGTATAGATGAAGTCGCAGCCCTGCACCGCCGCTTCCGTATCTTCAGTCAGAGTGATACGCGCGCCTGTTTGATCGGCAACGGCGCATACCTGCTCCATCCTGGCATCGCGCGGCCAGAAGAACTTTGGCCCGGCCAGGCGCATATCCATACCCATTTTAGCGGCACCCATCATTAGAGAATCGCCCACATTAAAGCCGGGGTCGCCTAGAAAGCAGAAAGAGACCTCCTCAAGTGGTTTGGCGGAATGTTCCTGCATGGTTAAGAAATCACCCAGCACCTGCGTAGGATGCGCCTCGTTGGTCAGGCCGTTCCAGACGGGTACTCCGGCAGAGCGCGCTAGTTCCTCTACGATGGCCTGGGCAAAGCCGCGATATTGGATGCCGTCATACATGCGACCCAGCACGCGCGCAGTATCGCGGATGGTTTCTGATGAGCCGATATGCGAGCCACTGGGACCTAAATAGGTGGTGCGCGCCCCCTGGTCGGCGGCGGCAACTTCGAAGGCGATGCGAGTGCGCGTCGAATCTTTCTGGAAGATAAGTACAATGTTTTTGCCACGCAATCGCGGCTGCTCCGTCCCGGCGTATTTAGCCGCCTTCAGTTCGGCGGAAAGTCGCAGCAAATAATGAATCTCATCCGGGGTGAAATCGTCCAATTTCAGAAAATGCCTGTTTTTCAAATTGAAAACCATCGTTCTTGTTTATGATCCTTTCTGGATGCTGGTCGCCAGTTCATGTACGGCCGCCACAAAACACGCCATGGGAGGGCGCACGAGACCCGCGCCGACCTGGCCGATGCCTGGCAGACGATGGGCGATACCTGTGTTGATGATGGGCAGGAGGTTCTGGCGCACGACCTGCCGGATGTCTATGCCGGTGGGCGACCCACGAAAACCGAGCGGGGGCAGTTGGAAATGGCTCGACTCGGCAACTGTAATATCATACATTTCCAGCGTGTAGCGCAAAGCATCGGCTGGCGTACCACCAATGAATTGCACAATGGCGGGAGCCGTCGCCATAGCGAAACCGCCGATGCCAGCCGTTTCCGTGATGGCGCTATCCCCTATATCGGGGTTGGCATCCTGCTCTGAGTAGCCGCTAAAATACAGCCCCTGTATTTTCTGTGCCGGAGCTACGAACCAGCGATCGCCCAGCCCGCTTACGCGAATGCCGAAGTCAGTGCCATTGCGAGCCATCGTTGTTACCACGCTGCTATAAGCAATACCGTGCGCGGCCAACAATGATGCCTTGCACATCGCCATAGCCAGGTTGAGGTACACAAAATCATTGGCCTGCATGTAGCGTAACACGCTCACTGTTTCCTCACTGGATTTGCCAGTTTCAACTATGTAGGGCGCGATTTCGCGCGCGAACAGCGTTGTTGCTGCCTTGTTACGATTGTGGCATTCGTCGCCCATTTGCAGAGCTTGCGCCGTGAGTGATTGTAGCTCGAAGCCGTCGGCTGCTCGCACCGCGCGACTCAGCGCTGGCCCCAACACCTGTTCCATCCAGCGCAACTTTGCGATGACATCGGGGCCATTGGCACCGTAGCGCAACACTTTACCCAGCCCCTCATTGAGTGTGCTGAAAGTCTGGTGTCCATAGATTGGTTCCTCAATAATCTGCACCGGCATGGAGGCGGAGACGACGCCAGCCATCGGCCCTACGGCGTTATAGTGATGACAGGGCGCGAAGGTTATAGCGCCGCTCGTGACAAGCTTTTCCGCTTCCGCAATGTCAGGTGCCAGTTGCTCGTAGAGTAGTGCGCCAAGCACCGCGCCGCGCAGGGGGCCAGACATGCGCTCCCAGGTAATGGGCGGCCCGGCGTGTAGCAGCAGGTTCTGCTGAAAGCCTGGAATGGCGTCGCGTGCCGGGCGCACATCCACCAGGCGCGGGCGGGCGGCCATCATACGTTTTACCGCTTCTGCGTTGGCTTGATCGACACGCTCATCGCTCAACAAGATGCTAAGAGGCATATCACTATCGCCCACCGCCGGTTGCCAGGAGACGCGCGTGACGGGTGCGCCCTGCTCAACTAGCGGGTCGGCGAAGAGATCAGCGCCGACATTGACAATATTCAGTGGAGAGTTAAATAGCTCGGGAGTCTCAGTCATGCAACTCCTCCTTTGTTTGCGAAATGCTGCTCGTTTGATTTACCAGTGACGCGGCGGCAAGCGCGGCGGCTTTGTTACTTTCAAATACTAACGCGCCCGATGCCTCGAGCTTTGCGCGTTGCGCTGAGAGGCGCTGAGGGTCTTCCTCGGTGCCACACAGGGAGACAATTACCGGCAGTGATCTTCCGGCGGCTTGCGCTTCGTTACGCAGTCGCTTAATCACCGGTGCATAGACGGATGCAGGATCGGGATGCGAACAAAAACCCAGCACAATATCCAGTAAAATAACAGCCGTTTCGCTATCTTGCGCGGCCCGTGCCAGGTAGTGCAGGCGCAAGGTCGGGTCGATCATGGGATGCGGTTTGCCTCGCGTAAACTCATCCGTTCCCAGGTCTAACGCTGTATGGCCGCGATACATTTCACTGGTTGCCAGCGCCCACTGCGGGCGCAAGGGGATATTGGAGGCGACCGCGCCCACCTGCTCGCTGAGCAGCAGCATCGCTTCATAGCAGAGCGTGCCGCCTGAATAGAGCGCGCGAATATAACGCTGCGATGGAGCCAGATTTGCGCGATATGCAGCCAGTTGTGGCTGGAGCGCAACAAGAGCACTATTACCAGGTACTCTCTTACTGTCGCCGCCAGCCAGCGAGACCGCCAGTTCAGCGCCTCCGGTATGTGTTCTGGCGAGCTTGATATTGCTGGCTGCCGGTCCAAATTCCTCCGGCGCTATGCCCAGAAAGATGGCTACTACTGGCTTCCCGCATTGGGCGGCTGTTGCCAACAGCGTTTGCGCAACACGCTTTGATGGTAGCTTGGAGACCAGTACGATCACTTCCGTCTGTGGGTCGCGCGCCAGTAATGCCAGTCCTTCGCGCATCATGATGCCGTCGATGGTCTCGGAGAGGTCGCGCCCGCCGGTGCCGATAGCCTGCGAGATGCCCAGACCTGCCGCAGCGATGAGGCAGGTAAGCTGTTGCATTCCAGTACCCGATGCTCCAACGATACCGATGGAACCACGCGGCGCGACATTACTAAAGCCCAGGCCAACGCCGTTGATGATGGCAGTGCCGCAATCGGGTCCCATCAGCAGTAAGCCTTTGCTGGCTGCCAGGGTTTTGAGACGCTGTTCCTGTTCGACGGATACATTGTTGCTAAAGAGAAATACATGCAATCCATGACGAAGCGCCTGCTCTGCTTCGAGCCAGGCGTGTTCGCCTGCTACGGAAATCACCGCCATATTGACGGATGCGTCCTGCCGCAACGCGATTTCCAACGAACGCGCCGTTGGTGTTGAAACGCTGCCCGAAACAAACTTTTGCGCGGGCGCGGCCAGTTTCTTTTCAGCAACTGCCAGCGCGGCCAGCGCGGTTGCCTCGTCTTTAGCGCGAATGGCGATCAGCAGGTCCTCAGACCCAGGCGGTTTCTCCAGTTCCGCGAGGAAAGTAGCGGGTAGTAGCTCCGCCTGTTCCATCAATGCAAGGTTGGCTTCTGTCGCCATCACCGCCCCGGCATCGTCCACTTCCGTTTGGTCCTTCACAAATTGAATGACAGACATGAGGGTGATGGAATCATAGTACGTATTGCGCTTGAGTAGCGCCTGTATAACCATAGCTTTCTCCAGTGTAGTCGATGGGATAATCAATGCCTGATGCTTGCAATCCCAGCAATATGCCCAGTAACGTATCGCCGCCTGAACACGCGCCATAGGCCAACACGCGCTCAGCAGCCTGTATAACAGCATCAGATGCCGCGACCGGCAGCGCCAGGCTAATAAGTAGATCGCCCACATATTCGGCTAGCTCGCCACGAGCGGCGTGTGCCAGTAATGTCGCGCTTAATATGGTAGTGCGCGTTCGCGCAGTATCAGCAATGATGGTTGCCAGTGCTATATCACTCTTCATTGGGAGGGTCTGGGTCAGCCCACATGTAGGGACGCCCCTTGTGGGCGTCCGTCCCCACTTGCTCAATAACGCCAGAACCCCGATGAAGCCTCCCAGCGTATCATCACCTGAAGGAGTGAGACCGGGTCCCAATCCGGCCAGTCCACGCGCAGCCTTCTCGACACCCGTAATATCCTGTTGCCGGGTGGCGCGAACGAGCAAACGCAGCAGCGGTAAAGCCATCTTTGCCAGTGGCGTCTCCTGCACCAAACGGCGCAGGAGAAGTGGCTTGACCAGCGGAGCCAATCCATCTTGCTGTGATCTATGTGCAAGATGCCGGGCAAGCGTACATGCGTGTTGCGTCACCACTGAGCGATGCCAGCGATGCGCTGCAATAGCTGGTACTGGCTCCCAGGCAGCCTTGCCTGGAAGATAAATCGAAAAGTCAAGCGTGGGTATATAGAGCCTATGGTCGCCAATGCTTACTTCTGTAGCAGGACTCAGCTTCGCATATAGTTGTTCCATTACAATTGCTGGCAGGCGCGCGCCGTTTGGCATACGCTGCACTTCGCTACTGAGCAGGACAAACAGCGTATCATCCACCACGATATTCAGAGCTTTGGGAAAGACGCTGTGAACGATGCCGCTGCGCGCGGCCTGCGCGAACAGCGGCTGAACGGGTCTACTATAATCGAGTGCTTCCAGTGTAACGGCCATGCCAAACCTCTAGCAATGTATGTGAGCATATTACCATATTTGGCGGCTGTTCTGACTTTTACTTACGAGGTCTTGTTTGCTTTGAGGTCTCCAGAAAGCAGGATAATATTGCCATCAGGATCATTAATCATCGCAAAACACATCCCGAAAGAGGTTTCGTAGGGTGCGCGGTAGCCCTGGTAGCCGAAGCCCGTAAGTTCGGCGTACTTTGCATCCACCGCCTCCTGCGTCTTTAAGTAGAACTCAAGGATAGAACTGTAGTCGTCTGGTGCTTCTCTCTGTCCTGAATTAGCCTTCCTGACAAACCTGGGGTCCCAACGAGAAGGTCTGGAGTCAAGGAAGAATGTCAGCCCGCTCCCCATCTTGACCTCGACATGCGTCTGTTCTTCGCTGCCTTCAGGGATAGCCAGGCCGAGCCGCCGGTAAAATTCCAGGGACTTGCTCATGTCCTGGACGACCAGGCCGAGCATGTAGAGTTCGAGTGCCATGTTGCGCGTTCCTTTCGTTTCACACGAATATATGAGAGTTCAATGCACATATTTTAAGGCAGTGCCTCTGTTACTTTGGAATGTACATTATAGCATCTTCGTAGTGCTTATAATTCGCCTATCCTTGACAACACTATTATCATCCATGTATCATATACTTAGTCACTCTAAGTAATAGATAGACAAAGTGCTAGCTATCCTAACTAAAATGCAGGAATATAAGCCGATGACAGAACATTCTTCTCACTATGAGTTGGAAATTGCTGACGAGTTGCTCGCTCTAATCCCAGGTCTTCTGCGAAGCATTCGCTCGGACATTCCCCGCGAGGGTAGTTCCGAAGAAAGCATACCCGAGTTGCGGGACATCTCTGAATTGCGCGCAACGACGGGGCAGATACGTTTATTACGCATTCTCATGGCGCATGAGCGCTGCACGATGCAGGATTTGGCCGATGCGCTGGATGTTGCGCCACCGACGGCGACTTCCATGATTAAACGACTGCTCGCTCAGGGATTTGTTGAGCGTTTACGCGATGAGCAGGATTGGCGCGTAGTATGGGTCTCGCCTACCGAGCGCGGTAAACGTGCTGTGGCCCTTTATGATGCGTACCGCCGCGCTAATCTGCAGCGCCGCCTGGCGCATTTGAGCCGGGAAGAACTGACACGTTTACACGCGGCCTTACCCATCCTGCGCCAGATTATTGAGGTTGAAGTATGACTATTACGGTTGAGAAACTTTCGCGCTCCTTTGGAGAAATACAGGCCGTCAAGGGTATTGACCTGCAAGTCGAACGGGGCGAAACCTTTGGTTTTCTTGGACCCAATGGAGCAGGAAAAAGCACAACTATCAAAATGCTTTGTACGTTGCTCCATCCTACGAGCGGAAAAGCCTGGATCAATGGCTATGATATTGAACGCGATTCCTCGCGCGTGCGCCAGAGCATTGGCATTGTTTTTCAAGACCCCACGCTTGACGAGTATCTTTCTGCGGAACAGAACCTCTATTACCACTGCATGATTTATCATACGCCGGTCAAAACGCGGGCGGCGCGCATAGACGATGTGCTGCAACTGGTTGGCCTCGAAGATCGCCGCAAAGACATCGTAAAAACCTTCTCAGGGGGTATGAAACGCCGCCTGGAGGTGGCGCGCGGCCTGCTGCACGAGCCGCAAACGCTCTTTCTGGATGAGCCTACCGTCGGTCTTGATCCACAGACACGGCGCAGCGTGTGGGAGCATGTGCTGCGACTGCGCGACCGCACCGGGCTGACCATCTTCATGACGACTCACTACATGGAGGAAGCCGAGTACTGTGATCGCATTGCCATTATCGATCATGGTCAAATTGTAGCTCTCGATACTCCCGCCGCCCTCAAGCGCATGGTTGGTCAGGACGTGGTGGCGCTTACCACGCCCGCGCCCGAAGAGGCTGCCGCCTTGCTTGAACGCTATTATCATCCTGTGCGCCGCGAAGAGAATACCATTTACGTCGAGGGAGAGGATGGGCAGGCATTAGCCGCCAGTCTAATTCGCCAGCTTACCCTGGCAGATATTGAGGTACGGGGTGTGAGTGTGACAGCGCCTACATTGGAAGACGTATTTGTACATCTAACTGGTCGCGCCATCCGCGAGGAGTTAGCCAGCGCCAAAGATCGCCTGGGCGCGCGCCTGCGCAGCCGGGGACGCTTACGCCGCTAGACAAGGATTATATTCATGCTCAAGACGACGCAACCAGCTACTATTCCGCAAAGCTCGCCGGGGAGCAGGTCCGCCATTGCCTCTATTATCGATTTCGAAGGCATTGCCATGATCTGGCGACGCGACATGGTGCGCATGTGGCGACAGCGTTCGCGTTTGATGGGGGCAATAGCGCGCGCGCTC
The DNA here is from genome assembly GCA_050695155.1 of Ktedonobacteraceae bacterium. Lineage (GTDB taxonomy): Bacteria > Chloroflexota > Ktedonobacteria > Ktedonobacterales > Ktedonobacteraceae > CF-113. The sequence continues at coordinate 11,133 of JBOGTO010000272.1, forward strand.
GTCTGGCTATTCGCGCTGGGATTTGGCCTGCGCGGTTCGCTGGGTACTATCGCGGGCTTTAACTATGAGCAGTTTGTCTTCCCAGGCGTCATTGCCATGACGGTCATCTTTAGCGGCCTGCAATCGGCTATTTCGATTGTGTATGACCGCGAGTTTGGTTTTCTGAAGGAAGTGCAGGTTGCGCCGACGCCGCGTTCGACGCTGGTGATCGGGAAATGTCTGGGTGGCGCATCGAGTTCGACCGCACAGGCGCTCATCATTCTGGTCTTCGCGCCTTTTGCCTCCGTGACCCTCACACCTTTGAATGTGCTTGCCACATTAGGCGCTACCTTCGTTACTGCGCTGGCAATTGCCGGTCTGGGCGTGGTCATTGCCATGTGGATCACCGACTTTGAGAACTTTGGCACCATCCAGAACTTCATCACCCTGCCGCTTTACATGTTCTCCGGCGCGATCTTCCCGACGCGGCAAGTTCCGGCATGGCTGCACGCTATTCTCTTGCTCAATCCCCTCACCTATGGCGTCAATGCCATTCGCGGTGTCCTTCTCGGGTACGATATCGCCAGCGTACCACTGAATCTGGCGATATTACTGGCTTTTACCTGTGTGATGGTGACGATTGCCATAGGGATGTCACGCAAAGAGGTATGATGTGTTATAGCAAGCTCCAGGTCTCCTCACGCAGCGCCGCCACCCGCTTTGCCATTGAGCAGCATATCATCTAAGATTCTCCCAGGAAAACACATACGTTAAGCATAAGAACATTTGTTTTATGTTTATTTCACAACTTTTGATATATACTACGAGTAGATAAACTCTTCACCAGCAACCTGATAGTGCGTACCGCAGGAATTGAAACTCCGGGTTGCGCATTACAAACGGGCAGATCGAATCTTTTAGAGACACCCAGAGGGTGAAACTTTATTTAAGAAGCTGTAGTGAGAGCCTCTTTAGTGCTGGAGATTCTAGATGGTCCAGTATTTTTGTGAGATAGACGATCCCCGTATTCAAGAGGAACTCTATAAGGCTACAAGCGCTAGAATGCCTATTCTCCTGGCAAGCCTCGGACTTTCGGTTGCAGCTCATGTCAATAGCAGGATTTTCCCCCCAACCTGGGAAGACCTGTTGCAGCAAATAGTTGAGTGGTGTATTGAAAACCCTGCTTCATCAGTAAAAGAAAATTATAATAATTTACTTGAGGAAGGTCGCGTTAAGAAAGATCGTTTTCAAGATGCAGTGCGTATTATCGACGAATTCTTAGAGGGCGAAAGAAAAATAACCTGCCTTAGCAAGATTTTGCTTTGTGATCAGATAGAGGAGAGAAACGTTCCATCCTTTTTAGTTAATCAACCCCTTAATAAATATCTTCGCCCAGATTCCAATTATAGGAACTTCATTGACAGAACATATCAGGAGGCTGCCGAATCATCGCTTGAAATATTTTATGAAACGAAGATGCAGAATGTCATCGAGGCGTATGAAGGCAAAAAGCCTTTCATTTTTGAACTCTACCGTGACAAAGGGAAACCTATCCCTACAGTACTGGACTTTAGCCGCCTTGTCTTCGACAGCTTATCAGATGCTTCTGGCAATTACTGGGGAAGCTTCCAAAAAATCATTTCAGAACCCAGCACTATTTTATTACAATTTGAGGCACCACCTGCCGGATCACAGGGCGATAACGACAAAAAATCCACTACGAAGCGTTGGATGATAGCGAAAAAAGGGCAGATTTTCCAACGGCAGGCAGAGATACTATGGAGCAAAGGGATCATCACGGTCGAATACAGGACTGACGATGCGCTTAAAGCTTTCTTAGAAAAGCTTGCTCTGCCCCCTATTGAAATCTATATAGCCTCTGTTCGGAAAGATCAAAATTTACGAACAGAGTTAGAGAAACATCTCCGACGCTTACAGAAAAATTTGTCGTCTCGATGCAATATCACTATCTGGGATGGTGGCGAAATCAAAGCAGGAGCGGAATGGCAGACAGAATTTAAGGAGCATTTAGCCAAAGCCCATGTAATTTTATTGCTGGTTAGCATTGATTTACTAGATTCGGAGTTTGATGAACACAGCGCTCAGAATGAAATAAAGGCTGCTATGAAAAGGCATGAGGATGGTCATGCCTGTGTGATTCCCATCCTTCTTCGTGATTGTATCTGGCAAGATGAGGAGTTTGCTAAACTTCAGGTACTACCTGCCAACCAGAAGCCACTGACTTCATCGAGGAACCGCGATGGGACCCTTACAGACATTACTAAAGAAATCAAGAAATCAATTATGGATTTGGTGAGCAAATCATATCTGGCTCCTTAGTAATGGCGCGGAAGAATGTCTTATTGCCTCAGGAAGGTAAGGCCAAAACTAGGAAAGACCTTACCTTCCTGAGTACTTAGCGTTCCGGCTTTACCCAGATCCCGCGCTCGTGCATCAGCTCGATCTGCTTCTGTATAACTTGCTCTCGATACTCAGCGTGCTTCATCGGCTCGCGGTCAAGGTACAGGTTCTTGGGATAGATGGGTTGCTCGTAAAGCATCTGGTAGAGTTCGGTGCGCAGGTCCTTCATCCAGTTATCCCACTGGGCGCGCGCGCGGTGGTCGCGCATGGCCTCGATATCGATGACGCCGCCCACATATGTTGAGCCTGCGCCGTAATCCTGCCGTCCGACGATCTGGCCTTTGTAGTTGATGATGAACGAGCGTCCGCCGAAGGTGTCGATGGGTGTATCTTCTTCCGGGAAAAGATAATACGTACCCATATTGGGAGCCACAAGATACATATTGTTGTCGAGCGCGCGGGCGCGGCTCTGGATTTCAAAGATGTCGTTGCCGGTGGCGGGATGCGGATAGGAGGCGCGATAGACGACTTCCGCGCCGTTCATGGCAAGGGCGCGCGCGTTTTCGGGATAGGAGCCTTCGTTTGCCATCATGATGCCGAGCCGTCCAATCTCCGTATCCACTACAGGCCAGAATGCGTCCAGGTTGCGCCCGTATCGTTCAACCCACCAGTCATAAATATCGTGCGGGCAAACTGAGTGTTCGACTGGAAAGAGTGGCGAGACTTTGTAGTGCTGCAAAATGACTTCGCCTTGTGGATTGAGGATGAAGCCAACGTTGAAGAAACGGTCCTTAATTTCGGGGTGCCGCGCCTTCGCCTGGGCCATAATAAAGGCGTTGTAGGTGCGGGCGATTTTGCCTAGTTCCTCGGTTTCCTCGCCGGGAATATCAATGGCCCCTTCTCTGGCGAACTGGACGTGATCGAGGTCGAGTACTTCGTCGTTAAAGCCTTGCAGCGCCCCTTCGGGAAAGGCGATCAGCCGCACAGGGAGATCAAGGCTAGAAAGCCAGGAAGCGGCCTTGACGAGATGCGAGAGATGTTCAAGGTTGATCTTGATGTCGGCGCGTTTGCGAATGCCGCGCACGGTGGGAATAAGGCCGACGGCGGTGTAGGGTTTAATCATAGGTAGCTCCTTTGTGGTATATGGGACTACATTACCG
>JBOGTO010000273.1:0-3091 GCA_050695155.1 Ktedonobacteraceae bacterium
TAGTGGCGACCCTTGCGGTCGCCATGATCCTATCTGCCTGCCTGATAATACGCAGATTCCAGACTTTGCGCGTCCAGTACAATGGGTAATGAGAGCAATATTTGATGTATTGGTGTTGGAAGGGGGTACGTGTGAAGAGTCAGAAAAGCGAAACAGCGACCTCACTTAGTGAGCAGGAGGCGGTTGTGTCCGGCGCTTTTGAGGCGGTGCCGCAGTTGCCGCCTGCCGCAGATCGATTCGCGCTACATGAACAGGAGGGGCAGGACGCCGCTCGTATGGCCGCGACAGGTGGATTGGCGATTATCCTGGGGCAACTTGTCGCCTATTTCACGAACCGGGCGCGTATCGATGATCTGGACGTACTCAGCTTTAGTCTGCATCACCTCTTTTGCCGGGTGGATTTCCTCTACAATAACGCGCTGCCCGCGCTGACAGGCCGGATGGCAACGATGCAGATGCGACCCACGCAGCCGGATGCGCGCCAGCGCCAGTACATATGGACGCAATTGCAAACCATCAATCGCGCGCTTGACCGTATGGAACCGCTTTGCCATCTTCTGAGCGATGCGACCGAGTGTATTCTCGAAAGTTTCGACCTGACCAGCGATATGATCCCGCTTACGGACCCCGACAGTGAGAATACACAGGAGGCGGAAGAAGAGAGCAGCGAAAAGGGCTGGCTACAACTCGTTGACGCGGAACGCTGGGAACAGGCTTTTAGCGCGATAACGCAGCGCCTGCTCTCCTGGCAGGAACAGCACAGCGCGTTGCCCGCTTTCTCCGCTTCGTTCGCGCACTTGCTCCCCACCATTTCTACGCTGTCTGAACTGGATAGTGCCTTCGCAACGATCCTGGATAACGCGGGCGCGGTCTTTGGGGATATTTTGCCCGGCTTTCGCGCCATCCTCTCGGCGGACGAATCGATGGTGGCCGCATTGCTCTACGACCTGATGCAGCAATCGGACCAGTTGTTAGTAAAGTTCGAGACCACGCTTGAGCCTATGAACGCGCTTATCAAATACTATGCCATCGGCCCTGAATTGAGTTAGTATTATCTTAACCACAATCAGCAGGTTTTAACAAAATTATAACCGCAATGATGCATGTATCCCCACGCACTGCTTGTAAGATGGATGGTACAACGAACTCACGACTATCTTATGATTACCCCCTCATAAGGAGCAGGAAAATGGGCTACGAAGCGATAGTTCTTCCGGCGAAGGAAGCGACCAGCGCGCGCTATACCTATCAAATTATCGAAACACCTGAGCCGGTGCAAGCAGCCTTTGAAGAGATGCTGGCGTCGGGGGTTGAGCAGGTGGCATTGGTCATCATTAAACTGTATTACGAACCGGAAGCGCGACCGGCGCATACGATGCAGAGCAGCGCTTATCTTTTGAGCAATCTGCGCCCGCTGGTGCGCAAAAGCGATAGCGTCTTTTTGTTGGGCAATACGCTGTATTTTGTGTTACGTGGCTCAAACCAGCAGGGTGGTTCGATTGTAGAGACGCGCCTGTGGGAGGCCTTGCTGTGGCGCGTTCACAACATGACCGAGCGCGAATTTCTGCGCCCCGTCAGTATGACGGTCGGCCATAGCGGCTACCAGGAGTCAAATGCCAGTATCGAGGGCAGCATCGAAGCGGCCAGCATCATCAGTTTGCGCTATAACTGGCAGGCGGAAAAACCATCTCGCAAATCGCTGCGGCAGCCACAGGCCGTGTCGTCGATAACAGAGGATGATACCGAGCTTCCAGCCCTGGCTCGCAAGCTGGGCATTCCCTACTTGAGCCTGCTACCACACAAACTGCCCGCCGGTGTGCAGCGTCTCGTCACGCCTTCGCTGGCGCAGGAATTGCGCTGTTTCCCCATTGGCCGCGAGCGCAACACGCTCACCGTCGCCATGCAGAATCCACAGGATGACGCGGCCCTGCATCGCCTGCAAGAAGAGACGGGCCTGCTCATTTTTCCCGTGCTGGCACATCCGCAAGCTCTGCAACATGCGCTTGAACAATTACTGTGAGCGGGTTACAATGAAAAGGAGAAAATTAAGAAAGGCAAATTCATTTCATGAGAGTCTTAGTAACTGGCGGGGCGGGTTTTATCGGGTCGCATATCGTCGATCAATGTGTCGCAGCCGGTCACGAGGTTGCGATAGTAGATAGTTTGTGGGAAGAGGGCGGCGGCAAGACAGAGAACATCAACGCGCAGGCCACGTTCTATCGCGCGGATGTGACGGACGAAGCGGCGCTTTCACGCATCTTTGACGAGGTGCGCCCGCAAATCGTCAGTCACCAGGCCGCGCAGCACAGCGTGGCTATTTCAACCAAAAATCCGCAGCTTGATGCGCGTGTCAACGTACTTGGCCTGTTGAATGCGCTGACCAACTGCACGCGCAGCGGTACGCGCAAAATTATTTTCGCCTCGTCGGGCGCGACCTACGGTACGCCTGCCAGTCTGCCCATCAACGAAGAAACGCCACAGCATCCAGAGTCGCCCTATGGCATCACCAAGATGGTGACGGAACACTACCTGCGCTACTGGCAGGAAGCCAACGGGCTGACTTACACCGCGCTGCGCTACGGCAACGTCTTTGGCCCGCGCCAGGACCCCAACGGAGAAGCAGGCGTGATAGCTATCTTCGCCAAACGCTTCCTCAACCACGACTCTGTGCGTATCGACTGGGATGGCGAGCAGCAAAAAGACTACGTCTACGTAGAGGATGTGGCTCGCGCCAACCTGCTGTCCTTCGAGCAGGGCGACAACGAGATTTTTTGCATCGGCACCGGACGCGGAGCCTCGGTCAACGAACTCTATCATATACTGGAAAAGATTACCGGTTACTCGCCGGAGATAGTACGCGCGCCCAAACGCCCCGGTGATATTTACCTGGCCTACTTCGACTCCAGCAAGGCCGCGCGCGTGCTTGGCTGGAAACCACAGGAGACGCTGGAAGAAGGCATCAAGAAAACAGTAGATTACTTCCGTAAATAAGCGCGAAGCATGGCGACCGCGCGAAGCATGGCGACCGCGCGAAGCATGGCGACCGCGCGAAGCATGGCGACCGCGCGAAGCATGGCGACCGCGCGAAGCA
>JBOGTO010000274.1:0-5318 GCA_050695155.1 Ktedonobacteraceae bacterium
GGGGAAAGCTGTGGAGGATGTGGACATAATAAATAGCATTCCTTCAGAGAGAAGGTTGTCAACCAGTGGATTGCGCGGCATTAAAACGTATGCGCCGAACGATTTATATATCACGGTCGGTACAGGAACACCACTTATCGAGGTACAGGCTTTCCTAGAGGAGCATAACAGGTTCGTGCCGCTTGCCAGCCCCTGGCAAGATACGACCATCGGCAGCTTGATTGCTACTAACATGAATGCACCTTTGCGAATGCGCTACGGCGCGATACGCGATCTCGTGTTAAGCGTGACAGTCGCGCTGGCCGATGGGCGCGTGATACGCGCCGGGCGACCGGTCATGAAAAATGTGGCCGGCTTCGATCTTGTCAAACTATTTGCCGGCTCTCAGGGTACACTCGGATTAATTACCGAAGCGACACTAAAATATGCCGTACAGCCACGCGCGCGGCGCACACTTTTCTTGCCTGTCAATGATTTGCGTGACGGGCTGCTGCAAGCAAGGCAACTACTCCCCTCGTCACTGGTAGCCTCTGCCGTTGCGCTCTGCAATCATTGCGACATTGCAGGCGTCCCGAACAGTCCCTACACGCTCATTTATACCGCCGAAGGTATGGAAGAAGATGTGCAGGTAGAACTGACTCAGGCGCGCGCTATCATCAAACAGGCAGGTGGCCCGGAACCCATAGAAATCGCGGACATATCCGGCACCGATGTATGGTGCAATCTCCTGAGACAGAACAATGACGCAGCACAGGTGCGCGTGGGCCTGCCTGTGCGAGATGTGCCCGTGTACGCCAACGATCAATCATCCATCTTGAATACAGGCGCGTTCTTCGTGGATTTTGCCAATGGATTTGTGTATGCTACTTTGCCAACGCAAGATAGTGAAAACATAGAGAGGTTGCGCATACCGGCGCTACAGGTTGGCGGGTACGCGGTCGTGACGCATGTGCCTGAAAGCTGGCAAGGAATGGTGGATAGGCGAGGATATGAGCCGGAGACTGCGGAGTTGATGAAGGCGTTGAAGGGACAATGGGACCCGGAGGGAATATTGGACGGTATAATATCGTGAGGAAGGCGCACGATGGCAAAGAAAACAATGGAAACGCCAGAACAGGAGCGCCGTGAGCGGGAGCTAAGGGCTGTAGTAGTCAGTTCAAGTGGTGCCGCTACCCAGAACACCCTGCGCAATATCCGTTTGATTATCGGGCGCGAATATAAAAACCGGGTGACCCAGCGCGCGTTTATCATCACGAGCATTATTCTCCTGGTGATCGTGTTCCTTGCCCCTTTTATCCCCACGATTGTGCAGTTTGTGCAGTCTCTTACTGCGCGTTCAGCTTCGCAAACTCAGGTCGTCGTAGTGAATAACGCGGGAACGGTCGCGGGCCTGAATGAGACGATGCTGATCTCGTATATCAGTTCACAACTGAACGGGACGACGAACACCAACTCTACTCCTTATGCGATTACCGGCCAGCCACAGGCTTCCCTGGGCAGCCTGCAAAACCAGGTCAAGCATGGCAAGTTGGATATTCTGCTCGTGCTTGATCGTTCTCCACAGGGAAACCTCCGCTTTCTCTATTACGCCAATGCTGATCCAAACAACGACAGCAACCTGAGCAATATTCAGGCTCTGACCCAGCAGCTTACCGTGCTCGATACCGCTCATCGCCTGGGTCTCACCCCGTCTCAAATACGCAACCTGTTTGCTCCTTCCAGCCTGACTACTGCGTATACCCGGCAGAGCCAGGGCGCTCGCCCGGCGAACGAAATCGCCGCAGGCTATGTGCTGGCCTTTGCCGGGATATATCTGCTCTTCTATGCCGTACTCGGGTATGCAATGAGCGTGGCGCATGGAGTAGCGGAAGAGAAAAGCAGCCGGGTAATGGAACTGCTGCTGAATGCCGCGACTCCTGTGCAGTTGCTGGTCGGCAAAATCGTGGGCATTGGCGCGGCGGGACTCTCGCAAATGGCGTGCCTGGTAGTGGTCGGCATTGGTGCGCTCCTGCTGCAAGCCCCATTGCAGGCCGCGCTGTTCGGCGCGAATGTGGGAGGGCTTGCCCTGTTTTTTACCGGCGTGTTCCTGCCATTCTACCTCCTCTTCCTGGTCTACTTTCTGCTGGCGTTCTTTCTGTATGCGACCCTGTTCGCCGGACTGGGTGCGATGGTCAAGCGGCAGGATGAGGTGACGAGCGCGACCCAGGTTCCCCTGATGCTTATCATCCTGACATGGATTCCGGTCATTTTCGGGTTCTCTTCTCCTAATGCGGCCTGGATGAAAGTGCTGTCGTATATTCCTTTCTGGACTCCGATGTTGATGCTGGTGCGTCTGGCTGTGGGTGCGGTTGCCTGGTGGGAGATTCTCTTGACCATTACGTTGATGCTGGTTGCCATCTCCGCCTGCGCCTGGTTTGCCGCGCGCCTGTATCGCTATGGCGTTTTGATGTACGGGCAACGCCCTGGCCTGGGACAGATGGTGAAACTGATACGAATGAAATAAAGGCAGAGGTCTTCTTTGCCCACGTCCCATCCATCCTCCCAGAACCATGTGATATAATACCGTGAGACTTCGCGCCACGTTGCTTCACAGGAGATGCGCCGCGCGAGATCAAGAACAGATTGCGAGCGGGGGGCCTTTGTAGGTATGTTTCGTAAGATTTTGATTGCCAATCGCGGCGAGATTGCGCTGCGGGTTATCCGGGCGTGCCGCGAGATGGGGATACGCTGCGTCATCGCTCATTCGGAGGCTGACCGCGACTCCCTGCCCGTGCGTATGGCGGATGAACATATCTGCATCGGGCCGGGCGCGAGCGGCAAAAGCTATTTGAACATCCCCAATATCATTAGCGCAGCCTTGATTACGGGATCAGATGCCGTTCACCCCGGCTATGGTTTCCTGGCGGAGAACACCAGCTTCGCCGAAATTTGCGCGGACGCGCGGCTGAACTTCATCGGCCCGACTGCTCAGGTAATGGCCTTGATGGGTGATAAGGTGGCGGCGCGCGAAACCATGAAGGAACTGGGACTGCCCATGCTGCCCGGCACGTCTGTTATACGCACATTGGCCGGCGGCATAGAGGCGGCGCATGAAATTGGCTTCCCGCTCATGCTGAAGGCGGCTGCCGGTGGTGGCGGGCGCGGTATTCGCCTGATAAAACGCCTGGACGAGTTTGAGCGCGTCTTCACGACCGCACAGAACGAGGTGCGCGAGGCGTTCCGCGATGACGGGCTATACGTGGAACGCTACCTGGAGCGCGCGCGGCACGTCGAGATTCAGGTGCTGGTTGACAACTTCGGGCATGGCGTCTATCTTGGCGAGCGCAACTGCTCGTGCCAGCGTCGTCATCAGAAGGTGCTGGAAGAATCGCCCAGCCCACACCTGTCGCCGGAACTGCGCCGCGAGATAGGCGAAAAGTCCATTCGCGCCGTCGAGCAGATTGGCTATCGCAACGCTGGCACGCTCGAATTTCTGCTTGATGAGCAGGATCGCTACTATTTTATGGAGATGAACACGCGCCTGCAAGTCGAACATCCCGTGACGGAGATGGTGACAAGCACCGATCTCGTCAAGGAGCAGATACGTATCGCGGCGGGTCTGCCTCTGCAACTCGAGCAGGACACGCTGCAATTTCGCGGCCATGCCATCGAATGCCGCATTACCGCCGAGGATGCCGATAACGATTTCCGCCCCCAGACGGGCGTTGTTGAACAATACCTGCCGCCCGGCGGACCGGGCGTGCGTGTTGATAGTCACCTGTACGCGGGCTACTCGATACCGCCGCATTATGACTCGCTGCTGGCGAAGCTCATCGTATGGGCGGACACGCGGGAAGCCGCCATTGCGCGTATGCAGCGCGCGCTCGAAGAATTTGTAATTGAAGGTGTTACCACGACGATCCCTTTCCATCAGCGCTTGCTCAAGCATGAGGGGTTCATTCGCGGCGACACCTACACGCGTTTCCTGCAAGAGGAAGCGGTGGCTTTAGGAATATAAATCACCAGGTTCGAACGAGGGAGGTGCCTTTATGTCTCGTGTTGTTGTTACAGGTATGGGCATGGTCACGTCGCTGGGGAACGATGTCGCCTCGTCGTGGGAGGCGTTGTGCCAGGGAAAATCTGGCGTCTCCTACATCGAAGGCTACGAGGGCTACGATATGGAGCAGTTCCGCGTGAAATTCGGGGCGCAAATCAAGAACTTTGATCCGACCCCCTACATGGATCGCAAGGAAGTGCGTCGTAACGACCCCTATGAGCAGCTTGCCATTGCCACCGCGAAACAGGCGCTTGCTCAGTCCAAATTGCAAATCACTGATGATAACGCTGATGATGTTGGCGTATATATCGGCAGCGGCATTGGCGGCCTGGTAACGCTGCACGACCAGTTCCGCACGCTTTACGATAGAGGCCCCGACCGCATCAGCCCATTTTTCATCAACATGATGATCGTGGATGGCGCGCCGGGCAGGGTCTCGATTATGACCGGTGCCAAAGGGCCGAACTGGGCGGCGGTCTCGGCCTGCGCCACCAGTGGCAACACCATCGGCGAAGCGTGGGAAACCATTCGCCGGGGCGATGCAAAGGCCATGATCGCAGGTGGCGCTGAAAAAGCCATCACACCTATCGCTATGGCAGCCTTTGACAACATGCGCGCCCTCTCGCGCCGCAACGATGACCCGGCGGGAGCCAGCCGACCGTTCGATGCCACACGCGACGGCTTCGTGATGGGCGAGGGTTCGGCCATGCTGATTCTGGAAGACCTGGAATTTGCGAAAGCCAGGGGCGCAAACATTCTGGCTGAACTGATTGGGTATGCCTCGACGGCTGACGCCTACCACGAGACGCAGCCGGCTCCGGGCGGTTCCGGCCTCGTGCGTGCCATGCGCCGCGCCCTGCAAAAAGCGGACTTGCGACCCGATCAGGTTGACTACATCAACGCGCACGGCACCTCGACCCCCTATAACGACAAGACGGAGACCGTCGCTATTAAAACCTGCTTCGGCGAACATGCCTATCGCGTGGCGATCAGTTCTACCAAGTCCATGACCGGGCATACGCTAGGCGCGGCGGGCGCGATTGAAGCTGTCGCCTCCATCATGGCGATTCAAACGGGCATCATTCCGCCCACTATCAACCTGCATAACCCTGACCCGGAATGCGATCTGGACTACGTTCCCAACGAGGCGCGCCAGGCAGAGGTCAACATAGCCATGTCGAATGTGATGGGCTTCGGCGGCCATAATACCAGCCTGATTTTCAAACGCTACACAGGTGAATGATGGTGGCAAGGAGCCTGGGACGGCGGCTCTGCCTTACAG
>JBOGTO010000275.1:0-3665 GCA_050695155.1 Ktedonobacteraceae bacterium
TGCCGGTATAGTGGAACGACTGGGTATTGTCGCCAGTGGCCTTAATCAGCGAGTCGGGCAACTGAGTGGAGGGAATCAGCAAAAGGTCGTCGTTGGGCGAGCATTGGCCCGTCATCCTGTCGTGCTGGTTGCGGTTTCTCCGACCGTCGGCGTTGACGTGGCCGCCAAGGAGACGCTGCTCAACGTGATCGGGGCGGCGCGCGATGACGGCACGGCGGTGCTGCTGGTCTCCGACGACCTGGAAGACTTGCGTATCTGCAACCGGCTACTGGTTATGGTCAAGGGCAGGTTGGTCAGGGAGTTCCGTGAAGCCCCCTGGGACCGGCATGAGCTGATCGCTGCGGTCGAGGGCCTTGAGCCGACTTCCGCGCGCGGGGAACTGGAATGAGAAAGAGGTATCGGAATGAGTAATTCGACAGTAGAACGCCCGGTAGACCAGCCAGAGGGGATGGCCGGGACGCTGCGGCGGCGTGGGCGACACATCGTAGCCGGTTGGATTCGGGAACTCGCCCTGCTTCCGGTGATCATTCTCCTGCTGATCGTGGGGGCTTTTGTGAATCCGGCCTTTCTGACCGGGTCTAATCTCATCAACGTGGCACAGCAGTCTGCCGCGTTAGGGGCCGTTGTGGTGGCTGAGACCCTGATCCTGCTGACCGGCAAGTTTGACCTGTCCCTGCAATCGACATACGGCCTGGCACCGATGGTGGGGGCCTGGTTGATCGTCGGGACGGACGGCCAGGGCCTGGGTACTAACTGGAATCCATTTATCGGTATCGCCATTGTGCTGCTGATTGGACTTATTGTTGGAGCCATTAACGGCTTCATGGTGATTAAGCTGGGCTTCAATGCCTTTATCTTCACGCTGGCTATGCTGATCCTGCTGGCTGGCATTCAGGTAGGAATTGTGAGCGGGCGCACCGTCTATCATTTGCCCGACGAGTTCATCTATTTAGGCTCACAGTACCTGTTTGGTGTACCCGTTTCCGTCTGGGTCACAGGCGCGATCTTCTTGCTCTCAGCGCTTTTCTTGAGGTATCACCGCGTTGGACGCGCTATCTACGCCATCGGCGGTAACACGGAAGCAGCGCGGGCGGCGGGTATTCATGTGGACCGCGTTCGTATCGGCGTTTTCATTGTCGCCGGGCTACTGGCAGCGCTCGCTGGCCTGATGACGGCGGGGCAGGTGGTAGCAGTCACATCCAATCAGGGCAATAATCTCATCTTCTCAGTCTTCGCGGCTGCCGTCATTGGCGGTATCTCCCTCGATGGCGGGCGCGGGCGCATGGTTGGCGCTCTCACAGGCGTCATCTTGCTGGCGCTGGTGCAAAACATCCTGATTCTCTCGCAAGTCCAGACGTTCTGGATCGATGCTGCCAACGGACTCATCATCCTGATTGCCCTGGGACTGGCTCGCTTAATTGGCACTGAGAGCGCTTAGATCAAGACTGCTCCTTGACAGAATAGCCTTGTGGGAATAAGATTTCTCTGGTATCATTGATCCGAACGCAGCCAGAATATTGATGATACAGGTTATAGAATGGTAGAGCGATGCAGGTAGAGCTTCCCGAAAGCTGGCAGACCCAATTGCGGAGCCAGTTGCAACAGCCCTATTTCCACAAGCTGGCGCAATTTGTGGATGAGGAGCGCCTGCATTATACTGTTTTTCCGCCGGAGCATGAAGTTTTTTCAGCTTTTCGTCTCACTCCTTATGAGAACGTCAATGTGCTGCTGCTCGGTCAGGACCCCTATCACGACGACAACCAGGCGCACGGGCTATGTTTCTCCGTGCGCCCTGGCATCAAACCTCCGCCTTCGCTGGTGAACATATTTAAAGAGTTGCATAGCGATGTTGGCTTTCGTATCCCGAACAACGGCTATCTCGTGCCGTGGGCAGAGCAGGGCATCCTGCTGCTCAACGCGGTGCTTACGGTGCGCGCCCACGCGCCCAATTCGCATAAGAATCATGGGTGGGAGAAATTCACAGACGCCGCGATCAGCGCGGTCAATGAGAAACGCGATCCCGTCGTGTTTGTGTTGTGGGGCGGCTATGCGCAAAAGAAACTGAGCTTGATCGATACGACACGCCATACCATCATCCAATCCGCCCATCCATCCCCGCTTTCGGCCCGTAACGGCTTCTTTGGCAGCCGCCCGTTCTCGGCCATCAACTCTGCTCTGCAAGCCTCTGGCAAGCCGGAAATTGACTGGCAATTGCCCGACCTCTAGTAGCAACTTTTGCGGATTTATTTAATTGCGGCGTCTATCCCATACCTGAGCGTTCACGAGGTTGGTTGGGCGCGCGCCCCGTAATGCGCTGGCGATCTGCTCGCAAGCCATTACCTCCATGCGCAGTACGCCAGCCCTCGTGTACGAGGCGATATGCGGCGTGCAAATAGTGTTGGGCATAGTGAAGAGAGGATGATTAGTCATGGGCGGTTCGGGATCATACACATCAAGGGCCGCACCTGCCAGGTGGCCTGAGCGTAATGCGTCCAGCAAGGCGCTCTCGTCAATCAAAGCGCCGCGTGCGGCATTGATGAGATAACTTCCGCGTGGCATGAGGCTCAGCGTTCCAGCGTGTATGATGTGGTAGGTTTCGGGGATGGCGGGGCAATGCAGCGAGACGATTTGTACGCGCGGAAGTAATTCCTCGAGCGAGGGAACCAACTCTACTTCTAATGCGCTGGCCCGTTCGGAGGTGATGTAGGGATCAAATGCCAGTACCTTCATCCCCAGCGCCTGCGCGATAGCCGCGACTCGACTGCCGATACGCCCCAGCCCGACCAATCCCAGCGTAGCGCCGTAGACCTCAAATCCGGGCGTCAGTGTTCTGAGTTCCGGGAAAGGATGGCCTGAACGCAGGATGTTATCGGTAGCTGTGACGCGCTTGCAGAGATTGAGCATGAGGGCGATGGCGTGTTCCGCCGTAGACTCGGTTGGACCATCGGGAGTATTCACGGCCATGATACCGCGCTGCGTGGCCGCGCCCAGGTCGATGCGATCCACGCCGATACCTGTGCGAGCGATGATACGCAGCCGAGGACCGACGCGATCCATCACATCACCCGTCACAAATGTTTCCCCGGCAACCATGATGACATCGGCATTTGCTGCCTCGGCGGGCCAGTCGTTGCGCTCGCCTATGCCGCTGGTCACGATGGAGGCCAGCCCTTCCAGTACGGCCATAGCCTCCGGTCGCAACGCCCTACCCGTCCATACGCGCGCTTGCGCCATCATGTGATCTCCTCTCTGCTATTCACGCGCCGCGCGTAGATTGCGCGTGGTTTCAGCAATCAAGCTGCTAATATCTGTTGTGACGCTAATCATCTGGAAGCCCTGGCGTATGCGCTGCGCGGCGGCCTCTCCGTTGCTGCTGAAGATGCCCAGGGGGATGTGATGCTCCCGTGCGCTTGCCTTGATGCGTTCCAGCGCGTCCATAAATTCGGGTTCGGCTCCGTCGCTGCTGGGCGCGAGGCCAATCTGCGCATGGAGATCGTTTGGCCCGACGAAAGCGACATCGACACCATCCACGGAAAGAATTTCATCGAGATTTTGCAGCGCTGGTGCGCTCTCGATTTGTACAATCACGAGCGTTTCATCGTTGGCTATGCGCAGGTACTCAGGCCAGTTGGTGATGCCAAAGCCGTAGGGGCCAAAGGCTCCGC
>JBOGTO010000276.1:0-6010 GCA_050695155.1 Ktedonobacteraceae bacterium
GGGGTGGGGAGTGTATGTTACGGGAGCAGGATGCGGGCGACGCAAGCGTCCCCACCCTACCCTGCCCAACCCCCGCCCCTACGGAACGACACTGCTTCTTACGGAGTTTCGTAGTAGGTAGGGGCGGCGGCTCTGCCTCTGCCCTGGCAATACATGTATGGTAGGGCGTACCCTTGCAGTCGCCCGCGTAGGGGAATCATTATGTCGTTTACATTTACTGCATCCGCCGCTGATTGGGGGCGTATCGCGCCAGAACTGGTGCTGGCGGTCTTCGCGCTGCTCACGCTAATAACGGATTTGCTCTTGCCGCAACCCGGCAAGGGAGGCAGGACGCCCGAAGATGGGGGCAATTTCATTGTGCTACCCATATTGAGCCTGATTGGTCTGCTGGGCGCATTAGCCGCCAGCATCATCCTGTTCAACGTGGGCGATTACCTGCCAGCTTTTAACCACATGATCGGTTCCGACCCAGGCACGCTGTACGCCTATTTCATTATCTTAACCTCGAGCGCGCTGGGCATCCTGCTCTCGCCAGCCTATTTGAAACGCCTCAACCTGCTGCACCAGGGGGAATACTACGCGCTGATGTTGCTTGGCACGCTTGGCATGTTGATAATGGTGGCCGCCACCAGTTTCCTGACCATCTTTCTGGGCCTGGAAATGCTCTCGCTGGCTCTCTACATCCTGTGCGGCTTCGTCATGCGCCGCGCCACTTCGCGCGAATCGAGCATGAAATATTTCCTGCTCAGCTCCTTCGCCTCGGCCTTCCTGCTCTATGGCATTGCTTTGACCTACGGTGCAACGGGCAGTACGGCATTTGTAAATATCAAGAATTTCCTCGCGTCCCATACCCATAGCACGACGCTGCTGCTGGCGGGTATGGGCCTGCTCATCGTTGGCTTCGCCTTCAAAGTCTCCGCTATACCTTTTCAGGCGTGGACGCCCGATGTCTATGACGGCGCGCCCGCACCCGTGACGGCTTTTATGTCCGTCGGCACGAAAGCTGCCGCGTTGATCGCTTTCGCGCGTGTCTTCGCCATCGTCTTTGCGCCCATCCACGCCGACTGGATGCCGGTTGTGTGGGCTATTACCGTCCTGACGATTGTGGGCGGCAACGTCCTCGCGCTGGTGCAAAGCAACGTTAAACGCCTGCTGGCCTATTCGAGCATCGCCCACGCTGGCTACTTGCTGATCGGTATCATTGCAGGCGACGCGATTGGACTTTCCGCTATCCTCTTCTACCTGTTCTGTTATGCTTTCCTGAACCTGGGAGCCTTTGGCATCGTCTCCATACTGGAACGCGCCGACAATTCTGGCAGCAGCCTGAGCGACATTCGCGGCCTGTGGTATCGCCAACCATTGCTGGCGAGTCTGTTAGCCTTCTTCATGCTCTCCCTGGCCGGTTTCCCGCCCATGGCCGGTTTCGCCGCCAAATACTACATCTTCTACGCCGCCCTGCAAAGCGGCCATCCCGAACTGCTCATCATCGGCGTACTCGCCAGCGTCCTCGGCATGTACTACTACCTGCGCGTCATCGCCGCCATGTTCATGGAAAAAGAAGCCGCCGCGCAAGTCGCCGCTGTTGCGACAACCGTACCAGGCGCACCCACATCCGGTCGCCGCATTAACTCCGGCAAACCGGGCAATGGTGCCGCCACTACAGCCGTCGCCCTCAAACCGCCAACCACGCCATTGAGTAAATCGAAGACGCCTGTAGCAGCGGAGGAGTCCGTAGAGCAACCAGCAATCAAAGGTTGGACAACCTGGACCGCGCTGGGAGTTACAGCAGCAGGAACATTGTTGATGGGTACGGTACTGGCCTTCTGGCTGGTGAACCTGGCGGTGTACGCTGTCGGCGTGATGATGCGAGTATTATAAACGAGGATTCTCTTCGGGATTGATAGCGCGGCTGGGAACATGAAGAAACATCCGGTCTCCACCATAAATGTTACGCATCTTGAAAGGAGCCGGTGTCGTTGCCAGAAGCCAGGGTCGCCAACCCGGTTTTTCATAAAGAAACCAGGGGTCTGATAGAATATAGCATTCCTGGTCTGTCCACTCAGGGAACGGCAAATCATCTTGCCAGCAAAGCCATTCTACCATCGCGGCGCAAAAAGCTGCCCAACGGTGTGTTTCAGGAGTTGGTGCTGCAACGATTGGCTTCTCGATCATATCGCGCCGGTGTTCTACAGCAAAAAACCACCAATCGTTCAAAAAATAGCCAATAGCTACCCAGGGTTCCTGTTCAGTACAAATCTGATCAAAGGTTTCTGCGATTGTGTGCCATCGGTACTGCTTGACCATTTAAAAGGTTCTCTGTTGGAACATTACTCATCGAAACGTAGCTCAATTTGAAGCATAATATCGGGTGTGATTTGCTCCTCCGGTACATATTGTATCATGAGATCGAGTATGCCTTGCTGTTTCACGATGTGAAGCCTTTTCGTCAACGCCTCAATATCTGATTCGTCTTTAGGACGCCCTGCTATAATCTTCGTGACAAGCAAATACTCTAATGATGGCAAGTAGACGCTCAAACCTGGAAACTTTTTCCACAGCCTGGTTGACGGCTCCTTAATAAAACTGAAAGTAAAGCCTGCCGCAGCGCTGTTTAGCCAGCTATCTGGCAGTCCTTCACGATTTGCGATAAGCGCCGCTGCCTTTGAGATAGCCATGTAGTCAGGTAAAAAGTAAGTGTCAATATCTTGAGTACTGTTTCGATTCCCTACCTCGATTATCATCGCTGCCCCACCAAGTAAAACAATATCGAAGTTTAATCCTTGTTCGTGTAGCTCTTGCCCAACCATCCGCAGATATTTCTCGATGTCTCTTTTATTCAATCAATCGCTCCCGGTGAATGTCAATTGACATCTTGTTTTTATGCTTGAAATGCCTGTTCAATAGCTAATACCATCTGAGGAGAAATCAGTTGTTCAGGTACATATCTCGTAATGGGAGTAAGTACATCTTTAGCTTTTGATATTTGCAATTTCTGAGCGATTTTCCTGATTTCTTTCACATCTCGCTGGCTATACGCCGTTGCAGTTTTCATAGCTAGCAAATATTCTAGAGTCGTGAGATAGATGCGTACACCAGGATATTCTATCCATTTTTCGCGTGGGGGGAGTTCGATAAAATAGCTCTTTAAGCCTTTGCTTAACCAGTCTTCCGGCAATCCTTCACGTTTCGCTATAATATCCATAGCCTCATAGATGGCTTCACCTTCTCCTTTGAAGTATCCACTAACTTCTTTTGATGCCGCACCATTTATAATTTCGAGCAACATTATAAATCCATCAGCCACAAGAACCTCACCTGTTATATGCATCCGTTGTAGCTCTACCCCTAGCATCCGCAGGTACTTTTTTACATTCTCACGCTTCATTCTTATTGCCTTTAATTGATTCTTTGTTTTGGCCCTGGAACCCAATCAGCAGGAGTGACTACTGATAGTTCTTCAGTTGTTACCATTGTAGTCCTACCTCTCAATGGGAAAAGGGATTGTCTATCCAGGAAACACAGGTATAGCTAGCTTCTAAGATACTCTAAAGATACCATACTTTGAACCGGATGCCAATCCATGCCTGAATGTCTAACCCCAGCTACACCCTCACAAACGGCAGCGCCCAGACCCATACGCAGGCAGCGAAGGCCACGCTGCCCAGGATTACGAACAGGTGGAAGACTTCGTAGTAGGCGTCGCTACTGGCTTGTAGAGGGGTACATCATGCTGGTTGTATTGACATTCCCCGGCACATGGTGTACTAAATATATAGTAGGTTAGTCTATATCTCTTCGTGATGGGATAGGCATGTTATACACGTGCTTACTTCCACCTCAAACCCATTTACAAGGAGGTACCAATCACTGCTTGCCCGCACTTGTTTTCCCTGTCGATTTCTTTTGATTTCGTCCCATTTTATCCGCGCTTAGCGCGAAAGGAGAAACCTTGTGAGTGCGCAACCTCAGACTCAGGCCAGGGCGAGAAAGCGTACATGGCTTCGCATCTTCCTGCTTATCCCTTTTATTGTGTTGCTGTATCCTCCGTTCTACAACAGCATTGACCCGACGTTCATTGGGATGCCTTTCTTTTACTGGTTCCCACTGCTCTGGATTATACTTACGGCTATCCTGACGGCTGTAATCTACTTTCTGGGAGCCTGACGGGCCGGCGTTCATGCGGCTTGCATGACGTAGCACAGGCGGCGCATGATGCTCGCCTGCTATAAAACAAGGAGGAGAAGCTTTTCATGTTCACCTTTAATCCGGTCGCATTTACCGTCTTTATCATCTTTTTTCTGATCGTGACGGTACTGGGCTTCATCGCCGCGCGCTGGCGACGCGGCGACCTGAACCAGATCAATGAGTGGGGACTGGCCGGTCGGCGCTTCGGCACCGGTGTGACCTGGTTCCTGATGGGCGGTGATCTCTACACGGCCTACACCTTCATCGCCGTTCCCGCCGCCATGTTCGGGTTGGGCGCGTTGAACGGCTGGTTCGCCGTTCCCTATACCATCCTCGTCTACCCTATCATCTATATCCTGATGCCCAAGTTCTGGTCGGTCTGCAAGCAGCGCGGCTATGTCACCGCCGCCGACTTCGTGAAAGATCGTTTCGGCAGTCGGACGCTGGCATTTGCCATAGCCCTTACCGGTATTATCGCTACACTGCCGTATATTGCTTTGCAGATGTTTGGCATTCAGGTTTCGCTGGCCGCGCTCGGTATCCCGCTCTCGCTATCGATTGGCGGTTTCCAACTCGATCTGCCACTGCTGATCGCTTTCCTGATCCTGGCGGCCTATACATATACGAGCGGGCTGCGCGCGCCCGCCATGATCGCAATGGTGAAGGACATCATGATCTTCATCGTGTTGATCGCTTTGCTTATCGTGCTGCCTGCCAGGCTGGGCGGCTTCGGGAACATTTTCGCCGCCGTTGCCGCCAAACATACGGCGCACCCCACCACGTTTTTTGAAATACTCAACCCTAAACAGAACTGGGCCTTTGTGACACTGGCGCTTGGTTCGGCCCTGGCCCTGTTCCTCTATCCGCACTCCCTGACGAGCGTTTTGAGTAGCAATAGCAAGAACGTGGTCAAGCGCAATACCGCGCTGCTGCCAATCTATTCGCTGATGCTCGGTCTGCTGGCCCTGGTAGGCTACATGGCAATCGCGGCAGGCGTGAAGCCCCCGGCCAGCCTGGGCGCGAACTACGCCATGCCCCTGCTTATCAACGCCCAGTTCCCGTCGTGGTTCGCGGGCTTTGCCTTCGCCGCCATCTCGATTGGCGCGCTGGTGCCTGCCGCCGTCATGTCAATCGCCGCCGCCAACCTGTTCACGCGCAACATCTTCAAGGAGTACATCTCCCCGAATGCCAGCGAGCGCGCGGAGTCAAGCGCCGCCAAGTGGACCTCGTTCGTCCTGAAGTTTGGCGCGGTGCTTTTTATCATCTACATCCCCACGACGCAGGTGATTAACTTCCAACTGCTGGGCGGCATCTGGATTCTCCAGACGCTTCCGGCGGTCTTCCTGGGCCTCTACACGAACTGGTTCAATCGCTGGGCCTTGCTGATTGGCTGGTTAGTCTCAGAGGTATTCGGCACCATCCTGTTCTCGGCAGCCGGGCTGAAGTCGGTGTACGCCATCTCCCTTTTCGGTATAAGCTTCCCGGCCATGTATACCGCGTTCTCGATGATTATCGTGAACCTTATCCTGGCGATCATCCTGACGCCCGTCTTCAACGTGATCGGCCTGCGGCGCGGGCGCGACACTACCGCCGCCGCCGATTATGATGTAGACGAGTCTTTACCGGTTGAGGTGGGTAGAGAGGCGCTGGGCTAACTTAGCAAATAGCGCTCATGGGCAAAGAGGGGTACGAGGGCGACCGCAAGGGTCCCCGCCCCTCATCCACTCCTCTCCCGCCCTTACAATGACGACGAAAACGGCTCCGCGTCGTAATCATTGTAAGGGCGGGGGTGGTTGAACGGATGGGTGGGGACCCTTGCGGTCGC
>JBOGTO010000277.1:0-12538 GCA_050695155.1 Ktedonobacteraceae bacterium
GCACCGCCATCCCGCGCCTCAGAAAGTCCTCGCCATAAACGTGCAGTTCCTCTTTCACCGAATCCAGCCCAGGCACGAGGATCACCACCGGCGGTTTAGGAGTATGCCAGGGTTTTCGCAGAATGCCGTACATGGTCGCGCCTCCTTCGTATGGGAAGGTGATGTGTTCGCCGGGAAAGTCGAAATAGGGCAGACCGCGCTGGTAGTACTGCACGTTATGCTCGTGCGCCGCGCGTAATTCTTCCAGGTGGCGCACAAACAAATATTTGCCGAAATGGTAGCAGATGGCCGCTTGATAGTAGTGCTGTCCTGCCGACGTGTAATAGCCGTGCGCTTCGGCTTCTTCGCCCATCCGCGCGTGTACGGCTCCGCACTCTGACCACGCCGCGCACCAGTCGTCCCAACGCTCAACACTAGTGGTGACACGCTGGAAGTCATTGGCATCGATGCCGTTTGAAACAAAGCGAGGAGCCCAGTTGTCGATGGCGCTCTGCACCTGTTCGTCTCTTGCCATGAAATAAACCTTTCCAGACTATACGTTTGAGAGCGAGCCTCCCAGGTACAGGCGACCGATCTCAGGATTGTTCAGGATGTCTGTATGCGTTCCCTCCAGGCGCACTCGTCCGCTTTCCAATACTACCCCGTTGTCGGCGAGGCTCAGCCCTGTGCGCGCGTTTTGCTCGACTAGCACGATGGTGCGGCCACTGCTTTGCATTACTTTGATCGTCTCGATCACCTGCTTGAATGTTCTGGGGTCCAACCCCATTGATGGCTCATCCAGCAAAATCATACGCGGGTCAAGCATCATGCAACGCGCAAACTCCACCAGTCGTTGTTGCCCCCCTGACAGGTTGCCCGCTTTATCATTGGCGCGCGTTTTCACAATGGGAAACATCTCCTCAACCTCGCGCAAACGCCGCGTAACCAACCCCGAATCGGTAAGCATGAACGCTCCCAACCGCACATTCTCTCGCACCGTCATGGTTGGAAAGAGGCTATGATTTTGCGGAACCTGTACTATCCCCAGTGCCAGAATCTGGCGCGGTGTCAGGCCAACCAGGGAACGACCATCAAAAGTAATCTCGCCCAGGCGCGGTTTCAACAGCCCGCTCAGTACGCGCAGTACCGTCGATTTGCCTGCTCCATTGGGTCCAACGATGCAGGTGGTGGTAGATTGCTCCACCGCCAGATCGATGCCTTTAAGGACATCGCCGCCATCATAACCCGCGTAAATATTGTGCAGTTTTAGCAACATCTCTTTAGTCTCCCAGGTAGGCTTCCAGCACCGCCGGATTCTCTCGTACTTCAGCTGGCGCTCCTTCAGCAATTTTCGTTCCGCGATGCATGACCATCACTTTATGGCACATGCTCATCACAAATTCCATATTGTGTTCGACGATCAGAAAGGTCACGCCCTGCGCGTTGAGTGTGCGAATGCGATCCGCCAGGTAGTTAATCATAGTGGGATTGACGCCGCCCGCCGGCTCATCCAGCAAGATAACCTGCGGCTCGGCAATCAGCACAAAAGCGAACTCCAGCAACTTCTTTTGCCCATAGGATAGATTTCCGGCTGGCAGGTTTTTGAGTGACATCAGTCCTACAAAATCCAGCAATTCCAGCGCCCGTTTCTGCTCATGCGTTGAACTCCAGCGGCTGATTAGCCCTTTCAAATCATTGCGCTGCGCGGCGACGTGCATGTTCTCCAGCACAGTCAACCGGGGGAAAATGCGTGTTAGTTGAAAGGTACGTCCAACACCCAGTCGGAACACTTTGGCCGGTGATAGATTCGTTATGACCTGTCCCTCATAATGTATCTGTCCGCTATCGACGCGCTCATAGCCGGTCATTACATTAAACAGTGTGGTTTTCCCGGAGCCATTGGGTCCGATTAAGCCGGTGACAGACCCTTTTTCTACCTTGATCGAGCATGTATCCAGAGCATGAATACCCCCGAAGGCTTTCGAAATATCCTGCGCTTCCAGCAAGCTCATAAGTTGATGCCCTCCTTCTTTTCGACGTTAGCACCCTTGCCTCCTGATCTGGGAAGCGCAGTGATGATAAGGCCATCCTCTCGTTGCCTCTGGCCGCGCGTTTGCTGGAATTTATACCAGAGACTCTTTCCAGTGGGAATGATACCTGTTGGCATAAAGATCACGACTAAAAGAAACAATGCTCCGTAAATTATCAGGTAATAGCCGTTCGCGCCATACTGTAAGATGAAGTATTGCTGAGCAGGCTCTAAGATAAGCGCGCCCAGGAGGGGGCCGGAAAGTGTACCCAATCCACCCAGGAACGCCATCAACGCAATGGCGACATCGAAGTTGGGATCGAAGACAGAAGCCGGGGCGACCGCTCCCACAAAGTAGCCATAGATGGCTCCCAGCATTCCCACAACTAGTGCGGAGATGACAAAGGCGGTCAATTTGGATGACCCTGTTCTCACGCCGAGTCCCATTGCCCTGTCCTCATCATCGCGGATAGCCAGTAGCCCCAGGCCAAATTTGGAGTTACGTATCCACCACGAGATAGCTATGGCAACAAGCATCACTATTAAACTTGCGTAGTAGAATGGTATATTGAAAAAGTTGCTCGGGCCAAACCAATCGAAAGGGATTGGTAAACTCAAGCCTGTAGAGCCGTTCGTGAGGTCTCTCAGGTTATAGGCCATCAACTGTACAATAAAAAACATCGCAATAGTGATTACTATGAATGTATGCCTGCGCACGCGCAAGGCAAGCCAGCCAAGCGGGATACTGATAATAGCTGCTATCAGGCCAGCGACAGGAACCCAAAAGAACGGCGCATAGCCGCCCGCGATATTCCTATCCTGGCAAATGATCGCCAGGGCATACGCGCCTATACCGAAGTAGGCGGCATGTCCCAGAGCGATATAACCAGTGTAGCCTGAAATAATGTTCCAGGCAGTAGCGGCCGCAGCGAATATCAGCGTAAAGATCGCAATGGATGTTACAGCCGGATTGGGAAAGAGTATCGGGAACACGATCGTTATCGCAAGCAAGACCAGTAGCCCGGCTGTTTTGTATATTTTCATTGCTTCCTTCCTTCCAGCTGTCCGAGCAATCCCTGGGGGCGAAGCAGCAGGATAATTACGAGCAAGACAAAAAAGGCGGTGCTGGCCCAGACGGGCGACCAGACCACTGCGGTGACATCTTCGACCACTAACATACCCACTGAAGCGATCAATGCGCCAGACAGGCTGCCCATGCCACCAAAGATGATGATAGCCAGCAAGCGCGAGATCAGGTCATAGGAACTACCAGCATCAAAAGCATTCGTGGCTCCAAAGGCCATACCACCCGCTGCCGCGAGCGCGATGCCAATGCCAAAGGTAAGCGTGGAGACACGTTTGACATCAATACCGATCAGTTCGGCTGCTGTGCGGTTTTGCATTGATGCTCGCAGGCTATAGCCGAATTTGGTGCGGTAAATCAGAAAGTAGAGTCCGGCCAACAACACTACCGCCAGCAAGAATCCAAACACATAAATGTAAGAGAGATAGAACCCGCCTATCTGGAATGATGCTGTGATATACCAGGCCTGTAATTTGACGTTATTAGCCGTAAAAATCAGATTGAGTACCCCCTCGATCACCAACGCTATGCCATACGTCACCAGGATGGACAGCATGGTACGGTCGCCTTTGACCGGGCGGATAAAAAGCATCTCCATGAGTATGCCGAGGCCAAACATGACGGGCATGGTCAAGAGCAGCCCTAAAAACAGATCAATGTGCAGGTTCTGCTCAAGAACATAGCTGAGATAAGCGCCCAGGATCACCAGCGCGCCCTGCCCAACGTTAATGATTTCCATCACTCCAAACAGCAATGTCAGCCCAGATGACATCAAGGCATAAACCCCTCCGGTCAAGATTCCCAGGATAATTGCTTCAATAATGAGTCCAAACATAAGTCCTCTTTCCATCTTTGGAAGCCTGATAACTACCAGGGCTGTATCTCTCCATGGCGCGATGTAACACCAGCGACAGGTAACGGTAGGAGCGAGGGTCTGTTGTCCTGGCAGGGATAACAGACCTTGCTCCTACCAAATTCAATGCCTTACAAAATGAGCGAAATGTTAGGGCCAGCTCGTTTTTGGAAACTCGGGTGCAGCTGTCGCCTGACCTGCTGGATAGACGAGATTCACCGCGCCTTTCTGCCATTGGAATATGAATGAACTGCCATCGATGTTTTCGCCTTTATCGTTGAACTTCACATTTCCCTGGACACTCTGAAAAGTGTCGCCTGAGTGCAGTTCAGCGATAAGTTTGGTGTTATCGATGCTGTGAATCTTGTTCGCTGCCTGGTACAGAACCTGCCCGACAGAATACGCTTCTGCCACATCGGCGCTTATATCAGCGGCGGTGCCTCCGTTTGCAGCGATGAAATCTTGCACCATCTGCGAATTCTGATACGTGGTAAGCTGGGGATACCAACCATTGGGATACATGATTCCCTCGGCAACGTTGGCACCTCCAATAGGACCTGTAAACGCGGAACCCTGGTCTGGCCCGGCAGCCGCAACCATGGCCTGTGGATTGAAATGCTGTTGCCTGAAAGCCTGAACGTAGGAGATAATATCGGGCAACATAGACCCTAACACCACAACCTGAGCCTTAGAGGCGATGACTTTTTGCGCAATGGGAGTGAAGTCGGTGGTCTCCGCCGGATAGACTTGATACGAAGCCGTTTTGATTCCACCGGCTTCCAGCAGCGATTTCGCCCGGTCTATCATTGGCTGGGTAAATGGATCATCCTCGGTTGCATAGGCCGCCGTTGCAGGCCGCTGCCCTGCTGGCAACGACAAGATATATTGCGTAAAGCTGTCCAACTGGAATTCGATAGGCGGCGACACATCAAAAAGGTTATGCAGGCCCTGGGTAAAGACGGATGGGCCACCGCCAGCACCTTCGATAAACGCATAGTTGTAGCGAGCGGCAACCACCGACGCCGGTTTCGTCAGCAACGTCGAGTATGGTCCAAGAACCAGGTCGTCATGGTTAACATTGATGAGTGTCTGGTAGTTCGTGACGACCTGCGTCGTGCTGCTGGCATCAGAAAGGATATCCAGTTTGACCTGGCGGCCAAGCAGACCTCCGTTTTTGTTGACGGTATTAGCCCACAGTTGATACCCTTGCTGGAAAGCCTTGCCATCGCCCGAGAAGTCACCCGAAAGCGATAATGAAACACCAATTTTGATGGGCGTTGTGGGCTGGCTCGTGGGGGTTGTGCCAGGAGTACTGGTAGTCCCGCCACAGGCGCTGAGTACGAAGAGCGCGGCGATCAGCACGCCAACACTCTTCAGGACTGGGTTCTGCCAGAAGGCATAACGTCCTTTCACAGTTGTCCTCCTTGTTGATAAGAAATAACCACAATAGTTATCTCTGGTTCCTTCACACCACGAATAGGTGGTATTGGAGCAAACTTGTTGTACCGTTCTTCGCGTTTTACCGGAAACAACGCTAAATTGCTACCCATCATTCTACGTTCCATCCAGTGATACAATCACCTCTTTGGCTTTGACCTATGCCAAAAGTCCCAGTGGCTCCTCTATCAATGTTGCTATCGTATCCAGGAACTGCGCTCCCCGCGCGCCATCAATTGCGCGATGATCGCACGAGAGCGTCAATACCATCATAGGCTGCACAGCAGGTTGACCATTGACTGGCACTACCCGTTCAGCTATGCGACCCACAGCTAGAATAGCAGCCTGTGGCGCGTTGATAATGGCGTTGAATGCGTCAACGTTGTACATGCCCAGGTTGCTAATTGTGAAAGTGCCATCGCTGATGTCCTGCGGTCGCAGTTTGCCAGCCTGCGCTTTCGCCACCAGTTCCATGCGCCGCCGGGCAATATCGCTCAGGCCAAGCGTATCCGCCTGCGAGATAACCGGAACCACCAGACCCTCCTCTACAGCTACCGCCAACCCTACATTCACCGCTTGCTTCAGGGTGATTTTGCCCTCGTGCCATGAAGCGTTGACACGCGGATGCATACGCAAAGCCGCCGCCACGATTTTCACCAGCAGGTCCGTAAAGGTGACTTTTTCGGCTGAACGCTTCAAGGCTTGCTCGCGCCACCTTATCAAGCGGCTGGCATTGACCTCGCGCATCAGATAGAAGTGCGGGGTACTCGTCCAGCCCTGCGTTGTGCGCTCGGCCATAATACGCCAGATAGCGCTGACAGCCACATCGCTCTCAGTAGCCCCATTAGACATAGCCACAGGCAGCGCGGCGGGAACATCCTCAGCCAACGCCACAGGCGTAAGCGGGGACTGCTTCGTTGCCGCCAGTACATCGGCAGCCAGCACCGCCCCTTCTGGCCCGCTGCCCTTGATAGTCGCAAGGTTCTTCCCTTGCTCAAAAGCCAATCTCCGCGCTTTAGGGGACGCCATTGTCAATCTTGCTGGCGCAGACGCAACGGGCGCAGATGCGCTTGATCGTGTCCCTACATCCTTACCTGTGTTTTCACGGTCCTGAATATAAGACAGCACATCAGCCTGTTGAATACGCCGACCAGATGATTTAACCTGGCTCAAGTCCACGTTATGTTCAGCCGCGATACGCGAAGCCAATGGGCTAGCCGCCGTTGTAGAAACGCGCTTGATCGTGTCCGCTCCGGCGTCCTTTTCTGCATCTGCCTGTGTGCCTTTTCCTGAATTTATATCTACATCCGTCCGCTTATGTGTTTCCTCTGGAGCAAGGATGGCAGCAATCACCTGTCCAACGGGTATATCTTCACCGGCGGCAGCCGATACCCGCGCCAGCACGCCATTGGCGGGCGCTTCGATCTCTACCGTTGCCTTATCGGTCTCGATCTCTACCAGTGGTTCCCCTTTGACGACCTGCTGCCCCTCTTTCTTGAGCCACTGTACGATCTTGCCGGTGTCCTGTGACATCCCCAACGCTGGTAGGATGACATCTGTTGCCATCGTTGGTCTCCTCTAAAAATATACGGCCAGGTGATACGCGAAACAGCGCGTCCCTACGCGCGCCGCGCATCATTTGTACCCGTAGTCACGCCTGCGGGACGATTGCCATTGAACTGCACATTGAGGTTTGATTGCGTTTCGCGCGTTGTCGGCAGCGGGCCGGTGGCCGTATAATAACGCGCGCCTGCTACCAACAATTGCTCTGCCGGGAAGCGGGTAATCACTTCGCAGCCATCCTTCGTCACAATCAATTGTTCCTCGATACGCGCCGCCGACCAGCCATCCGAGGCCGGCCAGAAGGTCTCAAGCGCGAACACCATGCCCTCCTTAATCACTTCGGGATGGTCGAGCGAAACCAGGCGGCTAAAGATGGGCTTCTCCCAGATGGAAAGCCCCACGCCGTGACCGTATTGCAGCGCAAAGGCGGCCTCCTCGTTCGGGAAACCAAACTCTTGCGCTTTAGGCCATAGTTTGACGATCTCGCCGGTGGTCACGCCCGGCTTGATAGCGTTAATGGCCGTATCCAGGATGTCACGGCATTTTTTGTAGGCGTCTACCTGTGCCTGCGACGCACTGCCGATGGCGAAAGTGCGATAGTAGCAGGTGCGATAGCCATTATAACTATGCAGGATGTCGAAATAGGCGGGATCGCCCGGTCGCAAGGCGCGATCGGTGTAGACATGCGGATGGGGGCTGCAACGCTCGCCGGAGATAGCGTTGACACCCTCGACATGCTCCGAACCCAGATCGTACAAGACCTTGCTGACCAGGCCCACGCACTCATTTTCGCGCATCCCTGGCTTCATGGCGCGGTATAGCTCATCATATGCCGCGTCCACCATCATACAGGCAGTCGCCAGTAGGGTAATCTCGTCCTGCGTCTTGATAAGACGCGCTTGCTGCATCAATTGCTGACCATCGACTACCTTGATGCCCTCGGCCTGCAACGCGAAAAGCACCGGTAGTTCGACTACATCTACACCCAGAGGTTCGTTGAGCAGCCCGCGCTCTTCCAGTTCAACGCGGATTTTGTGCGCCACATCCTCGGCCCGACCCGCTTCCGGCAACATCGCGCCACGCTGGGTAGAGATACCCGCGCGCGAACGCTCACCGAGCCAGGGACAATAAATCTGGTGGTGACGCGCCGCCGAACCAAAGTCCCATAAAATAGGCTCATCATCGCGCGCCAGCAACGAGAAGCGGGTTAGCTTATCCATGGCCCACGTCCCGATATGCGTAGCCGTGATGTAGCGAATATTGTTCATGTCGAAGCAGAGCATCGCCCCCATCTCCGACTCTTTGAGCAATCTCTTGATACGCGCCAGCCGCTCGCCGCGCAATCGTTCAAAATTGACCCGTTCCTCCCAATCCACGCCATTCAAGCCATACGTTCTGACCGCCATGACTTTTCTCCTTCGTTATTGGCAACGACGCGATGCATCGCGTCGCTAGACACGTCCGCATAATGTTTTGGCTACCTCGACGACCGAGGCGGCGGTAGGTACTGTCAAGTCTTCCAGCACCGGCGAGAAGGGTACTGGTACGTCCATTGCGCCCATGCGTTTGACCGGGGCATCCAGGTAGTAGAATGCGCCTTCCGCGATGACGGCGGCCAGTTCCGCCGTTACGCCGTAGCGTTCGTAGCCCTCGTCCATCACGATGGCGCGGCTGGTCTTCTTCGCGGAGGCGATCAGCGTGTCCTTATCGAGCGGGAAGGTGGTGCGAGGGTCAACGATTTCCGCGCTGATGTCAAGCTTCTCCAGCAATTCAGCCGCAGCCAGCGCGATCTGCACCATGCTGCTGGTCGCCACAATGGTAACATCAAGGCCGGGTCGTTTAATATCGGCCACGCCAAAGGGAATGGTATAATCGGCGTCGGGTACAAGACCCTTCAACTGATACATCATTTTGTCTTCAAAGAAAATAACCGGGTTGTCGTCGCGGATGGCCGTTTTCAGCAACCCCTTCGCGTCGTAAGGGGTCGAGGGCAGCGCCACTTTCAAGCCTGGAACGTGACTGACCCAGGCTTGCAGGCTCTGGCTATGCTGCGCGGCGGTGCGGCGCGTGGCCCCCATCGTAGTGCGCACCACCAGCGGCACTTTGAGCTTGCCTCCCGACATATAGTGAACTTTGGCCGCCTGGTTCACGATCTGGTCCATTGCCAGCCCGATGAAATCGCCAAACATAATATCGACGATGGGGCGCATACCGGTCATCGCTCCACCAACGCCCAGACCGGTGATGCCGGCCTCAGAAATAGGCGTATCAATGACGCGCGAGGTGCCGAACTCCTCAACCAGTCCCGAAAGCACCTTGAAGGCGGTGCCGGCCTCGGCCACGTCCTCGCCCATGATAAAGACACGCGGGTCACGCCGCATCTCTTCCGCTATGGCTTCGCGTATAGCCTGACCCATCGTAACTTCTCGCACACCTGCACCAGTGTTTTGACTCACTGCGCTGCTGCTAAGCATAGACATCTTCCTCCACTTCGTCGGGGTCTGGGAATGGCGCATTGAGCGCAAACTGCTCGCCCGCCTCGACTTCGGCCTGCACCTTTTGCTCGATCCGTTCAAATGTCTTGTCGTCAGCCAGGCCCTGTTCAACCAGCCAGCTTGCTAGCAGTTTTATGGGGTCGCGCTGCGCCTTCCAGCGTTCCTCCTCCTCTTTCGAGCGATAGTAGGCACGCTGGATGTCGCCGACGTGATGGCCGTAGTAGCGGTAGGTGTTGCACAGCATGAAGGCTGGCCCTTCGCCCCGGCGCGCGCGCTCAACCAGGCGCTGCGCCGTATCATACACCACGCGAATATCCTGACCATCCACCGTCTCGCAGGGAACGCCAAAAGCCGTAGCCCGCGCGCTCAAATCACCCGCCGTCGTCTCGGTGTAATGCGTATATTCGTTGTACTCGTTGTTCTCGCACACATAAATGATGGGGAATTTCCACAACGCCGCCATGTTCATGACCTCGTAAAGTACGCCCTGACCGAGCGCGCCATCGCCAAAGAAGCACACGGCAACCTGGTCGCTGCCACGCATCTTGATCGACATAGCGGCACCGCTAGCGATACCCGCGCCTCCGCCCACAATGGCATTCGCGCCCAGGTTGCCGGTATCCTGGTCGGCGATATGCATCGAGCCACCCTTGCCTTTACAGTACCCGGCTTCCTTGCCCAGCAGTTCGGCAAACATGCGGTCAACCGCCGCGCCCTTTGCAAGGCAATGTCCATGCCCGCGATGCGTACTGGTAATGTAGTCATCGCGCCGTAACGCTGAGCATACCCCCACCGCGACAGCTTCTTCTCCGCTATACAGGTGGGCCAGGCCGGGCATCTTGGCGGTCATATAAAGCTGGTTGACATGCTCCTCGAAATGGCGGATGGTCAGCATCTGCTCATACATCTTCAGCCAGCGAGCTTGCTCCGCATCCCTACTGGTATCGATGGTTTTGGGTGATTCGGTTTGTGACATCAGTCTCTCCAGGGTTTTACATGTCCACGCCGGACATGCGGGCCAGAACCTTATAGACAATGGCGAAATCGTGCTTTGACAGCCCCATCGCGCGCGCAGAGGTGAGCAGTTGATTGCTGATGGCGACGGTCGGCAACGCAACGTTGAGTTCTCTGCCCATTTCCTCGGCCAGCAACATGTCCTTCTGCATCATGTTCACGTTGAACCAGGCTTCCTCTGGCATATCCAGGATAAATGGGGTACGATACTTGAGCGAAGGCGAAGCAATCACGCTGTTGAGCATGACTTCAAGCGCGGTCTCGACCGGCACACCGCCCTTAATCGCCAGCAGCAGCCCTTCGCAGAAGCTCACGAATTGCGTTTGCAGGTTGAGGTTGACGGCAATTTTCATCAGCACAGCCTGACCATTTTTGCCGACGTAGTTGACCTTCGGGCCGATAGAGAGCAAAATCGGTTTGACCTGCTCAACAATAGCCTCGTCGCCGCCCACCATCAGCGAGAGATTGCCCTGTTCAAGCGTGATGACGCTGCCTGATACAGGAGAATCGAGCATATGCGCGCCCTTTTCAGCCACCTGGGTCGCCAGGTGACGCGAAGCCGCCGGGCTGACGGTACTCATATCAATAAATATCTTGCCTTTGCTCAGGCCGACCAGTATGCCATCGGGACCATTAAATACTTCGTGCAACGCATCGGTGTTCGTGACCATTGTGAAGACGACATCTACCGACTCTGCCACCGCTCTTGGCGATGCGCCCCAACGCATTCCAGCGTCTAACAGCCACTGCGCCCTTGACTTTGTGCGATTGTACCCGGTCACGGTATGGCCGGCATCAAGCAGTCGCTTCGTCACGCGACCACCCATGGCTCCCAGCCCGACGAATCCAAGATTAGCCATGATTCCCTCCAACAAAATAAGGCGATGGAACGTGATAAATCACATCCCTACAATCATTTGGAACTGGAAAAATCACTTACGTCTTCGCGCACCTGTTGCAGGTGCAAACGCATCGCCGCGCGCGCCGCCTCCGGTTCGCGCCGTATGACGTTATCTAAAATACGTTTGTGGTGAATTTGCCCGCGCTGCGGACCGCCCTCGACTTGAAAAACCTGCTTGCGCTGTTCGCTCAGCAGGTTTACAATGGAGTTTGTGAGGATCATAATAAGCGCGTTCTGAGTTGCCTGCGCCAGCGCCTCATGAAAACGATTATCGGCAGCGATGAAAGCATCGGCATTGTTCAGGTTTTCGTCCATCGTCTGGATCGCCTCGCGCATGGCCGCAATCTCTTTTTCCGTGGCCCTCGCGGCAGCCAGGGCCGCAATTTCGGTCTCCAGAATCCCGCGCACTTCTACCAGATTGTCCGAGCCGCCCACTTCCCTCAGCTTCAATTTCATGACGAGGCCAATGGAGTCCTGCATGGCCTCGTTCGCGCCATCAATCACGATGGTACCTCTGCCAGGGCGCATATCAACCAGCCCCTTTTGCGCCAGGATTTTCATAGCTTCCCGTACCGCCGTTCGACTGACATGGAACTGTTCCGCCAGTTCGCGTTCAGTTGGCAGACGATCCCCTTTACGTAGTTCACCCTGCAAAATCCGTTGTTCGATTTGCACCGCAACTTGCTCAAACACCCTGACCGACTGGATTGGAGTATACATATATATGCTCCCTGAGAACTCTTCACGCGAAGTGGACAAAATAATCTATTGGTTTAATCATCGTACCATCTTGCGCCGTTAAAGTCAAGCTTTATGACCCATTAGTAGACTCTTCCTCTTTCCAATTGCTCACTTCAAAATTCTGATCGCCTTTATTTTCCACATAGAACAGTCTTGTAAACCCTTCAGCATATGAGGGGCGAGTGAGTTTCTTGATCGTCGCAAAAATCGCCACATCTGGCACTCTGGCTTTCCCTTCGCGGGCGCGGTTGCGTTCCAGACACTGCTTTAACTGAACTTCAAAATAGTAGCCAATGATCTCAGCGTCGTAGAGGCGACCCAGATTGATGATTTCCCTGCGTACTTCTATGGTTGGATTGGTATTATCAACAACCACAGAAAGTCCCTGCTGCAACGCGGCTTCGATCAACTGTCGCTGCCTGCGAGCCGGGTTGCTATTATT
>JBOGTO010000278.1:0-4340 GCA_050695155.1 Ktedonobacteraceae bacterium
CTGCGAGCGAGGGTCTTTGGCACAATGAGCGCGGGCGTACTGGCCGGTATCCCACTCGGCACGTTCGCAGGCGGCTACGTGGCTGCCTGGATAGGATTAAGGCCAACGTTGATAATCATGGGTGGAATATACCTTGTGACAACGCTGGCACTGCTGGTTAATCCTGCGAGGAAGAAGATGGACAGAGAGCATGAATTTTAAATGATAAGCGTCCCCTCCCCTACAGCATTGCCCCTGTATGTGTTGTTTAAAATTCACAGACTCGCCATGACTGGCGTCGCGTCCAGTATCATTGGCATCCCATGTTTTGGCCGGATGGTGACGCGCGGCTGCAATTCTAGCGTGAAGCCTGGTTTCAGGCGCGGGCTGTAGCGTTGCAAGATGGTAGCCAGCAGCAGTTTTGTCTCCATTTGCGCGAAGGGCATTCCGATGCAGATGCGCGAACCGCCGCCGAAGGGGAAGTAGGCGAATTGCGGTAACTTTTCCTCGGTTGCCGGGTCCCAGCGTTCGGGACGAAACACATCAGGGTCGCCCCAGATCTCCGGCAGGTGATGCAGCACCCACTGGCTGAAAACTACGATGGTTCCCGCCGGAAAGTGGTAGCCGTCCAGCTCGAAGGCTTCGCTCGCCATGCGTCCCTGTGTCCAGGCCGGTGGATAGACGCGCCACGCTTCGTTGATGACCCATTCCAGGTAGGGCAGATTGGGCAAATCCTGCGCGGTAGGCGCGTGTCCCTGCAAGACGCTATGCAATTCGGCCAACAGTTTTTCGCGCACGGCGGGATGTTGCGCCAGCAGGTAGAAGGTAAAGCTGAGCGTGTTCTGAGCCGTTTCATGCCCGGCAGCCACAAAGGTAAGCACCTGGTCGTGTACCTGTTTATCAGTCATGCTGTTCCCTTCGTCCTGCGCTTCCAGTAGCATCGAAAGCACATCTCCCGTGTCGCGTCCCTCCTTGCGGCGCTGCGCGATCAGGTCATAGACAAAGGTATCCAGGGTACTTTTGGCTTCGAGTAATTTATGGTAGCGTGTAAAGGGCAGGTCAACTCGCAGCCGACGCCCTCTTCCCAGCGCGCGCCCACCGTTATTAATGATCTGGTTGAAGGCCACGCCCAACCGCGCCGCCTGCTCGCGCGAGTCTACATTAAAGAGCGCGTTCATAATGATGCGCAGGGTAAGTTGCTGCATCGCGCGCGCTATATCTACTTCCTGACCAACCAGCCATTCTCCCAGCATTTCTTCTGTCAGGCGCACCATCGTATCAGCATAGTTTTCGATGCGGCTCCTGTGGAAAGCGGGCTGCACGAGGCGGCGCTGCTGGCGGTGAAATTCGCCCTCCGATGTCAACAGGCCATCGCCCAGTAGAAAGCGCAGGTTGCCAGCGCCATTGCGTTTGGCTTTGGTGAAATAGCGCTGTTGCTCCGTAAGGAAATAGCGCACATGCTCCGGGCGGAAACACAGCACAAAGGGAATCTTCCCCATATGAATAGTCGCCATACGCCCATAGGTTCGTTCCATCTCGCGCACAAACCCCAGCGAATCGCGCTGAAATTGCAAGGCATTGCCGAAGATAGGTAGTCCTTTGGGACCAGGAGGTAAGGTAGTTTTAGCAGTGGTATTTTTCATGACATGAGAACCTTTACGCCATTATGTGAATATCAAATCATAAGTGAATGATAATTCATTTTCATAAAAATGTCAAGCTTACGAGATTCTTTGCGCATACGATGTATCTTCCTCGCCGAGGTCTTCAAAGTTGCGCGTATACAGGCGGGCGTAGAGGCCGTTGAGGGTCAGCAGTTCTTGATGGGTGCCGCGTTCTACAATGCGCCCATCGTCGAGTACCAGGATCAAGTCGGCTCGTTCGACTGTCGTTAGACGGTGGGCTACGACGAGCGTGGTGCGCTCTTGCATCAGGCGTTCGAGGGCATCCTGTACCAGCGCCTCAGATTCATTATCGAGCGAAGCCGTTGCCTCATCCAGTAACAGGATGCGCGGATTGTGTAGCAGCGCGCGGGCGATAGCGATGCGCTGGCGTTGCCCGGCTGAGAGCTTGACGCCGCGCTCGCCCACCAGCGATTGTATGCCGCCGGGCAATTGTTCGATGAAGCTCAAGGCATTCGCAGCTTCGGCGGCGGCGCGTATCTCTGCTTCCGTCGCGTCCAGCCGTCCATAGCGAATGTTCTCCACGATCGAGTCGCCGAAAAGTAGAGGTTCCTGGGGAACAATGGCAATCTGTTCTCGCAACGATTGCGGCGTGACATGCCGGATGTCGTAGCCGTCAACGCGAATGCTGCCCTCCTCGATCTCGTAAAGGCGCATCAACAGGTTCAGCGTGGTGGTCTTGCCTGCTCCACTTGGCCCCACTAACGCAACGACCTGCCCCGGCAATGCTTCAAACGTCAGGTCGCGC
Source organism: Ktedonobacteraceae bacterium (assembly GCA_050695155.1). Classification (GTDB taxonomy): domain Bacteria; phylum Chloroflexota; class Ktedonobacteria; order Ktedonobacterales; family Ktedonobacteraceae; genus CF-113. Next base: position 2,410 of record JBOGTO010000278.1, read on the forward strand.
AGCACGGGTCGCGCGGCCTGAGTATCGATAGAGATTTCATCGTTGGGAGTTGCCGGGGTAGCATAAGCAAACGACACAGCATCGAAATTGACATGCCCGCTAATAGCTGGCAATTCCTGGCCTGCACCAACCTGATTAGCCACATCAACCGGTTCATCCAACAATTCAAAGACGCGCTCCGCGGCTGCCAGCGCGGCCTGAATTTGTGAATACAGGTTGCTGAGCGCGACCAGTGGCCCGACCAGCATAAACATGTAGAACAGGAAGGCGATCAAGTCGCCAATGGTGAGACGGCCTGCCAGCACTTCGTGTCCGCCAAACCAGATGATGATGATAACGGCGGCAAAGCCGATAAATTCGTTGATTGGTCCCAGCAGCGATTGCGAGATGGCGCGACGTAGCGCCTGTTGCAGCGAACCGTTCATACGTGTGGTGAAACGTCCATACTCGTAATCTTCGCGCGCGAACGCCTTGACCACGCGCTGCGCCGAAAGCGATTCTTCCAGCACGATACCCGCTTCGCCCAATCCCTCCTGCACGCCGCGCGTGCGCTTGCGAATGACCCTCCCCAGGCGCGATGAGACGATGGCAGCAATTGGCGCAACTATCACGATCACCAGCGTGATGCGCCAGTTAATCAATACAGCGATCAACACGCTGCCAACCAGCGTGACGATCTGCGATACTATCGGCAGCACGTTATTGGTAAGCGACCCTTGTAGCAGCGTGACATCGTTGGTGACGCGGCTCATCAACTCACCTGTGCGGCGTGAGTCAAAAAAGCTCAACGACAGGCGCTGTAAATGGCGAAAGAGCATAGTGCGCAGGTCGAAAGAAAGACGCTCGCCAAACGAGGTAACAAGATAGCTTTGCAACGCGCCGAACCCCGCCTGTAAGACAAAGACGATCAGCAGAAAGACCACTACCAGGTTGAGCAAATGCGCGTTATGCTGGCCCAGAATAGTATTGAGCAACGAGCGGATAACCAGCGGGTACAGCAAACCCAGACCATCCGTTATCACCAGCAAAATCGCTGCCGCGATAAGCTGCCAGCGATAAGGGCGCAAGAGCGCGATAACCCGTGAAATAGAAATTTTTGCCTTTGCGCGGCGTTTCCCGCTGCCTCCTTTCGCCTCCTCAGAAGAAACGGATTGCATGTCTTGTACCTCTGACATAGCCAGGCCTTTCGATGAAGCGAGCAATTCAGTTTTGTGTGCCTGATGACTATTACCGACCAAAGTCGGGACTGTCATTCCTCGCTTCGCCTGTCATTCTGAGCGCAGCGAAGAATCTCAGCGTGGCGAGTGGGATTCTTCGCTGCGCTCAGAATGACAGGTAAAAACCGATCCTGGTTGGAAATATTCATCAGACTTGTTCAATGGTATATACGGTCAGGATAGATAATAAGGTTGCAGAATTGCCGGGTTGCTCGGATGGCTGCGCCTGAAACTTCTCACTCAAACCGCGCGTACCTGACTTGATGAGAAAATACTTGTTCGGCAGTTGTGTATCGACACAGCAAAAAAGCAAAGAAAGGAATCCAGCATGGGCAAGTTTCTACGAACTGTACTCATTGGAGTTGGTATTGGCCTGCTAATCGCCCCAAAGCGAGGCGAAGAGACGCGCCAGGCCTTGACGGACCGTTTCCAACGATTGCTCGCTACTTTTTCTAATAACGCGCCAACACCCGCATCTGCCAGTTCCTCAGAAACTGTGAGCGGGTTGAGAAATCTCGCCGAGAAAGCGGAGAAACATCCGCACATGTATACGCCGCCCTCGACGACCGGCTATACACCGTCCTACCCGGAGTATGTTAATCCCGCCTCTGAAACTAATCCGTAGGGGAACAATAGTAAACTCTTCAGTTATCTAATGAACTGTGCCTATCGAATGCAACGTTGCATTCGATAGGCACAGTTCATTAGATAACT
>JBOGTO010000279.1:0-3445 GCA_050695155.1 Ktedonobacteraceae bacterium
GTGGTATATGGGACTACATTACCGACAGTAACAGGATGGTATGTCTTTTGTTGCTAAACCACTTCTGTTATATCATATCCACCAGCTTCTGAGGTATACTGATCACATGCAAGTAACTCCATACACGAACGTCAATGAATTATTAGAGCTTATTCTATCAAGCTTACAGCGTATCCTCGGCACAAAGCTAGTAGGCTTATACCTTTGTGGTTCTCTTGTGATTGGCGATTTCGATCCAGGTATCAGCGACATCGACCTGGTAGCGGCTCTGTCCTCTGAAATTGATGAAAAAGAATTTGAAGCATTACAAAAAATGCATACTGATTTCGCTCAGCAACACAGAGAATGGGACAATCGCATTGAAGTATGCTACATTTCGGTTGCTGCCCTGAATGCGGTGAGATCTCGCACAAGTATAATTGCCAATATTAGTCCAGGTGAACCATTTCATAGAAAAGAGTCAAGTAGAGAGTGGTTAAGCAATTGGTATCTGGTGCGCGAAAAAAGCGTGACGCTATTTGGGCCTTCACCAAAGGAAGTCATTGAATCAATTTCAAAGGATGAGTTTATTCAAAACATAAGAGCGCACGCCAGAGCATGGGGTGCGTGGATATATGATATGCATACGCGCGGGAGTCAGGCATACGCGATTTTAACCATGTGCCGCGCGCTCTACACCTGCACCACTGGCGAGCAAGTTTCAAAGAAACAGGCCGCGCTCTGGGCGCAGCAAACATTGCCGGAGTGGTCTCAATTGATTCAGAAGGCTTTCTTGTGGCGTGAGGGCAGACAGGATGAACAGGTGGATCATGCAGCTACCTTTGCGGAGACAAAGCGCTTTGTGGATTTTGTTCGAGACTTGATTGCTACAAACACGCAATGATGTAAATGAGCGAATGAAATGGTTTGTACACGGCTTCGTTGATCGAAAATGTATTATGTTAAGGGAAAAATCCACTAATGAGGAGGGACATATGAATAGCAATGGCCTGATCACTGTGGCAAGCAGGTTCAGTGTTGGCGAGACGCTTGATCGATTGACTGTCGCTCTCACCTCAGCGGGTTTGCGGGTCTTTGCTCGGATCGATCATGCTAACAACGCTCAAGAAGTCGGGTTAGAACTTCGCCCGACTGCATTGCTCATCTTCGGTAACGCCAGGGGTGGTACCCCACTTATGCAAGACAAGCAGACTGCCGGGATTGATCTTCCAGTCAAGGCTCTGGCCTGGGAAGATGAAGAGGGAAAGGTGTGGCTGACCTACAACGAGGCGGCATGGGTTGACACACGGCACGCATTAGGGGCCAGCAGCAAGAAAGCCGTTGAGGCCATCGAGGTAGGTCTCGCCACTCTTGTTTCGAGCATTAAGTGACTGGATAGGTGCGAGCAAAGATGCCTGCTATACAGAAAAATTGCTCAGGCCAGAAGTTCTCTGGCCTGAGCAATTTTTCTGTACGACGCATTAAGCAGCCTTAAACATTTGGAGCAAACGCGACAGAATGCGCATACTATGCGCGTTCGGCGGCTCGCGTGATGGCGCGTTTCGCCATTACGGTTGCCATCTGGGCGCGGTACTCTCTGGAGCCGTGAATGTCCGAAACGACTTCCAGGCCATCGGCGGCGTGGCTGGCTGCCTCCGCAATGGTTGCTTCGTCCAGCTTTTTGCCGACCAGCGCGGCTTCCACGGCGCTGGCGCGTGTGGGTTTGACCGATGCGCCGGTAATCACTACGCTGGCCGCTGTGCAGACGCCGTTGCTGTCCTCCGTGATGACTGCGGCGCAGCCCACGACGGCGTAATGAGAGGCCCTGTTCGCCAGCTTCTCATAGGCGCTGCCGGTGCGCGCAGCGGGTTTGGCAAAGCGAATCTCGGTAATCACCTCGCCTGGCTTCAAGTCGGTCTCGAAGAGGTCCTTGAAGAAGTTGTCGGCGCTGATGGTGCGCGCGCCGTCCGGCCCGCGTGTGACGATGGTCCCCTTGAGCGCCAGAACCATGCCGGGGGTGTCAGCCGCCGGGTCAGAGTGCGCCACGCTGCCACCGATGGTGCCGCGATTGCGCACCTGCTGGTCGCCGATTTCAGCGATGCCTTCTGGCAACAGGGCGAAGTTTTGCGCGATAACGTCCGAACGTTGGAGCGTGACGTAGGTGGTCATCGCGCCAACTGTTACGGTATCGCCTACCTCGCGGATGTAGGATAGACCATCGATGCGTCCAAGATCGATGAGATGCGCCGGTTGCGCCAGGCGCAGCTTCATGGTTGGCAGCAGGCTATGGCCGCCGGCCAGGAATTTAGCGTCGTCGCCATATTGCTTCATGAGCGCAATGGCTTCATCCACCGACTGCGCGACATGATAATCGAATGCTGCTGGTATCATACTACGTTCTCCTTTTGAGCGCTGTGTGCCGCGCCCCTACTTCTGGTGGATGGCCTTCCATATTTTTTCCGAAGTATACGGCATATCGAAGTGAGCTACACCGAGCGCATCGATCACAGCGTTTGCTACGGCTGGCGTTGAACCGATGGTACCGGCCTCGCCCACGCCCTTCACACCGAGCGGATTGACCGTTGTGGGTGTGACGGTGGAATCGAGTTCGAAGCTGGGCAGTTCAGAGGCAAGCGGCATGGCGTAGTCCATCAACGTCGCCGTTAGAAGCTGTCCATCATCGCCGTAAATCACGCCTTCGATCAACGCCTGTCCGATGCCTTGCGCGAGACCGCCATGAACCTGTCCCTCGACAATCATGGGATTGATCTGGCGTCCGCAGTCGTCAACGGCGATCATGCGTGTGAGTTCAACCTGGCCTGTCTCTTTGTCGATTTCAACCACGCTGATATGCGTGCCGAATGGGAATGTGCAGGCTTCGGGTTCCCAGAAGACGGTCGTCTCAAGCCCTGGCTCGATGCTGGGATGCAGCGTGTTCGATGTGTTGGCAGTGGCTGCGACATCGGCAAAGGACACCGATTTTTGAGGCGAACCGGCCACCGAGAACTTGCCGTCCTCGAGTGTTACATCGGATGGGCTGGCTTCCAGCAGGTGAGAAGCGATCTGCTTCATCTTCTCCCGCAGCTTGACAGCGGCGGTGTAGGCTGCTGAGCCGCCAACGGCGGTAGTGCGGCTGCCATAGGTGCCGCGCCCTTCGGGGGTGGAGTCGGTATCGCCATGTATGACCATGACTTGATCGGGAGAGATGCTGAATTCGTCGGCCACGATTTGCGCGAAGGTAGTTTCTTCGCCCTGCCCGTGTGGCGAGGAGCCGGTATAGAGCATGACGGTGCCGCTTTGCTCAACGCGGAGGCGCGCGCTTTCGTAGAGGCCGATAGGCGCGCTGCCCTTTGGTCCGAAGCCGCAAATCTCGATATAAGAGGAAAGGCCAATGCCCATCAGCTTGCCTTCGGCGCGTTTCTGTGCCTGCTCCGCGCGTAGGGACTGGTAGCCGGCCATACTGAGC
>JBOGTO010000280.1:0-5516 GCA_050695155.1 Ktedonobacteraceae bacterium
GTTTTCAAACTGTCTTCTACAGAGGGCCAAGCGCTATGATGTTTCTCATTCATAAAGAATGCCTTGCTATTGTTCGAGAGAACAAATTCTCCTCACCAATTTGTAGCCGAAAACATTGTATACTATGCAATAGCTCACTTACAATATCCCTATTCATGTAAATGAACAAATGAACCCGCAGGTGATGCTGCCCTACTGGTTGTTTAACGCGCTGGAGGTTGCTTACTATTGAGGGAGGTTGAAGCATGTTGCTTCTCCAGGACATCGCAGTCACGTACAACGGTATTATTCCGGCTGTACAGGGAGTCTCGATTGAGGTGCCGGATAAGAAGGTGGTGGCGTTGCTCGGCGCGAATGGGGCCGGGAAAACGACCACCCTCCGCGCTATCTCTGGCCTGTTGCGCATCCATCGCGCCAGCATTGCGCGCGGCTCTATCCTTTTTGATGGCGAGCGCATCGATCATTTAAACGCCACCCAGATTGTGCAGCGCGGCATTTCCCAGATTTTAGAGGGCCGTCGCCTCTTTGCCGATCTTACGGTAGACGAAAACTTGCGCACAGGAGCTATTTCTTCGCGCAATACGATAGCGGTGAGCCGCGCCTATGACCATGTGATGGATTTGTTCCCGCCCCTGCGCGAGCGCCGCAAAAGCCACGCGGGCTATCTTTCCGGCGGCGAACAGCAGATGCTGGCGATTGGCCGGGGCCTGATGACCAGCCCCAAATTGTTATTGCTGGATGAACCTTCGCTGGGACTGGCTCCGTATATGGTGCAACAAATTCGTTCCATCATCGCTGAGATAAATGCAGGTGGTACCGCCGTATTACTGGTAGAACAAAACGCGCAAATGGCGCTCTCGCTTGCCCATTATGGTTACGTGCTGGAAACGGGTAAGGTCGTACTGGCGCAACCTGCCTCTGAACTTTTGCAGGATGAGAGCGTGCGCAAGTTTTATCTTGGCTTGCACGAGGGTGGAGAGCGCAGCAGTATAAGTACGGTTCGTCAACGCCGTCCCGAAAGGAAGTGGGACCTATGAGTGCGAGCAACGACTCCGGGAGGTTGAATGAGCCAGGGCCAACGCGCGCCCCGCTGCTCTCCGTTGCGGATGTCTCGGTGCGCTTTGCCGGAGTCAAAGCGCTGTCAGATGTCTCGTTCCAGGTGCGGCCGGGGGAATTATTCGCGGTAATTGGCCCCAACGGCGCGGGCAAGACCTCGCTATTCAACGTCATTTCGCGTGTCTATCAGCCTGTAGCGGGAAGCGTGACCTACAATGGGCGCGACCTGCTGCGCCTCAAAACATACCAGGTCGCGCGGGTCGGCATTGCCCGCACATTCCAGAATCTCGGACAGTTCCCTACCACGACCGTTATGGATTACCTGCTGTTGGGCAGGCACACGCGGATGCGCAGCGGTATCCTGCTTGGTGGACTTTATTTCATTCACACACGCGCGGAAGAGCAGCGCAACCGCGCTCATTGTATGCACCTGCTCGATTTGATCGGACTCAAAGACGTAAGTAACTATCCCCTGGGAAGCCTGCCTTATGGTTTGCAGAAGCGGGCTGATATTGCGCGCGCGCTGGCGCTGGAACCGAAGCTGCTGCTGCTGGATGAGCCGGTAGCGGGCATGGGTCTGGAAGAGACGGAAGATATTGCCGCCGTGATTCTGGACATCAAAGAGCAGCTTGGGGTGACGCAGATACTGGTTGAGCATGATATGGCGCTGGTAATGGGGGTCGCTGATCGCGTGCTGGTGCTGGATTTCGGGCGAGCCATCGCGCAGGGAACTCCGGCTGAGGTACAGGCCAACCCCGATGTAATTAAGGCGTACCTGGGTGAAGAATTCGGCGGTGCCGCAGCCGCACTATCCACTCCTAATGAACATGGCCGACCAGGACCGGGAATGTCATCCTGAGCGCAGCGAAGGATCTCCTTCTGCCCGGTGAGAGATTCTTCGCTGCGCTCAGGATGACAAAGCAAAGCAAGGGATGACATTCGCTCATAAAACGGCGAGTAGGAGAGAGATGTGGCATATTTTATTCAAATAGCCTTCGCGGGCATTGCGCTTGGCTGTATCTACGCTCTAATCGGCATGGGCTTCTCGATCATCTACAAGGCCAGCGAAGTGATCAACTTTGCGCAGGGCGAAATATTGCTGGTAGGAGCCTATATTGTTTCGTCGCTGGTGTTCGACTGGCACCTGAACTTTATTCTCGCGGTAGTGTGCGGCGTCATCGTGACGGTGTTAATCGGCCTGCTTTTTGAACGCCTGGTGCTGCGGCGCATGATCGGTCGCCCGGTCTTTTCCATCCTGATGATTACGATTGGCCTCGATACCATCCTGCGCACCGCCGTTATTGTGAAAGCAGGGTCGAATCCGCTCTCAGCGCCCGCGCCGTATACGATTACGCAAGGATTCAATATTGCTGGTATTCATTTTGGCGCGAACGATCTCCTGACGATTATCGTGACGGTTATCCTGTGCGCCTTGCTCTTTTACTTCTTCCAATACACGCGCTACGGACTGGCGATGCGCGCCACCGCGCTCGATCAGGAAGCGGCGCTGGCGGTGGGCATCAACATACGCACGGTGTACGCGCTGGCCTGGGGTATTGCCGCCGCCATCGCTACCATCGGCGGCGTTTTTCTGGCAATGGGTACCTTTTCTATAGACATCACACTGGGTGGCGTGGCGCTGCTGGCTTTCCCCGCCATCATCCTGGGCGGTGTGGACTCAATCGCCGGGGCCGTTGTGGGCGGTATTATCATTGGCCTGGTGCAGGACCTGACTGCCGGTTATGAAAGCCACGTCGCCAACGTGCTGGGGGCGGGCATTCACCAGATAACGCCCTACCTGGTGATGATTCTGGTGCTGCTCATCCGGCCCTATGGCCTCTTTGGGACGAGAAAGGTGGAGCGAATATGAGCGCATCTCCCAAAGCCAGCGCCACATCTACCACTACACGTCCATCCACGGTGGCACCGCCGTCGCGCCTGTTACGCAGTAAAGCATCGCGCTGGATCGCGGCTGTTCTGATCGTCGCCGTTATTGTGATCTTCTTCTCTGTGGGCAATGATGACTGGTTTACTATCGTCAATTACACGTTGATTGCAGCGATTGCCTCGCTTTCCCTCAATGTGCTTTCGGGCTATACCGGTCAAATTTCGCTGGGCATCGCTTTCTTTATGGCAATTGGGGCTTACGGGGCGGCTTTTTTCGGCGGCGCTCCGCCGTCGTCTCCGCTCGACCCGCTCGGCCTGGCGCTGCCGTTCATTATCTGGCTGCCGGCTGCTGGCATTGTGGCCGCGCTGGCGGGCGCGCTCATCGGCCCGACCGCGCTGCGGCTGAAAGGGTTTTACCTGGGCATTGTCACGCTGGCCCTGATCTTCATCGGGCAATATCTCTTCTTAAACGTGCGCGGCATTACGGGTGGGCCGCAGGGGCGCACGTTTCCGGTGCCGGCTCTGGGCGGCGCGACGTTCGATCAGCAGAACTCATACTTTGGTCTCGCGCTGACATCCGGCCAGCAATATTTCTTGCTGAATCTGATCGTGCTGGCGTTGGCCTCTTTCTTTGTGTATAACCTTATGCGTTCGCGGGCCGGGCGCGCATTCCAGGCCGTGCGCGATAACGAGATGGGCGCGACCATCATGGGCGTCAACCTCTTTGAAGTGAAGATGGGCGCGTTCATCCTCTCATCGTTCCTGGCAGGCATCGCGGGTGCCTTGTTTGCCTCGTTCAGCCGTTATGTCGCTCCCGATTACTGGAGTCTGACGCTCTCTATTCAGTTCGTGGCGGCCATCATCATTGGCGGCGTCGCCAGCGTGTGGGGATCAATTCTTGGAGCTGCATTCGTGTTCGGGTTGCCGCTGGTCATCGATCATTTTAACCTGTTGTCGGTGGCAAGTGGCGCGGGAGGAATCAGCAGCGCCGACCTGAATGCTCTTCTTTATGGCCTGCTTATTGTCGTCTTCCTGCTTTTTGAGCCGGGAGGCGTGATTGGACTTGTGCGCCGGGGCCAGGCGTTGACCCGCAAGTTCAATGCGCATAAAGACGAAGGAGGTGAAACAGCCGAGATTACTGATCTGCCAGCAGATCAGGCATAGCAGGATGTTGGAGGTGTAGCGTGTCACACATTCTCAACCGTCGTTATCTCGAATGTTACGCGAAGAGGTGCAATCCATGCTTACCAGAAAGACGCTCTATGCGTGCTTTGGCTTTATAGTCGTCTGTGTAATGGCGCTCTCTGGATGCGCCAACAGCAGCTCAAGCAACACCGGCAATGGCACTACGCTCAAAACTGATTTTGGTGTCGATGTAGCGCATAAGACCATTACGCTCGGTATTATCTCGCCCTATTCTGGTCCGGTCGCGGCCCCCATCGGGGACCCGCTGGCGAATGGCGTGAAAGTGTTCTTTGACCACGTCAATGATAATGGCGGGATCAACGGCTACAAGGTGAAATTCATTGAGAAGGATTCGCAGTACAATCCGCAGATCCAGGTGCAGATGTACAATCAGATCCACAACCAGGTATTGATGATTGCTGACAGCCTGGGAACGCCTACCACTGAAGCCATTATCCCTCTGGCTGACGCCGACCATATGCTGCTTTCGGCAGCTACTCTGTCTTCTGCACTGGCACGCCAGAAGTACGTCGTGCTGGTGGGAACTCCCTATCGCCTGCAAGTCGAGAACGCCTTCGACTACGTGGTGAATACCCTGGGGATCAAGAGTCCTAAGACGGGCATCATTTACCAGAACGATGAGTACGGCCAGGATGGTTTGCAAGGCTATAAAGAGGCCATCACTGCTTACGGGCTAGACGATGTGGGCCAGGCAAGCTACGCCGTGACCGATACTGACTTTACCGCGCAGGTGTCGCAGATGAAAGCAGCCGGGGCGAAGTATGTTTTCCTGACCACCTTGCCAACAGTTACTGCCACGATCGTCGGCACTGCTGCCAAACTGGGTTACTTCCCGCAGTTTATTCTCCAGAGTCCGGCATGGGCGAACGTACTGCTTGGAGTCACAGCATTGAAGCCCCTGTTCACCAAATTGTGGGTAGTCGGCCAGGGCGCGACGTGGGGTGATATCAGCAAGCCGGGCATGGCGCAGTTGCTCCAGGATGTGCAGAAGTATGCCCCGACCCAGCAGCCCGATGGCTACTTCGAGTTTGGCTATACCGAGTCCTACATCACCTATGCTATCCTGAAGAAGGCGATGGCGAATAACGACATCACGCGCAATGGCCTGTTCAACGCCTTCAATTCACTGGGTAGCGTCGATCTGGGAGGACTCTATCCGTCAGTTACGTATGGTTCGTCGCCCGACCAGCGTGTACCAACGCGCGACTCGGTAGTGTTCCAGATTGACCCGACGCAGCCAAACGATGCTAAGCCGCTAACCAGTGACTTCACCGGCTCGGCTGCCAAACAGTCACACTTCTAACCGTTGTCCTTGATGATTTTTGCCAATCAATGCAGGAATCAGGCCTGGCGGGACGTGGGACGCT
>JBOGTO010000281.1:0-6765 GCA_050695155.1 Ktedonobacteraceae bacterium
TTAACAAGTCGCGCCGGTATGGGTGGCGCTGTTTCACGGTGGTTAGGAAGCGTCGAAGGTCTCTCAGAAATTGTGCACAGACTGCTACGTGTCCAGATAGAAAACGCTCCCGCCATTGATGTAATCAGGCGTTACGATAGTGAAGAAACACTTTTTTATTGTGACCCCCCTTATCCTCATGGCTCTCGTGGTGACGATCAGGCATATGGTTATGAGATGACAGATGAACAGCATCGAGAATTGGCGCATATTCTTCACAATGTAAAAGGCAAGGTTGCATTATCGGGGTATCATTGTGACTTGATGTTTGAATTGTATCCCGACTGGCAATATATTCAGGCTGATCCTAAGAATTGCCATACTTCTAAGCAACTGCGAACAGAGGTACTCTGGGTGAATTATGAACTTGAGGGAGAAGCGCAATGGAGAGCAGCCCAGCAGACATTCTTCGATCAACCTATTTCTTCGCATACGTTTGCAATAGCTAAAGGCATATCAACAGCTTCTGCTTAAAGGGAAACAAAGGTATTGGGACGCCCAGGCATCCTGATGAACTTTAACGACCAAAATCGGTAATGGGGTCTATCTCCATCCTGATGAATTTTGACGACCGAATCGGGAAATGGGATGCTGCCCCTTGTCCCTACAGAAGACGCCCTCTTTCCCCCATTCCCGGTTTTGGTCGTCAAGATTTATTAGGTCAGTTATGTGGCGATATGTTGATGTGCAGTATGTGATATACTGGTGAGGTTCATTCCTGGCGCAACTCTTCCCCGATCTGCTTCAGGAGGTATATACACAGCCTGGCGAAGCGGATCAAGTGTGATTTTCTTTCGAGAGGAGGGTACACTTCGATGGAACTGCGTAACATGACCCAACGCGCAAACAGAATCACGCGCTTTGTGACGGTCCAGTTGATCGCCCTGGTTGGCTGGATTATTGTGCAATCATTTTTCTCCCTTTCCGCTCCTGGCCGCGCCGTCCCTTTCGCAATTACGCTGGTGATCGAAGCAATCTGGTGGATTGCCACTCTGGTGATTATGTTTTTCCTGTTCCGGCGCGAATACAGCAGCTTTGTGCAGGCCGTGCTTGATCTGGAGGAGGCCAACAGGAGATTGAGAAAAGCGACGAGCGACATTCTATCAGAAATAGGGAATGCCGCCGAGCCGGGCAACAGGCGAGCAGAGCAATAATTGGCTGGCTTTACATAGACCAGCGTTCCTTTCACGTTAGTTTTCTGCACTTCCAGGCGATGTGTAGGGACGCGATGAATCGCGTTCCTACACGCCACTGTTTTCACTCTGATAGGTATTGACATTCCCTCTTTTCCATGCTATATTTCCAACACGTACTAATAAATTAGCGCGTGTTGTTTTCCTGGCACATAAAAGGGAAGAGAATTGCATGAGCGCATTCAATAGCAGAGATGACCTCGACAGCATCCCGGTACTGCCGGATGCTGTGCCTGTGACAATGCCCGAATTGCCCGCGCAGGTACCAATCACTACTTTCGAGCAGTTCAAGGCTATCAGCGAGCCGGTGCGCTCGCGTATCCTGGGCATCATCCAGAACCAGCCCGCCACCGCCAAACAGCTAGCGGACAGGCTTGGGGCAACACCCGGCTCCATCGGACATCATTTGCATGTGCTGGAAGAAGCCGGGCTGGCGCAGATTGTGGCGCGGAGACTGGTACGCGGCATCGTTGCCAACTACTACACACGCACGGCGCGTATCTTCAAATATAACCTGCCCGATGATGTGAAAGGCAGCGTGGATGCTTCGCTTGTGATTATGGACAAGGCGCGCGACGAACTGGCCGAAGCTTACGCAGCTATTAAAGATGACCCCTATCGATGCGAGTCTTTCCCACATATTCGCCTCTCGCCAGAACGCGCTCGTTACTATTCTGAACGTATCGAGGCGCTGGTAGATGATGTACTCCATGAACAACCCGATCCCGATGGCAAAGTATACGCCATCCTTGCAGGTATGTTCATGTCTCCGCCTTATATGCAAGGCCCCGATGCATCATCCACGAATGAAGCTGTCTGATGGCAGCAACCTGTGAACACTTTATTCATCGGGTGAATAATGCTCTGACACATCATCCACGAATGTAACTGTTTGATGGCAGCAGCAAGGAGTCTATTATGCAAAATAATGTGCAAACGGCAAAAACGCCCCGCAACAGACTCAGTAACGACTTCTGGAAATATTGGGCAGGCCAGACCATCTCCAATCTCGGCAGTTCGGTAACATTGTTTGCTCTACCTTTGCTGGTCTACAAGCTGTCCGGCTCAGCCGTCAACCTGGGCATCTCCGGCGCGGCCAATTTCCTGCCCTACCTGCTCTTCGGGCTAATTCTGGGCGCGTGGACGGACCGCGTCAATCGCAAGCGCATGATGATATTCACTGATATTGCGCGCGCTGGAATCGTGGCAACTATCCCACTCCTGGCGGTGCTGGGTACACTTCCCATCTGGTGGATCTACGTGGTGGGCTTTATCCATTCAACGCTGACCATTTGTTTTGAGTCTGGAGAATTCGCCGCCATCCCCAGTCTGGTCAAGCAGGATGATCTTGTCACCGCCAACGGGCGCATCCAGGCCAGCTACTCCGCCGCTCAAATCGCTGGTCCATTGCTGGCTGGCTTGCTAGTAGCAATCGTGCCACTTACATCATTAATGCTGATTGATGCCCTCTCATTTCTCATCTCGTCATTCTCTATTACTCTAGTTCGCATCAGCTTTAACGTGAAAAAAGACGAGCAGCAGAAAAAAACCAGTATCCGCAGCGACATGGTTGAGGGATTGCGTTACGTTCTGGGTCACCCGGTGCTGCGTAATATCTCGATCATGATGGCGCTGGTCAACTTTGTAGCAAACGCATCTAATAACCAGCTTGTCTTATTCGCCAAAGAGCGGCTTTCAGCAAGCAATACACAAATCGGCCTGCTCTTCTCGGCTGCCAGCCTGGGAGTGGTGATTATGGGCTTGCTGGCCGGGCCGCTGCGCAAACGCTGGTCGTTCAGTACGGTCGCATTAGGCGCGTTGATGCTGGAAGGCCTGCTGGGCGTCGTTTTCGCGCAAATGCGCCTGTACTGGATCGCAGCCATCCTGTGGATGCTGGCAGGAGGACTGGGCATTCTCTTTAACATCAATACAGGCAGCCTGCGACAGGCCATCGTTCCCAATCACATGCTGGGCCGCGTTATGAGTATCGCCACCGTGCTGGCATGGTCTGCTATTCCCCTGGGCAGCCTGCTGGGCGGCTTTGCCATCAACTGGACGCACAACGTGGCCCTCATCTTCACCATAACCGGCGCTCTAACGTTCTTGATCCCGTTCTGCTTCTCGTTCACGGCGCTTGGACACGCCGACCGCTATATTCCAAAGAAAGAAAAAGAAGAAGAGGTGGCCGAATACGTTCCCACTTCTTAAAATGCCCTGTCTACTGGAGATTACCGTTTTTTCTCTATGCGTGGAGAATAGGCAGTCAGGAGTCCCATCGAAACGCAAAAATGCCGTATTGTCAGATGGAGAGTACAGTGTTATAATAGCGAGGTGCTTTCACCACCCGTCACCGCAGAGGTGGCAAGGTGTGTCAAGCAGGCATCTCCTCTAAAGGAGAGCAAGCACATGTGAAAAGCAAAAGGCCGCTACAATTGGTGCGGCATACGTTCAAGGCATCGGCAACCATGCCATGCTCTACCTGCTCTGGCAGTCGCCTGGCAACTTTGCAAGCGATTGACCGGAAGCAAACCCAGAGGAAGGAGGTTGCTTCGTGAGGCGTGATTATGAACTAGGCTTCATCCTCAACCCCGAAGTCACCGAAGAGCAAAGCAGCGCTATACTCGAGCGCATTCAGCAGATCGTCAACACTCATGATGGTCAGGTGGTGCGCGTCAATCAATGGGGGCGCAGGCGTCTTGCCTATCCCATTGAGCATCAGCGCGACGGCTTCTATGTGTTTTTTGATATGATTCTCACTCCTGAGACCGTTTCTGAACTGGACCGCAATCTCAAAGTAACCGAGGAAGTACTCCGGCACATGATTATCCGGCGCGATCCCAAAATCGTGCAGAAGGAACGCGAAGAGCGTGAAGAACGCGAGGCGCGCGCAGCCGCCCAGGCGGCAGCAGCTGCGGCTCAGGCGCAAAACGCGACCCCCGAAGCGGAAACCCCTGTGGCAGTTGAAACAGAGGAAGTTCCCGCCGAAAGCGAAGAGGAAGCGCCCGTTGCGCTCTCCCCGGAGCAGATGGAAAACGTCCCATCCGCTATTGAAGAGGAAACAGAAACAAACGAGGCGTAGTACAAGCCTCCGGGAAGTTCAGACGGTAGCAGTGTAGGAGTCGTCATAACATCCCTGCTTTTGAAAGGATACTGACAGACCATGCTCAACAAAATTATGCTCATCGGGAATCTGGGAAGAGACCCCGAATTGCAAGTCACACCAGATGGCACTCCTGTCACGAAGTTTTCGCTCGCAGTCAGCCGCTCTTATAAATCAAGAACGGGTGAGCAGAAAGACGAAACAGAGTGGTTCAATATTATCGCCTGGCGTCAACTCGCGGAAACCTGCGAGAAGTACTTGCACAAAGGCTCAAAGGTGTATGTCGAGGGTCGGCTCTCACAGCGTAAGTATACTGATCGAGAGGGCGCGCAGCGTACCTCCATTGATGTTACGATCACTGAGATGGAGATGCTCACACCTAAATCGGCATCGAGCGGTTCCGAGGGCTATAGCGCAGGTTCCAGCGAAAGTGGCGACCCATTTTTACCTGACTTCCCGGACTAGATAATCTGAGATTCCTGGTCGCGCCGGACTTCGGCGCGGCCAGGACAGAGACAAGGAGAACAGTCCGTGCAAAGACGATCTGAAGGCGCTCCACGACGCGATCGCGCGGGTGGGCGCGGCGAGCGGCCAACACGCCGCAAAATTTGCCAGTTTTGTCACGATCATACTCGTGAAATTGATTACAAAGACGCCAGCCGATTCATGAAACGCTACATTTCTGATCGTGGCAAGATTGAACCCCGCCGCAAAACGGGAACGTGCGCGAAACACCAGCGCCGCCTCACGATTGCGCTCAAACAGGCGCGACATATGGCGCTGCTGCCCTATACTGCGGAACACATACGGGGCATGTAGGAGCAGGCGCATTATGCATAGCACAGTAAGAATGCGGATACTTCCTTCGTAGTATACACTGAGGGATAGGTAATCATTCATTCTTACTGTGTTTTTCTGTTATATGCGTGCTAACCAGTGCCTTGAGCAGGAAGGGAATACTATGAAAAGTCAGACAGAGCGGCCAACGCAACGGCCAGGCGACCAGCGTTCTACGCGCTCGAATAGAAAGCACTACAATCGACAGACGGCGCATGGCGTAGAAGCAAAGCGTGACGGGAAGCCGCTTATTTTCGGGTGGGGGAAACATCTTTCCCACAAACAAAAGATTACGGTTCAACGCCGCGCCATTTGGGGATTAACGTCGCTGGTCGGGCTGGCACTGATCATAGTGCTTGTTGGCACCTGGATCAATTTCAATATCATTATTCCGGGGAAGACCATCACGACCGTCAATGGACACCAGATACCGCAATCCGCATTTCGCAAGATGGTCGCGCTGCAAACAATGCTTAAAAATAATGACCTCAACGGTCGCAATGGGCTGACAGCGCAGCGTATCGCAAAAGAAAAACAGGATGCCGCGCAACTCGCCATCATTAATAGCGAGACGAAGACGGTTGATTCCCTGAATACGCAAATTAAGGCGCTACCTGCCGGTCCCAGCCCGCAACGTACTAACCTTGAAAGCCAGTTGAAAACCGCGCAACAGAAATTGAATGATGCGCAGACCCAACATGCAGACCTGAGCGCGGCTATCGCTACACTCACACAGACCACGATCCCGCTTGAGCAGCAAATTTTCCAGCAGTCCCAGGTCGAGTCGGACAGTGCTGAGTGGCTACAAGATGATGAGCTTATCCGCGAATGGCTGGCAAACCAGAGCGTGACGCTGCAAAATAAAATCAATCCATCGAGCAGCCAGGTAAATAAGGCCATGCAGGATTTGCAGAACAACGCACCAGCATCCACTACCTATAGTAACCTGCTGAGCCAGATCGGTGTATCAAATGACGACATCCAGTCGATGATGGTTATCAAACTGCGACGTGATAATATGCAGAACTACCTGTCATCAAAGATCGTTTCGCCTGCTTATCAGGTGTTGGCGCGTTCAATGACGATTGACACAAAGGCCAACGCGCAAACGATCCTCAAGCAACTTCAAGCTGATGGCGGCAGCAACTTCGGTAGCATTGCCAAAGCGAAATCGCAAGATTCTGGCACGGCCAATAGCGGCGGTGATCTGGGCTGGCTGGCGCGCGGGCAGTATGCTCAGACCGAGGGTACAGGTACCGTAGACAACTGGATATTCGACCCGGCCCGTAAGATCAACGAGATCAGCCCGATACTGGTAGAAAATGGCACGTACCGCATTGTGCAAATCCTGGCAATTGACCCATCACGCGCGATAGATGCAAAGACGCAGCAATCGTTGCAGAGCAGCGCATTGCAGAACTGGCTGACGGAACTCAAAGCGCTTCCCGGTAATGTGCTTACAACACCTGACGCCAATATGATGACCGATACGAATAACCTGCCACCAACTTCGATTCTGCCTGCTGGCGCGCCAAGCAACGCGCCAGGTGCGCCGAATACGGCACCCGGCACCATACCGGGAGCGCCGACCGGACC
>JBOGTO010000282.1:0-14810 GCA_050695155.1 Ktedonobacteraceae bacterium
CACGAGGTGGGTAAACCATACAGCGACCCTTGCGGTCGCCTTGCCCCCTTGATTTGTGGGGTAGGAGTTACTGAACAGGATAGTTCGTGATAATCAGATGTTCAGCTTCTCTATTGTTGCGGTCCTGGAAGCTGACCATATACTTTTTGTCAAAGCTTCTGATGAAGATGCCGGGCTGCTGGTACATAGCGCAAATGGCCTGTGTGCGTTTGATGACTAGCATAAACTGTGCGCGGCAATCTTGCAGGAGATAGCGAGCCAGGCGCTGCTGGTCGCGCATATCAAACGTATTTTGGGCGTAGGTGCTAAATTCGCTATCGTAGGGTGGGTCTAAGAAGATGAAATCGTCTGCCTGTGGAGGATATTGCAACAAAAACTGCTCGAAATCCATGTGTTCGATGACGGCATTTTGTAAATGCAAGTATAAGTCAGGGGAGCGCATGAGGGCTATTTTGCGGGCAACATCCTTGCGGTTATAGGAGATGCCCCCGTATGGCACGTTAAACTCCCCGCGCTGGTTATAGCGAAACATGGAGGCATAGGCATTTTCGCGCACAAAAAAGAAGATGGCGGCGGCGCGTCCGGGCGATAATACCAGCTTTGTCGAGTGGTTGTACAGGTAACGCAAGTGCATATAAAACGCGCTTTTCAAGGCGCTTTCCAGGTTGGCGATGATGTCTCTATGTGGCAAATAGCCTTTTTGCTGTTCCAGCATCTTCATACGGCGCGTTTTGCTCGTCAGATTTCGCTGTAGCTCGCGCAAGAAATGATGGCGCTCTTGCGGCAAAAAATCAGCAAATAGGCCATCGAATGTGGCGCGGTGCTGTTTGATGAAAGCCAGTAGCAATGATTCCGTGTCATGCATCACCCCCTTTTTCAAGTCGCAAGCTTGATAAAGGGCAAGCAAGTCTGCCGTATGGGCATCTACCAGTTGGCTTACCGCTTGCCAACCCTCGACCAGTGTGTCCAGTGCCAGAAAGAAATCAGCATCCTGCCGGGCAATCGCGCGATACAGGTTGACCAGTTCGGGCGACCTATCGTTGACGAATGCTCGTCGCGCCTGCACTGAGAAGAAGACCGCGCCGCCACCCACAAACGGCTCATAGTAATGCTCAAAGGGCGGCACAAGCGGCAAAATATGCTTTAGCTCCTGCTCTTTCCCGCCCGCCCATTTGATGAACGGCGCAAGTTTCTCCCCCGTTGCGGTTGGCTCGATCATGCCTGCTCTATCCTCTTCAATTTGTGTGTCCACTTTACCAGCAGGCGCGGGAAAAAGCAACAATGATACAAATAGCCATCAAAATTCACCATCTTAGGAAAGGATTTGAATGGCATAGAGCTTTGCATCAGAAGAACTCACATAGACAACGTTATTGGCTACTACCGGCACAGATTCGATTGTGCCTCCCGTCTGAAAAGACCACTTCTTGCTCCCCGATAATGCATCCAGGGCATAGAAATTGCCATCACTAGATGCACTGCTAGAGCCAATATAAACGATGCCACCGACTACTACTGGCGAGGATTCAATGTAGCCATCCACCTGCTGGAATTGCCATTTTTGACGGCCCGAACGCGCGTCCAGGGCATACAGATGGCCGAAGGCATCGTTAGCGCCAACATAGACTATACCATTGGCTACCGCCGGCGAAGAAGCGATGATGCCTTCCATATCGAAGGCCCATTGCTGGCGACCCGATGCATCCAGGGCATAGAGATATCTATTCGAGCCACTATAAATGATGTCGTTGGCGATCGTTGGCGAAACAGCGTGGATGCTTCCACTGCCTGTCTGGAAGGACCATTTCTCGTTGCCAGGTAGCCCCGGAATGAGACGTGAGATGACGGTGAGGCTTACGCCGAGTATGAGGAGCAGAGCCAATCCGCTGAACAGCGCTCCCTTGCCTGTCACAAAAGATCGTCCCCGCCTCTCTAAATTCTTTTTCCGTCGTCTACGCAGCGACGCAGATGAAAAAACATGTGTCCCTGTTGACGATAACGGTCGGCCCGCGTGATCCATATGGTTTTCCATTGGTTCATCCTTTCGGCGGCGATGCGACAGCGGGTGTGGAGTCTCTGAACATCGCAGCCATTGTAGGTCAAGAAAGAATTCCCTGTCAAGCCTGTTCATGCCTCAGGCAGGGCTTTTCGAAAGTCAAGGAAAGCTACTACGAACGAGCATGGCAAGCCGCTTCGTCGTCATAGTAGAGGCGACCCTTGCGGTCGCCTTTCTTCCCAACATATCACCCCATTCTCTGCAAGCTGCCAGTCTATCGACTACGATTGATCTCCGCTCGAAGTTGCTCCGTAGCCGCTCTGGCAGCGGCGGCAAAGTCGCTCTCGCGTGAGGCGAAGATGATGCTGCGCGATGCGCTGATAATCATGCCCTGGCCGCGACTATCCTGCCCGGCTTTGACGGTAGCAGCTACTTCGCCGCCTTGCGAACCGATGCCAGGGATCAGGATGGGCATATCGCCTACGAGCGCGCGCGCTTGCCGCAATTCGCCGGGATATGTCGCGCCAACCACAATAGCGCAATTGCCGTTACTATTCCATTGCCGGGCAACATGCCGGGCCACCACCATATACAGCGGCTCCTGCTGCGGGCCGACGGGCAAATCCTGAAATTCGCCAGCGCCGGGATTAGACGTTCTGACCAGCACAATGATACCTTTCTCCTTACGCGCCAGGAATGGGGCCAGCGCCTCCTGACCGAGATAAGGATGGACGGTAATAGCATCCACACCTAAATAATCAAATGCTGACTGCACATAACCCATATTAGTGCTGCCAATATCAGCGCGTTTGGCATCCAGAATGACAGGAATCTGGGGATATGATGCGCGGATATAACGAACCGTGTTCAACAATGCGCGGATACCCGCTTCACCCTGTGCTTCATAAAAGGCAGCGTTGGGCTTATAAGCACAAACGAGATCATGCGTCGCATCGACGATTTCGCGGTTAAATTGAAACAGCGCATTCTCAACTAGACGCCCGGCTTTGATGACTGCGGGAAGCTGGTCGTAATCCGCATCGAGACCAACGCAAACGAAGTTGTCGCGTTGCCAACAAGCTTCGAGCTTATTAATGAATGTTATGTTGTTGGTAGATTGCTGCATTATTATTTCTTTCGTAGTCATTGTAGGGGCGACCCTTGCGGTCTCCCTGGTAGACTAACTTTACCGCACCAAAAAGCTTTTCCCCTTACCCAATTCCGTATTAACCGGCACGTTCGATTTGCATAACGGGCAAACTTCGGGCGCATAGGTATCGAGATCGATAGAGACCAGCGCCGATACTGGCACGTCACCTACGTCGGAGGGGCGTACATTGCCGCGATTGCATAACGCGCTCAAGCCGACGGCGTTTCCTCCAAGCCCACGCACAACTTCAATCACCTGCCGGGCAGAACCGCCCGTTGTCAGCACATCCTCTACTACCAGGATATTCTTGCCTTCAATGTAGCGGCCATATCCGCGCCCAAAGAAGAATTGTTTATCCCGACCATCGGATGCTTTTTCAGCGTATATAGCAAGTGTTTCCTCGCTCGTCCGACGCTGGTTGAGATGATGAGCAGCCCATTGCGAGAGTACAATTCCGCCCAGTACCGGCCCTACCACCACGTCGATTTGTGCGGGATCATATGGTCCAACCATCATCTTACACAGGGCTGAAATAGTTCCCGTGTGAAGATACAGGGCATCTTTGTTGATATAGACCGAGCTATGACGACCGGAGGTATAGACGAAGTGGCTATCAGTGACAATCGCGCCAACATCGGCAAACATTTGCATAATAGTAGGATCATTCATATGTCTTCTCCCTTGCTTATGGTATCGTCAACCGGTAATGACTCATAGGTGACAGGAGATTCTTCGCTGCGCTCAGAATCTCCTGTCACGGCTCCGTAAATCTGATTTTGCCCATGTATGCATAATCACTATCTCGTCAACCATTGACCGCGCGGTTCACCCATGATAGTACCATCTTGATAAACCAGCCTGCCACGTAGAAAAGTCGCCACCGGTTTACCCTGTAACGTCATGCCCTCAAAGGCTGACCACTGGTTTTTCGTGAAGAGGTCTGCTTTGCGTACCTGCCAGTTTTTATAAGCATCCACAACCACAATATCAGCATCTTTACCAACCACTAGCGATCCTTTTTGCGCGAAGCCGAAGATATGCGCCAGGTTGGTAGAAGTCGCCTGCGCGATACGCAGCAGCCCCTCAGCGAGCGTTTCGCTGCCGAAATGACGTACCCAGCCAGTGATTAAGGCTGGCAGAGCCTCCTGAAAACCTGGCAGGCCGGAAGCGACATCCCACACGCTGGCTTTTTGCTTCTCCTCTAATGTATGCGGCGCGTGATCGGTGACGACCGTATCGATCTTGCCTTCGCGCAGCAATTGCCACAGGCTCCGCTGGTCAGCAGGCGAGCGCAGCGCCGGAGCGATGTTAACGAGATTGCCTAGCCGCGCGTAATCATCGCTGTTGAAGCTGAGATGCACAGTCGTTGTTTCGCCGTACACCTCCACGCCGATACTTCTGCCAAAGGCGATGGCAGCAAATTCTTCTGGCGTGGAAAGATGCAGCAGGTACAGCTTGACACCGAACTGCCGCGCCAGCGCGATCATCTCCAACACAGATGTCAAAACGACAGATGTATTACGCGCCTCCGTCCACGCGGCGGGGTCATGCCTGCCCAGCGTATCGCGGTAGTGGGCCGTGAAGTAGTCAAGCAGTTCCTGGTTTTCAGCATGAACCAGCATCATAATCTCGCGTTGACCCGCGACCTCGAAGATACGCGCTATATCGCGCAAGTGCGGAATAGTGGTAGGCGTTGTGGCATGGCCTGCCGCGAACAGCTTGAACGAGGTGATTAGTCGCGGGTCAACCTCGCGCAATTGATCAATATCTTGCAGGGATGTACCCATATTGATGGCAAAATCGGTGTAGCACCGGCTCGTATAACGCGCAATCTGCTCTTTCACCCGCACAACCGTTGTGGTTGGCGGTTGCGTATTCGGCATATCAAAGATGGTGGTAAAGCCTCCAGCTAATCCGGCGCGCGAACCGTGCGGGATGTCCTCTTTATACTCCAGACCCGGCTCGCGCAAATGCCCGTGCGTCTCTATCAAACCCGGCAACAGGTATTTCCCGCGATAATCATAGGTGGCATCGCTCGCAAAACCTTCGCTTACGCGCTCAATTTTGCCGTTTGAGATTGTCAGCGTCCCTTCGATTATGCGGTCAGGCGTCACAATGGAGCCGGTTATGGTGGCAGGCATGGGCTAGCTCCTTTATCAGGGATAGGGACGAGGGCGGCGCAAGCGCCCCCGCCACTCTTCCCTACCTCTCCCGCCCCTACATGATTGTGTTGGGCAAACCGTTGTAGGGGCGGGGGTTGTGGAGAGGATGGGTGGGGGCGCTTGCGCCGCCCTCGTCCTACATCCACGCCACCCAGACGTGTAAGCAATTCGACCCTTTCACCATTAATTATATTCATTCGTATACTCGCTCCAGCCCTTGATTGGCATACTTTCTACATCCTTCTCTACCAAAGCTCTGGCAAGCAGTCGCGCCTGTTTGATTTTGGTATACAGGGGTACATTGTGGTCAACGGCGAAGCGGCGCATAGCATAGTCATCATCGACTTCCTTTTTGACATAGCCATCGACGATATTGATTGCCAGGTCGATCTTGTTATCACGGAAGTAAGTCAACACGTTGGGGTACTTCTGCTCGTGAATTTTGTAGAGCATGGTGGCCGCGATGCCGTGAGACTGGAAGAAGGCGCATGTCTTCTCGGTGGCATACAGAGGAACGCCGAGTGTACTCAAAAGGCGCGCGCTCTTCAGGAATTTGGCCTTCTTCTCATCTCCGCCCAGGCTGATAAAGATACCTTTGCGCGGTATCTTGCCACCCGTTGCCAGCATAGCTTTTAGATAGGCTTCCTCCAGGTCTTCGCCAAAGCAGGCCACCTCTCCCGTCGAGGACATCTCGACGCGCAAGATGGGATCAGCGCCCGTCAAACGCGAGAACGAGAATTGCGGCGCTTTGACCGCTATAAATGCAGGTCGCGGCACCTGCACTGCTGGAATATGCTCAGTAAAGAGCGCGTCTACAAAGAGTTCGATCAAGTTGACGCCGATTACTTTTGAGATGAATGGGAAGGTACGCGAGGCGCGCAGGTTCGCCTCAATCACATACACCTGGTTCTCTTTCGCCAGGAACTGGATATTAAAAGGGCCGGTAATCTCCAGCGCGCTGGCGATGGCGCGGCCCGCCACTTCGATATTACGCAGCGTCTCCGCATTGAGCGTTTGTGGTGGCAGCGCAATGGTGGCGTCGCCCGAATGCACGCCGGCATTCTCGATATGCTCAGATATGGCGAAGGCTTTGACCGCGCCATGCTGCGCTACCGCGTCCAGTTCGATCTCTTTGACCTTCTCAAAAAAGCGTGAAACCGTCACAGGATATTCGGGTGAAACCGCCGCCGCCTCGCGCGTATACTGTTCCAGTTCTTGCGGGGTATAACAGACCTTCATGGCGTTGCCGGAAAGCACATACGATGGCCGCACCAGCACTGGATAGCCAACGCGCTCAGCAAACTGGTACACATCCGCCAGCTTGACCAGCATCTTCCATTCTGGCTGGCGAATGCCCAGTGTATCGAGCAGCCGTGAAAACTTGCTGCGGTCTTCCGCCTGATCGATGTGCGCGGCATCCGTACCCAGCAGCCTGACGCCGTACTTTTCCAGCGCCTGCGCGCGATTATTGGGCGTTTGGCCGCCGACAGAAACGATTACGCCGTGTGGCGACTCGAACTCGCAAATATCGGCGATACGCTCAAAGGTAAGCTCTTCAAAGTAGAGACGGTCCGAAGTATCGTAGTCGGTTGAGACGGTTTCGGGATTGCAGTTGACCACAATCGAACGCCTGTGATGTTTGCGCAGTGCCTCGACCGCGCTGACGCTGCACCAGTCGAACTCGACGGATGAGCCAATGCGATAGGGGCCAGAGCCGAGGATAATCACGCCCTCGCCTCCCAGCGGCTCGACATCGTGATGCCGCCCGTTGTAGGTCATGTACAGGTAGCTGGTTTCGGAGGGAAATTCAGCTGCCAGCGTATCGATCTGGAAAACCGAGGGTGTGACACCCAACGTTTTGCGCAACGCGCGTATCTCCAATCCGCTTTTACCGACCAGTTCCCCGATACGCTTATCCGACATACCCATTCGTTTCAACGCCCACAGCCGTTCCGTCGAAAGGTCTGTTTCGCGGCACAGCGCCTGCTCAATATCGACGATATGCTGGATGCGCTGCAAAAACCAGGCGTCAATACCAGTAATAGACGCGATTTCTGCGACTGTGATACCGCAGCGCATGGCGAGCGCAAGCGCAAACATGCGTTTGGGCGTGGGTGTATAGAGGTAGCGCGTGATATTTTCGGCTATCGTCTCGCTCCTGGCGAAGACTTTTTCGGAGGTTGCGCCCTCAAAATCCAGGTCTAACATGCGAATGGCTTTTTGATAAGCTTCCTCAAAGGTGCGACCAATGCCCATCACTTCGCCAACCGACTTCATGCCCGTGCCTATGGTTTCGTCCGCGCCTTTGAACTTCTCCAGGTCCCAACGCGGCATCTTGACCACTACGTAGTCCAGGCTGGGTTCAAAGCAGGCGCGGGTCACGCCTGTGACGCGGTTGGTCAGTTCAACCAGGCCATAGCCGAGCGCGAGTTTGGCGGCAACGTAAGCCAGTGGATAGCCGGTGGCTTTGCTCGCCAGCGCGGAACTGCGCGAGAGACGCGCATTGACTTCGATCACATAGAAGTCAGACGTTTGCGGATCGAGCGCGAACTGCACGTTGCACTCTCCCACAATATCCAGGCTTCTCACAATAGCAGTCGAGGCAGCACGCAGCCGGTGATATTCGCTATTGTTAAGCGTCTGGCTGGGCGCAATTACAATCGACTCACCGGTATGGATGCCCAGCGGGTCCATATTCTCCATGTTGCAAACAGTAATACAATTGTCGTAGCGGTCGCGCACGACCTCGTATTCGACTTCCTTATAATGATGCAGGTATTGCTCGATCAAGACCTGCGGCGCGAAGGCCAGCGCGCCTGTGACGATCTTGCGCAACTCCTCGCCATCATGCGCGATGCCCGAACCCTGACCGCCCAGCGCGAAACCGGCGCGCACCATCACGGGAAAGCCGATTTCCTCGCCAATATGTAGCGCATTTTCGAGCGTTTCTGCGCTGCGGCTCTGCGGCGTCGGTATATTGATGGTATGCAGGTGCTGCGCGAAGGACTGTCGATCCTCGGTCAGCATGATAGCCGAGATGGGCGTCCCCAGGATGCGCACACCATATTTTTCCAATACACCGCTCTGGAACAGTTCGATGCCGCAGTTTAGCGCGGTTTGCCCGCCGAAAGAGAGCAGGATGCCATCGGGATGTTCTTTCGCAATAATCTTCTCGACGAAAAAGGGCGTGACGGGCAAAAAATAGACCTCGTCCGCCAGCAACTTTGAGGTCTGGATAGTGGCGATATTGGGGTTGACCAGTACGGTCTTAATGCCCTCTTCCTGCAATGCTTTCAGCGCCTGCGAACCCGAATAGTCAAACTCGCCGGATTGGCCGATTTTGAGCGCGCCCGCTCCCAGGATCAATACTTTCTGTAGCTTCTCCACAATGTTAGCCTCTTACCTTCTCCAGAAAGTAGTCGAAAAGCCACGCGGTATCCAGCGGCCCCGGCGCGGCTTCGGGATGAAACTGCACGGAGAAGAATGGGTACTCGATATGATGGATGCCTTCGTTGCTGCCGTCGTTGGCGTTGACAAACCAGGGGACAAAATCGGGCGGCAGCGTTCCCACCGCGAAACCATGATTCTGCGTGGTGATGTAGCAACGCTGTGTGTCATACAGCACGCAGGGCTGGTTCTGGCTACGATGTCCAAATTTCAGCTTGTAGGTATCGCCGCCAGCCGCCAGAGCCAGCAACTGGTGTCCCAGGCAGATGCCGAAGATAGGGATACGTCGCTCCAACGCTGTCTGGATGGTCGCAATCGTCTGTCGCGCCATCTTCGGGTTGCCGGGGCCATTAGAGATCATGATGCCATCAAACGCGAAATCGACAGTTGGCGCGAAGAGGTCATAGTCCCAGGGAACGGTAATGACGCGCGCGTTTCTGGCAAGCAGCGAGCGCGTAATGTTGCGCTTAGCTCCGCAATCAATCAGCGCAATAGTTGTATCGCCCGTTCCCTGCCGTAAGACCTGCTTCGTCGAAACGCGCGCCACAAGGTTCTCCTCGTTGGGATCGTAGAATGGAATATCCGCATCAAAAATGATCTTGCCAGACATGACGCCATGCTCGCGGATGTGCTGCGTGAGCAGGCGCGTATCCGCAATTTCAAGCGCCGGTATCTTTTCGCGTTGCAGCCACGTTCCCAGATTCATGCTGCTCTGCGCGTGCGAAGGAATATCAATATAGTTCGAGACCACCAGCCCTAAGACGTGTATGCGGTCATCCTCCCATGCGCTTTGCTCTGGCACACCGTAGTTTCCGATGATGGGGTAGGTCATGACGAGAATCTGGCCGCTAAAGGAGGCATCGGTGAGCGCCTCTGGATAACCCACCATGCCGGTGCCGAACACCACCTCGCCAGCCATTGTTCTTGCGTAGCCGAAAGATGCGCCTTCAAAGACGGTTCCATCCTGCAATACCAGTTTGCCCCGGCGCGGGTAAACGCCGCTCACCAGTGTTTCAAGCGCGGTCTGCTCTTCGAGAAGTATGTGATGCTGTCCAGTCATGTTATGCCCTCCCCAGTACCAGTGCCAGCAACGCCATGCGGATGTATAAGCCGCTGCGGATTTGCGAGCGAAAGTAAACCGCGCGCTCGTCAGCATCAACGGCAGGGTCAACCGTACTCACTCTGGGCAGCGGGTCCATGACGATGGTATGCTTGCCCGCGCGCGAGTGAAGCAGTTCAGGCGTCACTACAAAGCCTCGCTGCATGACACTTTCATATTCTTGTGGCGAAGCGAAACGCTCCTTCTGTATGCGCGTCCAGTACCAGAGGTCGCAACACGGCGGGATGTCCTTTTCGTGGTCAATCTCTTCAATATGTATGCCACGCTCGCCCCAGTAAAAGACATCGTTATGCTTGAGGCGCAGTTGCTCCGGCGAGAGCAAGTATACCCGGTTGTTCTCAAACAGCGATAGGCCGCGCATCATGGAGTGAATGACGCGACTATTGAGCGGGTCGCCCGCCAGCAGGCAGGTGAGGTTATCCAGCCGCCCAAAGTGGTTATAGATGGTATACAGGTCTAGCAGGGTCTGCGTCGGATGCTCGTTGTTGCCATCTCCCGCGTTGAGTAGCGGGACGCTGGCGGTATCAGCCGCGATCTGTGCCGAGCCTGCGCGGTAGTGGCGCAACACGATGGCATCGGAGTATGCCTCAAAGGTGCGCATGGTATCTTCAAACGACTCGCCTTTATTGATCGACGAAACCGTTTCGGGGTTCTGTATTTCAATCGTCTCTCCACCGAGCCGTTTGACCGCCGAGGCAAAGGAAGCAAACGTGCGGCTGGATGGCTCAAAGAAGAGCAGCGATACTACATATCCGCTCAGCAAGGAGGAGGCGCGATGATGCAGCGCAAGCTGTTTCATCTCATCGGCCAGCCCGAAAAGCCTGTACAGGTCATCAATAGCGAACTGATCTAGCGAAAGAATATCTTTATGCGCAAAGTCACCATTTATTTTACTCTTATCAGTGATAAACAGAGAAGTATTCAGTTGCGAATAGGGCTTTGTCAGTTGCATTTTTCCCTCCTGTTAGTATAAAGGACATCCTGTTGACAGGCCATCCGTTTCTTCCGGCTCAGTACCACAGTTCATATGCACGTCGAACTATGCTAAAGAGCCGCGACGCTCAAGACGAATATCCGCCAGTTTTATCGTCTGAAACAGGTCAAAAAAAATTCCTCACCCTTGAATCAATGGGGTGAGGAAGAATCGTTCTCCGGTGAATCAACGCCGGGTCCCTCGATGGGATGATGAAAGCGATCTTTTCGCCTTTTCAGAACCTCCCTGAGTTGATCCGAACGCATGAATACCATGATAATACGATACCTTTTCCAACCAGTGGAACGTTTAGAAACCTGTCTCAAATTGTTAGAAGTATACCCGCTCATTTTCCAAAAGTCAAGGAAAATGGCGGGCAAATTTTTGGAGATGGGCAATCGACAGATAACCAGAGACGCGGGCGGCGCAAGCGCCCCCACCACCCTTCCCAGCCTCTCCCGCCCCTACATACATGGACACTGTTGTAGGGGCGGGGACTGTGGATGTGGCGGGTGGGGGCGCTTGCGCCGCCCGCGCCCCTTTTTACGGCATGTAACGAACGCGCCTACCCCTGTTTGCGAGCACGCACAAAGGCACTGACAAACTTGCCTTCAAGCTCGGCTCGTTCCGCATCTGAAAGCGCGGCCAGCGATGCGCTTGCGCCACTTGCTGCCACATCCTGAACGGAATAACGGCGTGTGACCTCGATCTCAATATCGGCAAAGCCCGCTTCGCTCAACAGGCGACGATAGGTATCCTCCTCCAGCGCCCCGGCGATGCACCCGGCCCACGCTTCCAGATCGGCGCGTATGGCCTGTGGAAAATGCCCCAGAAACACAACATCCGAAACGGCAAAGCGTCCGCCGGGAGCCAGCACGCGGTACGCTTCGCGCAGCACCTGCCCCTTATCGGCAGACAGGTTAATCACACAATTGGAGATCACCACATCGACCGCGTTATCAGGCAGAGGAATCGCCTCTATTTCCCCTTTGAGGAAACGCACATTTTCTACTTCCGCCGCGACGCGGTTACGCTCCGCCAGTTCAAGCATAGCATCGGTCATATCCAGCCCATAGGCAAAACCCGCCGGCCCGACACGCCTGGCTGACAGCAGCACATCGATACCACCGCCGCTGCCCAGGTCCAGCACGCGCTCGCCCGCCTTGAGTTGCGCCAGCGCCGTCGGATTGCCACACCCCAACGAGGCCAGCGCGGCAGCCACCGGCAACTCCCCCAGTTCCGCATCATTATAAAGCCCAATGCTGACCGGATCAGCCTCCGACGTACTACAACAATCGGAGCCGCAGCAACTCGCACGGCTAGATGTATCCGTCACCTGCAACGCCGCCCGCCCATACCGCTCGCGCACCTTTTCACGCAACTTCTCGCTATCCTGAGGAACCGTACTCATCTCAAAGTATCCTTTCTGCCATTGCACACTCTGCATTGCATTATACAATGCGTATCTGTGCTATAGAGACGGGGGTTCTGCAAAAAGGACGCAAGGTGAAGTGAACGAGCAAACAAGCGCCTAGCTTGTCACGACGATGCCTGCGATGTTATTGGGTTCGAGTCCATTCCCATATTGTACTGCATTATCAAAGGTAGAGAGTACTACCGGTATATTGGGACCTCCTACAATCCAATTTGGAAAACCCTTTTTCTTGGTTTGGTTATCAGGATCGTTCAGGATAACATAGGTATTTGTGCCGTCATTAGAAAATCCTGTAACAACTAGCCAGTGTCCCGCGTAGCTACGTCCAAAATAGGTAACGTTGACGAAGGCAATTACTGGTTGATTTTGCTCGATCGCTGCCGCTATATCATTTATCTGGATGGCAGGGTTGGGGGTATCCAGTTGGGAAATCTCGTAGTAGGCTGAGCCATAATGCGAAAGGGCAGTTTCAAGTTGTCTACCTTTTGTATCTGTTCGTGTATTTTTGCCAGTAGCCGCTATACGTATCTGCGTAAGAGCCTTCCCACTACCGCCAGGTCCTCTACCATAGTATGTCAAGGCCATTGCTACAGAGGATGGGCCACAATCAAAGTTTTGTGCATATTGCTTTGCATATTGAGTGTAGTATTTAACACCCGGCAATTGGAGCGACCCGGTCACAGTGAATGAGCCATATGCTGTACCTTGATTTTGATTGCCATTCATATCCGCTACGTATACTTCGTGAGTAAACGACCCAGGAAGTGCATTGGTTGGTACGGTAGTGGGTACATACCAACCTGAGAGGCCAACTGGAAGAGTAATATTTTGATAAATATTATCGAAGATTTCCAGTGGGTAATCATTAATCGTTCCCCAGAAATCCTGAAAATGGAACAAAGCATTTATCGTGCCACCACAAGAGTTGTTGACTTCTACAACATAGTGGATGTTACTGCCCTGAGTGAAGATTTGATTGGTGTTGCCATTGCCATCTTGAGTAAAGGCCGATTGCACAGTTAAGGAAGAGGACGCACATGTTCCCACCGTTAACGTTGCGGGAATGAAATATCCTGCAGTTTGATCGGTAAAATAGACCGTGTGAGTTCCTTGTGTTGCGTTGGAGGGTACAGTGAAAGAGATTGAGAAAGTGCCATCGGTGTTTACAGTGGTATTCGCAAGATTCGTTCCATCTTCCCATTGGACTAACATGGTATCGCCAGATGCCCAATTGATTCCCACACCCATCACAATTGCTCCTGCCGGAGCTTCACTGGGATTGAGTGTAACGCTGCTACTCCCTCCAGAGTCGGGATGAGCAGCTATTGTTAAGGAGCAGAGTTTCTTTTGAGGACATTGTGTAGAAGGTTTGGTTTGTGCGAATGCAGTGCTTGACAGCAAGTTCAAGGGAAGGAGGATAATCATTAATAGCACAGACATAATTGCGACGATAGACCTTTGCCTGATAATGGACAGAAACATGGCGTACCTCTCCTTCAATAGCTGGATTGGGCCGAATTTTCCTATTGTG
Source organism: Ktedonobacteraceae bacterium (assembly GCA_050695155.1). Classification (GTDB taxonomy): domain Bacteria; phylum Chloroflexota; class Ktedonobacteria; order Ktedonobacterales; family Ktedonobacteraceae; genus CF-113. The sequence goes on from JBOGTO010000282.1 coordinate 13,815, forward strand.
TTACAAAGGACACGTGAGCAAAAGAGGTGCTAAGAAACTTCTCAAAGGAAAACGATGAGAAACAATACTTCCCCTGTAATGTTTATCTATAGAAGTATAATCTTTGTTCGTTTTAAAATCAAGTGATTTTGACATGATTTTTCAATTTTAGAGAAATTTCTTTTAAGTTTCGATTTCCATTAACTGAATAGCCATGAATCGTAAACAATAGTTGATGAAACTACTTGCTCACCGACTTACCTACACCCCTCACCGCATCCGTCATCGTTACAACAAGCGCAATTTGGCTGGTAATCAATGATCTTGCCTAATCGATCAAACTCAAAGTGGCAGCAATCGAGCAGCATTGCTTTTAGCTTCTCTCTTGCTCTTTGTACCCGCGATTTCGCGCCGGAAAGGGAAAGCCCCAGTCTTTGTGCTAATTCTCGCTGCGTCAGTCCCTCATATTCTGTCAGGATAAGAGCCTCGCGGTAGGGAGCAGGCAGGCTATCAACCATTGCTTTGACGCTGGGAATCAAGTCCTTGATGACCTCGTCTTCAAACACAAGTTCTTCTGGTACAGGTAGCGCTTCGGGTAGTTCTACGGTGGCTTTCTGGGCGCGGTAGTAGTCAGCGATAGTGTTGCGGGCAATCTGGTACATCCAGCTTTGCAGCTTGTCTTCATCGCGCAGCGTTGCAATGCGTGTGTGAATTTTCAGGAAGGTTTCCTGGAGTACGTCATCCGCGCTTTGTTCATCTGGTATGCGCTTGAGTATAAAGTGTTTGAGACCTGTATGAAAGGTTTCCCAGAGGCTTTCGGTTGTCATGAGCATACGCAATCATCCTCGTACTGATTTTTTCTCACATACATAGACGGAGCTTCGCCCAAAAGGACGCAAAAAGCACTCAATGTTACATGCTTGCTGTTCTATCTTCTTAACCAACACATCACACAGAATAGCATCATTCATGGCGTTACAACGCCATGAATGATGCTATTCTGTGTGATGTGTTGGT
>JBOGTO010000283.1:0-3171 GCA_050695155.1 Ktedonobacteraceae bacterium
AGGTAGCGCACGAAGAGCCAATCGAGCAAGAACTTACTAAAATCCGGGTCGTCGTTGACCTGCTTGTAGAACTTGAAATGCCCATCGATCATCTCTTGTAAAAGCTCGTTGACCACTATATTGAAGGTCAGCCGGGCGTTTTCGGGTGGATTGACGCGCACGCTGGACTGTAGCGAAGGATCATCCGCCAGACGCTGCTCCAACTCTCGAATGCAGAGTTTATCATCTTCGCTGAAATCGGTGCCAAAATGTTCGTTCAATGCCTGGATGATCTGCGAAAGCGGCTCCAATTCATCGAGGGGCAGGTTATAGATTTCTTTAGGGCCGATGGGTGAGACTTCGCCCACGCCACGCGACAGGCTGATCTTGCCCTTACTCGTTTGCTGCACGCGATAGGACTCGATATCAATGCTTTCCTGGATTTCAACGGGCAAACGCTCGTAGGTATTAGGCAGGCGGCGCAGCAACAGGCGACCGAAGACATACAGCTTTTCCAGATCATTATCTACGAAGGTCAATATCTGCGAGAGGAAAGCGTAAAGGCGCGTGTAATCCGTGAGCTGACCGCGAAAATCGGCCTTATCCGCTTCTGAGGCTTCTTTATAACGATCAACTACCGGGGCGAGCGCGGCATAGAGTTTGTCCTGCGTTCCTTTCGCGCTGAATTGGAGCGCGGCAAAGCTGTTGATTTCGTCTTCGCTGTAGAGGTGAAAATTCGCCAGCCTGTTTTGCAGATCATAGAGCAGGTTGGGATCGGTGCCTTGCGTAAGTTGCGTTTTCTCGTAATAGGGTTCAAAGGCGGCCTGTATCTCTTCGGCGCTATTGGCAAAATCCAGCACCACCGTCTCTTGCTTGCCCGGATAAATGCGATTGAGGCGCGACAGCGTCTGCACAGCGCCCACGCCGCCCAGCTTTTTATCAACGTACATGGTGTGCAAAAGCGGCTGGTCGAAACCCGTCTGGAACTTGTTCGCCACGATCAGAATGCGATATGGTTCCTGCTTAAAGACTTCCGCCGTTTGGGTGTCGGGGAAGCCATTCATATTGGCTTCCGAATAATCTATTCCGCCATCCGTTACGCTGCCAGAGAAGGCCACCAGCGCTTTATACGCATAGCCATGCTCCCGCAGATAGCTATCGACCGCCTGTTTGTAGCGGATGGCCTGCAAGCGCGAACGAGTGACAATCATGGCCCTGGCCTTGCCCTCGATAAGATGCGCTACCTGCCCGGCGAAATGTTCGAGCATGATAGCCGCTTTTTTGGCAACGGTCTGTTCATGATGATCCACGAACGATTTTAATAAGAGCGCCGCTTTCGTGCGGTCATAATGTGGATCGCTTTCGACTTTTTTGAGCAGGCTCCAATAGGTTTTGTAGGTCGTATAGTTTTCAAGCACGTCCAGGATAAAACGTTCCTCGATGGCCTGGCGCATGGTGTAGAGGCTAAAAGCGGCGAATGTGTTGTCGCCCTGTTTGGTGCCAAACAATTCAAGCGTCTTGGGCTTGGGTGTCGCGGTAAAGGCGAAAAAGCTGACGTTCTCCAGCGGGCCGCGTTTCTTCATCTCCTCGGCGATGCGGTCCTCAAGATCATCGCCCTCCTCGCTTTCTTCAACGTCTGTATCATCCAGGTTGCCCAGGGTGAGGACAAGTTTCAGCTTGCGCGTACTCTCGCCGCTTTGCGAAGAATGCGCTTCATCGATAATCACAGCGAAACGCTTCCCCGGCATCGTGACAATATCATTAACGATATGCGGAAACTTTTGCAGCGTGGTGACGATGATGGTTTTGCCAGCCTCCAGCGCGTCTTTGAGTTTGGCGGAGGTGGTATCGATATTTTCAACCACGCCCGGCGTTTGCTCAAACTGCTGCACCGTTTGTTGCAACTGCCTGTCGAGTACGCGGCGGTCGGTGACGACAATGATCGAGTCGAAAACGCGCTCATCGCGGCTGTTGTGCAGCACCGATAACTGGTGAGCCAGCCACGAGATCGAGTTGCTTTTGCCACTCCCCGCGCTATGTTCAATGAGATAGCGTCGTCCCGCGCCCCTGACAAATGCATCGCCCACCAGGCGGCGCACCGCGTCAAGCTGGTGATAGCGCGGGAAGATCAGGTGTTTCTTGCCCGTCTTATTGCCCTTTTCATCCAGGTCATCTACCTGCTGCGCGAAATGTTGTACCAGGTCAAGCACGCTGTCGCGCGCCCAGATGCGCTCCCACAGGTAGGCGGTGGCAAAGCCCTTCCACGAAGGCGGATTGCCCGCGCCGCCATTGCGTCCCTGGTTGAACGGCAGGAAACGAGTCGTTGGCCCCTCGAGATGCGAGGACATATAGACAAGATCGGGATCAATGGCGAAGTGCGCCAGGCAGCGACCGAAGGCAAAAAGTGGTTCGCGCGGATCGCGGTCAAAACGGTACTGCTTGATAGCATCCTGCACATTCTGACCTGTGAAGGGGTTTTTGAGTTCAGCCGTGAAGATGGGCAGCCCGTTGAGAAACAGCGTCATATCGAGACTCTTCTTAGCATCGCGCTCGCTGTAATGCAGTTGGCGAACTTCACTAAAGATATTGCCTGCATACAACTTGAGGTGGTCATAGTTCAGGCCGCTAGCAGGGCGAAAGTAGGCAAGCTGGAACTTGCAGCCATTGGCCTTGATGCCCTTGCGCAATACATCCAACGTGCCACGCGCGCGCAACTCGCCGCTCAGACGCTGCAAGAAACGCATCTTCGCATCGGTCTCGTGCTGCTTGCGAAACTTCTCCCACTCTCTGGGCTGCGTGGCATAGATGAAATCCAGCACATCGCCAGTAAGCAGGCAATGCGCCTTATCATAGTCCTCCGATTTCCTTTTGTGATACCCTCCCGGTATGACATCCCCTGTCGCCAGGTTGGCCGTCATCGCGCCATAAAGCGGCGCTGGCTGGTCTATCTCCCGCCGCGCCGGATGCAGTTCCACCGGCGGCACAGTAGCCAGCAACACCTGCTCAATGGTCTCTTCCAGGTTTTTTTCGGAGATGTCCACGAGATTTACTCCTTTTTTATTGCCACTGCACCCTGGCTACGCGCGTACAAGCCCAGGGCGACCGCAAGGGTCCCCTCTTTCACCAGTAGGTTTTTTGCGTTTTGTAGGGGCGGGGGTGGGGTGGAGCGGGGAGGGGACGCTTGCGTCGCCC
>JBOGTO010000284.1:0-7964 GCA_050695155.1 Ktedonobacteraceae bacterium
CACCCATCCCTACACCGCCCCCGCCCCTACGGATTTGGGGAGATGCTCTTGTAAATTTTCCAGGCCAATGCGGTGACAGAAATCGCCAAAGTTTTCTGCGGCGAGCCGCTGCTCTTTCCAGAGTGCCAGTAGAGGACGCAACGTTGTGACTAAATCCTTTATGTGGACGGAGGCCGCGTAGAGCGTATTCATACGGGTGTTGAGCATGTCTCCACCGACATAAATGTTGTAGACATCTTTGGTACGGCCAACGAAGCCAATATCACCCATAAAGGGACGCGCACAGCCATTCGGGCAACCCGTCATCCGTATGCCCAGAGGTACGTTCGCCATGCCTAATGCTTGAAGTTCAGCCTCTATTTGCTGGATGACCGGTGGGAGCGCTCGTTCAGCTTCTGCCAGAGCCAAACCACAGGTTGGTAAAGCTGGACACGCCATCGAAAAGCGCCGCGTACCCACATCGGCAGGGTCTACTGGAATGCCATAGCTGGCGAGCAAAGCTGTCAAGGGAGCGCGCTGCTCTTCATCAAGGTCGGTTAGCAGGATATTTTGCTGGGGAGTCAGGCGAATGTCCGGGCGAAATTCCTCGATAGCGTGGCGTAGCCCGCTGCGCAGGCGTACCGACACATCATCTTTGATGCGGCCATTTTCGATGAAAAGACCCAGAAACCAGCGCCCGTCCTCCTGCTTATGCCAGCCGAGGTGATCTTCGGCGTGCTGCCATGTAATCGGGCGTGGGTCTTGCAGGCTGTAGCCCAACCTCTGCTCCACTTCGTCACGGAACCAGGCGATGCCGCGTTCTTCAACCACGTATTTCATACGGGCGTGCTTGCGATTCTGGCGATCACCGTAGTCGCGCTGCACCTTGACGATCGTTTCAACAAGCGGCAAAATCTCGTCGCTCGTCGCAAAGCAGAGGGGTGTCGCCAGGCGGGGATAAGTCTCGCCTTTGTTATGCGTCATACCCATGCCGCCGCCAATCAGTACGGTGAAGCCTTCCAGATGGCTAACTTTAAGGACTGGCACAAGGCCAATATCCTGCGTGTAAACGTCGATGCAGTTATCGCCGGGGGCAGCAACTCCTATCTTGAACTTGCGCGGCAAGTAGGTAATACCGTAAATCGGCTCTGTTTCGTCTTCTCCCGGCTGCTCATCGAACTTGACTTTTTCGCCATCTACCCAGATTTCATGATAGGCGCGACTGCGCGGGGTAAGATGCTGCGCGATGCGCTGCGAAATATCTTCAATTTGCCTGTGGGCGCAATCGCCAACGGGGGCGGGACAGGCCATGACGTTGCGGTTGACATCTCCACAGGCCGCCAATGTCGTCAGCAAAGCTTCGTTAACGGCCTTGATGGTGGGAGCCAGCACGCCTTTGAGGACGCCGTGCAACTGGAAGCCCTGGCGCGTGGTGATACGTAACGTGCCGTTCGCGTATGTATCGGCCAGGTTATCGTGGACAAGATACTGTTCCGCCGTAATTCTGCCGCCGGGAATGCGCGTGCGCACCATAAACTGGTAGGCTTTCTCTTCGCCTGACGCCTTGCGCGCCTGCCGCACGTCGCGGTTCTCCTGCTGGTAAACGCCGTGGAACTTCATGAGTTGTATCTGTGGATCGCTAAAGCGGTGGGTGTCCTGCACTAATTCTTCTGCTATGTGTCCGCGCAGGTGATGGCTCTCGACTTTGATATGCTCAACCTTACTTCCCGTGCCTGCCCCAAGATGTAACAGATCGTTGGTAGACTCTCCATGATCGGGCATCAATAGATTCCTTCCTGCAATGTATGCTGGTGAATAGGTAAGTATCGACCTGAGCCAAACAGAAACTGAAACTGCCGTCTCACATCATTGTGGAGGAAATCATGGCACCCTGATAGTCCCGTTGCGTTTCTTTTGTTGGCCGGCGTATCAACTTACTTAACTCTGTTGTACCTGCCAAAAGACACAACACAATAGCTAAACCATCTTATTCCCGCGCCTGAAAGTCTGGTAATTGAGGTGAGTGAATCGCCTTACCACAACCGTTCTTTTACACGAATGCCGCAATACCATATTTTGCTAGTCTGCTCATAATGGAAAGAGAAGGCTGGGAGCCAGTAGTGGCAGATCGCTCATAAAAATGTATGAGAGGAAAATCTACTTCATATGCAATGGTTTCGCAAACAGAACCCCTTTTCGCGTATATTCATCACATTTGCGCTTATCATGCCCGTTATCTTGATCCCTATTTTCAGTGTCGTATGGGCGGCCAGAAATGCGCAGGCTTCTCAGACAAACCTGTCTGGTGTACCACGTCCGCGCAGCGCGAGCGCCATCTTTGGCCCGGCAACCGGCAAACATGCCCATCAAATCAACCCTTCGAGCGTTATGCCGGGGAGAAAATTTCCCGGTGTGGCGGGTCACGCGGCTCGCGCAGCCGGACGCGCAGTTTTGTCCTCTCACTTACTCCACGCTAACAACGCTTTCGCGGCTAATGTTGTTGCCAGCAGCGATACGACCTCCGCGCCCTTTGGCCCGCAGCCACGCAATGGGCCGCAGGCAGCAGTCGATCCCACCAACGCCAATCATATCGTGGTCGTGTACAACGACTACACGCCCAATGGGCAGGGCGCTATCTCGACGGCAGGCTATGTCACATCGACTGATGGCGGCGCGCACTGGTCAACGGCGCAAATTATACATGGCCTATTGAAAGTGGATGGGGGCATATATGATGGTGCGAGTGATCCAGGTGTGATCTTCGATAGCAATGGCAACGCCTATCTTACCATCACCACCTTTAATGAAGATGACTGGTCAACTGCTGTCTACGTGGCGAAAATGGCTGTATCCTCGTCTAGCTTTGGCGCGCCGGTCAAAGTGGCCGCTTTCAACGATACACATCATGTCGTCGAATTTGCTCGGTTGGCTGTCAACACGGCGGGTAGTTCGCTCTACCTGACCTTCAATGCGCTGGGCGCGACGCCGCAGGCTCCCAACACCTCGCTGGCCTCGGCCTGGACATCGCAACTCTACTTTGCCGCTTCCTCCGATGGCGGTCAAACATGGTCCGCGCCACGGGGCATCGGCGCAGGCCCACAGGACTACTGGGCGGTACCCGTCGTCGATTGGAATGGCGCGATCGCCGTTTTCTATAGCGGCTCGCCCGGCCTGCAACTGGTTCAGTCAAGCAATAGCGGGCAAAGCTGGAGTAGCCCGCGCAACCTTGAACCCATTAATAGCGTAGGTGAACAACGCGGACTCAACGATGTGTATATCAACCCCGGCCCCGCTGTGGCGATCGATGCTGGCGGCCACGCTCTCTACGTCGTCTACGATGGCGGCAAATTCATCCAGTCGAAAGACGATGGCGCAAGCTGGAGTTCGCCTATCGACGTGACTGGCAACCGCTTCACCTCGACGTTTCTGGCCTCGCTCGGCGTAGATGCCAGCACGCATACCGTCAGCGTGGGGGTATATTCTACTGCTAGCGATGCTGGTCAGAACAGCTTTGGCTACTATTACGCGCAATCCGCCGATGGTGGCAATCACTTCTCCAGCCCTGTGCTGGTGAGCGACAATGTCTCGCTGCCACCCGCGCCTGCCTTTGGCTCCATTGGGCGCGTCAGCAGCGTCGCCAGTGGCGGCAACTTCGCGCACCTGTTCTGGACGGATACCAACGGCACAGGCGGCAATGAGCAAATCGTCACGGCCAGCGTCGATGTGAGTCGGCCAATGATGGGCGCGTTGCAAAATAGCTGGGACTCGACGCAGACGCTGCCGCCCTGGGGTCTCGTCTTCTCCGCCGTTGGCAACCAGAATATCGGCGTTGCCGACTATGGACAGGGCGACATCGGCACGGTAACGGCTACGCCCTGCAATGGGTGTAATTGGCTGACCGCCTCGGTGAGTGCAGCAGGTAACGCCTGGGTGGTGACAGTATCGGCTACGGCTGCTAGCAATCAGAGCGGGACGCTGACCATCAGCGCGGCGGGGCTGAATAGTTCCATCACTATTCCCGTGCAGTTAATCATCACCTGGACGACTCCCGTCTATTCTATAAGCGCAAATAGCCTGTCGTTTACCTCGCCACAGGGCATCGATCCTCCCACGCAGGCCATTGCGCTCACCGACCTGAACACTTTTAATGCCCAGTTGCAAGTTGATAGTGGCGGCGATGCAGCACTGAACGCTTCGTTCAGCAATGGCGCGCCCGGTATTTTGCTCAATCCTGGTATTCCGGCGGGGCTGCTGGTGCAAGTCAGCGTTGCGGGACTGGCGACAGGCACGACCTCGCACAAGTTGGTGGTGAGCGATGGCACAACGTCCCTGACCTTAAATATCAGCGTCACTATCACAACCGCTCCTGCGCAACTGGCCGACCCCGGCTCATCGCTGAATTTCTCCTATCACCAGCAAGACGCCAGCTTGCCCGCCGCTCAATCCGTCACACTCACAAATAGCGGCGGAAGTACCCTGCACTGGCAGGCCAGCAGCGATGCCGCGTGGCTAAACCTGGGAAGCACGAGCGGTTCTATCGCGCCCGGCGCGTCGCAACAATTGAGCGTGACGGTCAATCCCGCCGGGCTGCCAACGGGAACCAGTACCGGCCATATCATGCTGGGCGGAGATGCGCAGGCGCTCAACCTGCCCGAAGCATTGACGGTGTATATGGTTGTTTCGCCCCCGGCCAACCAGGTGTCAAAGACCTGGTATTTCGCGGAAGGCTACGTCTCCTCCAGCTTCTCGGAATTCTTGACGCTGGCAAACCCGAACGCGCAGGCGGCTATCGTCAGCGTTACCTATCTGACGCAGCCTGTGAACCAGTTGCCCAGGCAGCCTTTCACCCTGAAATATAGCGTGAATCCGCAAACGCGCTATACTGTTGCCATCAACAGCCAGCCGGGCATCGTGCAGAACGATCAGGTATCGCTGGTGGTCAACGCCAATGTACCAATCGTGGCCGAACGCCCCATGTACTTCAAATACACGCAGCTTGCGCCCAACCCCTCCGGCGGTACCGATGTGGTGGGCGCAACGCATCCGGGATCGACCTTTTTCTTTCCCTTTGTGCAGTTTGGCAGCGATGCGCAAAGCGGGTCGCCCACCTTTGGCGTCAACTATGTCACCTACCTGACGGTACTCAATCAAAACAATGCGCCCGTCAATGTCTCCATCTCTTACGAAGGCGCGGGCAGCCTCTACACCGTGACGCATTTAGTAGCGGCCAATACGCGCGGCACTATCTCGCTAATGAGCGATTTTCCCCTGGCCTCTGGCCCCAATAATAACAGCTACCTGTACGCCACGTCGCTGTTAGTGACAACCGATTTGCCGGTGGTAGTCGAATTGCCCTCCTACTTCACCATGCCGCAATCGTCATCCGCCTTTCCGCTTGCTACTGGCACCGATGAAATCGGGGCGAGCAACCCACAGAACGACTGGAACTTTGCTGAAGGCTACACCGGCACGAACGGCTCGCCATTCCAGACCTATATTGACCTGGCGAACTTTGGCGATACCCCGTCGCAAGTGACCCTGACTCTGTCTTTAACCAGTCCGGCCAATGTGCATACTTTGAAGACCTATCAGACAACAGTGGCTCCGCAGTCCAGCATCTCCGTCTGGCTCAATCCTATCGTTTGCCCCGCCGGCGTCACCTATTGCGGCCAGTCTGTCGCTACGCAGGTCACGGCGACTCAACCTGTGGTGGCTGATCGGCAGATGTTTTTCAACTATAGCGGCAATACGCCGGGCGCGACTGCCACCGTTGGTTCCGCGTCTGGCCCGCAGTCCACGTTCTATTTTGCCGAAGGTTATACTGGCGCTGGCTTCACGGAATACCTGACTTTTGTTAATCCAGTTGGCAACTCTGGTAACGAAAGCGTCACCGTTCGTTATCTCATACAGGGTGGGACAACGAAAACCGTCACTATCGCGCAACTGCAACCGGGGCAGCGTTGGACGGAGATTGTCAACCGGGATGTCGGGCCGAATCGCTCGCTTTCAGTGGTCGTCACTTCAAATGGGGGAACGCTCATCGTGGAACGTCCCATGTACTTCCATTTTCATGCTATGGCTTTTGGTGGGAGTGATGTTATAGGATATGCACCGGGAGATTAAACGACGAGAGAAACAGGGTGAGGGAAATGCCATCAGCGATACTGCTCGCCCATATTGAGACGTGGGTGGCGGAACTTGAACGAGAAGTACAGGCTTTCGAGGATGCGGTAGATGAGGTGGAACAGGCGATGGACGAGGTCGAGGACTCCAATGTACACAATGAGGATGACGACAATCGCCAGCAACAACGCCTTTACAAGCTTGAGAGCGTGCTGCGAAAGGCCAATCGCATCGCGGAACTTGTTTGCGCAGCCAATGCCACTGCGCTTGATGCGATGGATGCCGCGCAACAGTTCTTGCGTAATGAGCGTATGGGAGAATCTGCTGCGTCAGATCAACCAACTATTTGTTTGACCAATCAGCTTTCGAGCAATAACGCGCATTCGTCGCCTGCGCCTCATCGTGTTGTCAAAGCCAGGTTGGTCATGTCTGGTTTGACCCATGCGCAGAATGAGGTGAATCCGCTCCTTGTGTCATTCGGCCAGGAACCGTTGACACCCGGCACGCTTATTTTGCAGGGCCGTTATCGTATTGCGCGCTTGCTTCATGCGCGCCCGCGTGTCAATCTGTACCTGGGATACCGTCTGCCAGTACAGCGCGGAGAACAATCCCAGCTTGCTGCGCCGGAACTGGTGGCAATCCGCGAACTCGTGCTTGCCGGCCTTTCAAGCGATGAGCAAGAACTCGTTGTTCATGCAGCTTTTGAAGAATTTGTCTCGCCCATGATGTTCGGCTCACCGCGCCTGCCGGGTGTTGGTGATCGCGTCTCTATCGAGCGCGAACGCCATTACCTCGTCATGCAGTTGCGCCCCACCAGAGGCACGCGCCAGGCCGTCGCGGTGCCATTATCCGAACTGCTGCTGGCGCATCGCCAGTGGCCGGGCTGGTTAGATATGACGGTCGCTTATGAGTGGGGGGCGCAACTCTGTCGCATCGTAGCGCGCCTGCACCGCATGGGATGCATCATCGGCGACCTTGATCCTGATACGATTCTGGTAGATAATGCCGGGGCAGCAAACTGGGCTCCTGTGCTACTGATCTCCTGGCCGCCCGCGCCACAATTCTGGCTGCCATCTCATGCAAAACACGTCAACATACATATATTTCCTATAGCCGCACTTTCTACCGATAATGTATTTGCGGCCCCGGAGATGCTACAGGGGCGATGGGATGAACGCTCAGATGTGTACGCGCTGGGCGCGATTCTCTACTTGCTTTTCACACGGTACGCGCCCGTCTCATCGGCGCTGCGTTTGGCTGATGAGGGAAGGCATGAGCAGGGGCATAGCGGCCCATTGTACACATCTGAAAGCATGTACTTAGTTCCGCCTCACCTGTTGAACAATCGCATCTCAAGCCGGTTGGAAAGCATTCTGACCCGTGCGCTTGCCCTCGATCCGTCCGGGCGTTTTCCCACAGCCTTCGCTCTTGTCGAGGCTCTGGAAAGCATCGATCCCGATACCGATTTTGCTGATCCTTTTGTCACGCGATCACAACCGCGTATGCGCCATGACTCAAAGGTTACAAAAGTGCTAGAATGGGTCAGGCGCGAGTTGAACGACTGAGAACTCGCGCGAAATAAGCAAGCAGGAGAAATGCATGAACGAATTTGAGAGGTTAGCGATTCGTCTTGCCAGGTTGGAAAACAGAGTAGCCTATCTATTTCAAGAACTTGGCCTGGAAGAGAAATATCAGGTCGAGATGGCGCAGGTAACAATGCAGTCAGGTATGGCCGACATAATTGCTTTGCTGAGAGTGAACAAGAAAATCGATGCCATTAAACTATACAGGCAGAGAACCGGCGCAGGTCTCGCAGAGGCCAAAAACGCTGTCGAAAATATGGAGGGATTGGTATAAACACC
>JBOGTO010000285.1:0-9755 GCA_050695155.1 Ktedonobacteraceae bacterium
GCTATCGTCTTGCCAATTTCATACCGGCTACGCTATAATGCCTGCATTACTTCATGACGACCACGGGGACGTGGCATGGTTCGATGTCGCACCGAAAGGACCGAATCATACCATGCGTTCTGTAGAAGATGAGCTTACAATTGTAGGGATGCGATCTATAGCGTCCGAATCTCCTGGTGTTACCATCGCCGACATCTGGGAAGCGCACAAACTGCTCAAACCGCGTTTGCACCATACGCCGCTGACGCCCTCGCGCACATTGCGCGATTTGACCGGGGCGGACATTTATCTGAAGGCCGAAAATATGCAGCGTTCTGGCTCCTTCAAGGTGCGCGGAGCCAGTTATAAGCTTTCGCGCCTGTCCGCGCAGGAATACGAGCGCGGCGTCATTGCCGCCTCGGCAGGCAATCATGCCCAGGGCGTGGCGATTGCCGCCGCGCAGTACAATATCCCCTGCACTATCGTGATGCCAGAAACCGCGCCGCTCGCCAAAGTGATGGCTACCCAGGGCTACGGAGCCACCGTTGTGCTACACGGCTTTACCTACGATGATGCTTACCAGCACTGCCTGGAAATGCAGGAGCAGTCGGGCGCAACCTTTATCCATGCCTTCGATGATCCCGACATCATCGCCGGTCAGGGAACGCTCGGCCTGGAGATGTTGAGCGACCTGCCCGACGCGGATGCGCTGGTAGTGCCGATTGGCGGCGGCGGCTTAATGTCCGGTATCGCCATTGCGGCGCGCGCGTTACGGCCCGACATCACCATCATTGGTGTGCAGGCCGAAGGCGCTGCCGGTTTTCGCGCCTCGCTCGACGCGGGAGAAGTGCGCTCTTTACCAGCTATTACCACTATCGCCGATGGTATCGCGGTCAAGCGGCCCGGCGCGTTGACCTTCTCCATCATCGAACGATTGGTGGATGAGGTGGTGCTGGTCAATGACGAGTCAATTATCGGCGCGGTGCTGTTCCTGATGGAACGCTGCAAGATGCTGGTCGAGGGCGCGGGCGCGGCAGGCGTGGCGGCACTTTTGAGCGGCGCGGTGACATTGCCCGGCAAAAAGGTGCTGGTACCCCTGACGGGCGGCAACATCGATATTAACCTGGTGGGACGTTTCATCGAGCATGGATTGGCGGCGGCTGGTCGCTACTTCGTGATCCATACACGCCTGACCGACCGCCCCGGCGAACTGATGCGCCTGCTGGGCATCATCGCAGATATGCGTATCAATGTGATTGATGTGCGCCACCAACTCATTTCCAGTCGCCTGCCCATTATGCAGCGGGAAGAAACGCTCACCCTGGAGACGCGCGATCGCGCCCAGTGCGAGGAATTGCTACAACGCCTGCGCTCCTCCGGCTACGTCGTCGAAGAGGCGCAGGCACCGGAATGATGCATCACTTCATTCCCAATAACTTCATCTCATGCTGCAATGTGTCGCTCAGTCCTTCTTCCAACGGGCGCGGGTTATAACCCAACTCGCGCCGCGCCCTGGCGTTGCTGCCAATATAGGTCACGCCCGCGCTGATACGCAGGTATTCGGCGCTATAGTCGGCAGGAACCGGGAAGATCTTTTCGACCATGCCCATCGTGGCCGACATGGCCTTCATCACGCCCGGCGCTACTTTGATGCGCGGCGCGGGAACGCCGGTAATCTTTTGCGCTACTTGCATCCCTTCGACCAGCGTATGTGTAGGTCCAGCGATAATATAGCTTTCGCCTACCTGACCCTGTTCCATTGCCAGGATGTGGCCGCGCGCAATATCCTCGACATGCGCCCACGAAAAGGCTGTTTGCGCGGGTAGCACCGGTAATTTGCGTTGCAAGTACTGGATAAAGAGGGTGCGTACCGTGCTGGTATCGCCCGGTCCGTAGATCAACCCCGGCATGACGATTACCAGGGGTAGCCCGGCGGCAATCATAGACTCGGCCACCTCATAATGCGCCACCCACTTGGTGCGGTCGTATTCGCTCAAGTGCTTGCCGTGATAATGATAGCTCTCATCCACCAGCACTCCATGCGTGTCCGAATTGACCGCCAGCGTACTGGTATAGACGCCTTTCTTGATGCCCAGTTCCTGCATCAATTCCAGCACATTGCGCGTCCCCTGAATATTGATGCTCGAACCATCGCTTTTATCCCTGACACCAACCTTATACCAGCCCGCGATATGAAATACCCCATCGACGCCCTGCATAGGCGCGCGCATAGACTCCTTGTCAGTAACATCTCCTTGGGTAATCGTCACACCCAATGCTGCCAGTTCCTTCGCCTTCGCAGGCGCGCGCGCGCTGACTATCACTTCATGGCCCTGCTCAACAAGCTGGCGCGCTACATGACTGCCCACAAAACCGGTTGCCCCGGTCACAAAGTATTTCATGATCGTTTCTCCTTTTTAGCCAGGGCTGCTCGTTCCAGCCCATACAATAATGCCTGCAACGCCTGCGAAAATTCGGACGCGAACTGTACTTCAAACACCTGTAAATCGGGTTGTTGTAAAACTTCTCGCACAATGGGCGCGGGATCGGCCAGCGACCAGAGGCCAATTACCAGCGCGTGACTCTGCAAAAGCAGATGCGCCCCTTCTCCCGCCTCTAAAAAGGGCAGGCAGCTTTCCAGCAGCGAACCCGTGCGCTCAAAGTGCGCCTTGAGCATATACTTGAACCGCATAGCCGTCTCAAGATCAATATTGCGCTCAAGGATGGTGTGCAATATTGCCAGCAAGCGTGTTAAACCAGGTCGCCGCTCCAACGCTTCGCACACTAGCTCGACTACCTGTGGTATCACCTCGACCTCTGAGTCAAGTATGACGCCCAGCCCGGCATCAACTTCCGCAAAGAATGCCTCAAGTTGCTGCACCTCGATAGCCAGGAATAGCTCCTCTTTGGTCTTGAAGTACAGGTAGATGGTACCCTTTGCCAGCCGCAGCGCGTCCGCTACATCCGCCATTGTCAGCGACTCATAAGGCGTGTCCTGAAACAGTTGCCATGCCATATCTACGATAGCCTGTCGCCGTTCTTCCTTCTGTTCATCGCGCACCGCCCTGCGCTGTCTTTTGTGGTTCGCCATATGGTTTGTACCGCCCTCATAATAAATGACTCTTGGTCAATTATAAATGACCGCAGGTCATTTGTCAAGTGTGCCTTGAGCAAATTCGACTGCGCTCTGTGTTGGGAAGACGAAGCCGATACGCTCAAAGCCTACGATGCCACGCTCTTCAAGGGAACACCGCAAAAGCTACCGGAGGTTTACAGGACGACCTCGCCCATCACCTATGCTGAACGGGTCATCGCGCCTATCTTCATCATTCAGGGGCGCAATGATACGCGCTGCCCACCACGCCAGGTGGAAGTCTACGAGGCAAAGATGAAAGCGCCGGGCAAGGACATCAAAGTCCACTGGTTCGATGCCGGCCACATCTCGATGGACACCGAACGGCAAATTCTGGATCAGGAGTTGTTTATGCGCTTCGCCTATCGGGTACTCGGCCTGTAATATGGTAAAATGTCCGCATTATGAACCTGTGGGCAGAATCTGACAACCTCGAATTAGCCAGCACGCCAGCGGAACGGGCGCAAAAGCCGGGTACAGTGCGCCGCAATGCCGCGCGACAGGCTGTTTTACCAGCGTTGCGCTCCTGGCTGCTGGCTGATTTTGTCGCGCCCTATTGTCGCTCGCTGGCCGCCACGCGCATCTTTCGCCGCTGCTTCTGGCTTGATGCGTCAGGCGATACGCGCCATACGCCGAAAAGGTCTGATGAAAGTCAGGGACGCGATGCATCGCGTCCCTACATTTTCGATGACTTTAATGAGGCGGAACAACTCGAACATCCCAAACAGACCGCGAAGAAGGCACGCTCGCAAATCCTGCCGCCCGCGTTGCAAGCCGTCGCTGCTCTGGCCGGTGAATTGGCGCGCGAAAGCAAACCCATCACCCTGCAAGGTATTGCGCTCGATAACGGCAAAAGGGGAAAGGTGGAAAATACTTTCTCTTTGCCAAAAGAGAGCGGCGTCATCAATGCCAGTTGGCGCGAGGTCGCGCCCGCGCTCCTGCCTGCTATTGAGCAATTCGCAACGATCTTTTTGCTGAACCCTCTGGCGGTTGCGAAACCATCTGTAAAGGATGCAATCCCGTTCTTGATAGTTGACGAATTTGCGCCGCTTGTTCAGCGTACTGCGCCAACGGAGTTGTGTTTGTTGTTGATGCATCGACAGGTTGAGAGTGTATTTCTTCCGGCGTTGCGCACGCCTGCCGGGGCCGCCGCTTTTACGGCGTTGCTGCGCAGCGACCGCTGGAAAGCGTTGTTGGCGCGGGAGGGCGAGAGCGTACAAAGTGATAAGGCGATTGATCTCTGGCAGGCCGCTCTGCAACCGCATTTCCTGTTTGTGCAGCGTATCGCCTTTCCTGTGTTACTCGGCCCGGCTACGGTAGAAGATGCTCCTTGCTCTCTCATCTTTGCCACGCGCCGCCAGGATAGCCTGGCGTGTATGAACGATGCTGTGTGCGGCTATCGCAGACGCCTCGAGCAGGAGAGCCGCCGGGGCATTTTGAACGAGGGCTGGTTCGCCGCGCAACAGGTCGAACGCGAGGCGCAGGCTCTGCAACAATTAACCGGAGATACATTACGCGAAGGACGGGCGCGCGCTCCCCGCCGCTGGCCTGACCTGCGCCAGCAATTGCTACTTGAGCGTTTCGGGCAATGGACGTTGCATGAATACGATGAAGTGATGTGTCGTCTCTTGCAAACGGACGAAGTGCGCTGCGCATGGCGGCAGGCTGACCTGGATATGCCCGATTGCCGCGTTCCCGGCAATGAAGATATGTTGCAGTGGCAGTGGAAAAAGAGACGTTACTAGGGGGAAATGCCAGGTATGGGGATGCCCGGACATTTTAGTAACGCCTCTTAACTTAGGAACGTTCTAGACATAACTTTAGTGGCATAAATTACGCTAAAGATGCATGAATAAAATTTTTCCTCTACCAAAGTAGCGCGTAATGCGAGTATAATAACTGGAATATAATGAACAGAACACACAACATCCGCAAGGGAGAAGAGGAACAAGCTCTATGCCACGCAAGCATAAAATAACAGGGAACCATACCCCCGATCCGTTCGACGAACAATTCTCGCCACAGGAAAATATCGACGATGAGAATGAGAGCGAGCGGGCAGAATTTGCCACCTCCTATGGTGATGGGCGCGAAACAGCGATGCCCTACCACACTTTCAGCGATGGGAATGAGAATCGACAACACGAGGCCGGCAAGCGCGAAGTCGAGATGTACATTCGCACGTATAATACGCTGCTGCGCAGTTCGGGCGAAATCAGCCTGAAAGCGCTCGTGCAGGCGCATTATAATATTGATTCGAGCCTGCACCCTGAAGCGCGCTCGCCTTATCCCGACATGTCGGCCTTCATTTACAGCGTATTGCGTCTGCCCTCTTCTATCATTCACTGTGACCTGGTATTGCTGGGCCAATCTGAAGATGTCTTCTTGCAGCAGGGCTTTCAAGTCGATAGCTGGCAGGCGGTGACGGCCTCGGCGCGACGGCGCAAGTGGTTCTATGATGACAACAATACGCTGGCGGTCTACGTTGCCAGCGTGAGCGATACCGATGATATTGTTCCCATCCTGGTCGCCTTCCAGATCGAATGGAACAAGATGTATTACCTGCTCAACACAGATCCAACCACCATGCAGATATTAGAGACGCGCATGGACCGCACATCACCCGTGTTTACCGAGATTCGCAAAGTGCTGCGCGAGCGTCTGCATATCGCCGTCGATGACTGGGAACGGCTGGAAGTCATCTGGGGTGATCGCCTGTGGGAAAACCTGCTCACCATCGGCAGGCAGCGCAAAAGTTTCGCGCTGCGCTTCCTGGGCGGCTCGCACGTAGGCTATGTACGCGCCACGCGCCAGTGGTGGGAGCCGGTGGAAAAACTGCTGAGTACGCTGGGATTACAGGATCGCCCGGTCTACTTTGTTTCCAGCAATACGCACAGCCTGGTTAATCTCATGTCGGGCGCGCTGCTGCGCCGCGACAACGAGTTGACAAAATTTGCCCTGAGCGGCGAAGACCCCTACCTGGCCGATGAGTGTCGCAAGCTGCAAGAGGGTATCGTGCCAGGGAACTGGCAGAACTTCCTCTACTTTGTCTCTCGCACATGGATGCGCACCCCGGCGGGTCAAGAGTTCGCGCGCCAACGCACACACGAGGAGGAGGAGCGTGGCATCTGGTACATCAATGCGCGACATGGCCTGGAAATCGACGCACAGATTTTTGAACTGGCCCGCCTGCGTCCTATGGATGTCGATCCGCGCTGTCGTATGTCCGGCATGGATAAGCTGGCAAGAAGCAAGGCCATCATTCTGAGCATCGATTATCCGCTTGGCATGGCGGCCTATCGCATGATGCGCGAAATCATGGAGAACATGCCGAACTTGCGCGGCATCTATATTCTCGGCAAAGCGGCTACGCTCAACGGCAGCATAGGCGATGTGATGATTTCTAACGTCGTGCTTGACGAGCATAGCCAGAACACCTACTGGCTCGACAATTGTTTTACGGCGCAGAATGTGCAGCCCTACCTGATTTACGGCTCCGTGCTGGACAACCAGAAGGCCGTATCGGGCAAAGGCACCTACCTGCAAAATCGCCAGTACTACGATTTCTACTATCGCGCCAACTATACCGTTGTCGAAATGGAGAGCGGCCCCTACCTGAACGCCGTCTACGAAGATCAATACCTGACGCGCTACCCGGTGGGCGAAAACATCAACTTTGCGCGCCTGCCCTACGAACTGGGCATCCTGCACTACGGCTCAGATACGCCCTACACGCGCGGCAAAAACCTGGGCGCGGGCAGCCTCTCCTACTTCGGCATGGACTCGACCTACGCCAACGCCATCGCCATTCTGCGCCGCATCTTCGAGAACGAAATCCAGCAGCACATGCAGACACGACCTTTAATGGATGATGTACAACCGATCAAGGCGCAACCCGTTGCCAATCCGTAGATTGACCAGGGCGGGGGCAGAGCCCCCGCCCTGGTACGCCCTCCAGCGTTTGCTCCATCAACATCTTCGTTACGGCCTCCACGCTGCCTTTCTCCTGGTATAGTGCTATCTGGCGATCCGCTCCGGTGCCACGAGGGTCATCGAGCAGGGAGCGCAGCGTGTCCATCTCCTGATGACTTCCTAAATCGTCCAGCACGTCATCGATGAAATCGAGCAGCTCGGCGATGGCGTCGCGCATACTCAGACGGCGGTTACGCGCAAAATCGACGATCTCGGCGTCCAGTCCGTCACGCATGGCGCGCCATTTGTTTTCCTCAATCAAATGACGCGGGATGATGGGGACACACAAATTGCGACGGTAGCAACTCGCCAGTTTGGCTACCAGCGCCTGGCAGAGCGCGGCCAATGCCAGCGTAACTTCGACGGTGGCGGGCATATCAAAGACGCGAAATTCCAGCGTGGGATAGATGGGATGCGGGCGAATATCCCACCACAAGCTGCGCGCGCTGTCGATGCAACCTGATTCAACGAGGGTCGCAATGCTGGCATCGTAGTCGCGCCGCGAGTTGAACTGTTCAGGCACACCGCTGCGCGGGAAGGCTTTCCAGGCTATAGCGCGATAGGACCGCATACCGGTGTAGCGGCCAGCCCAGAACGGCGAATTGGCGGAGAGTGCCAGCATGTGCGGCAGCCAGGCGCGAAGCTGGTTCATTAACACAATTGCCATCTCGCGGTCCTCGATGCCAATGTGAATATGTAGTCCGAAGATCAAGGTGGAACGGCGCAGTTCGCGCAATTCACGCACCAGGTCGGCATAGCGCTCGTATCCCGCGCCCATCTCTTCCCGCCAGCACGCGCCGGGGTGCGTACCAGCGCTCAGCAATGCCAGCCCCTGCTCGCGCGCGATTGCCGCCAGTTGCGCGCGCATTTTAGGCGTTTCAACACGAGCCGCCGCCATGTCCGGGTAAATGTCCGAAACAAGCTCGGCCACCACCTGCTGTATCTCCGGCTTCAGCTTTTCGCCGAAGATGGGACGCCCTTTTTCAAGTATGTTATGGAAAGCAGGAGCCAGCTCCCCGCTCCGTCGATCTACAAGTTGAAATTCCTCTTCAATGCCGATCGTAAATCGGGCTGGCATACCTGCCTCCTCGTTTAAGATGCTAACGATTGTTCCTCAATCTTTATGCCCAGCGCGGTTTGCTCGATCAGGTAGCGGATTACCGCGTCCAGGCTGCCAGTCTGGCGGTAAATGGCGACCTGGCGGTCAGCGCCGGTGCCGCGTGGGTCATCGAGCAGGACGCGCAGATAGTTGATTTCGCGCCTGCTGCCCAGGTCGTCCAGCACATCATCCACGAAATCGAGCATCTCGCCGATGGCATCACGCATGGGCATGGATCGCCTATGCACGAAATCGATGATTTCGCCATCCAACCCGTAGCGCATGGCCTGCCATTTGTTCTCCTCCACGTAAAAACGCGGCTGGATGTGCGCTCCCAGGCCGCGCTTATGCAGCCAGGTCAGCTTCGCCACTAATGCCTGGCAAAGCGCGGCCAGCGCCAGCGTATCCTCGAGCGTGGCTGGCATATCGCAGATGCGGAACTCGACCGTGTTGAAGAAAGGATGCGGGCGAATATCCCACCAGATCTTCTTGCCGTTGTCGATAATGCCCGCCGCGATCAACGACTGCACATAATGTTCGTAATCCGACCAGGAGTTATACGGCTCCGGTACGCCGCTGCGCGGGAATGGTCGCCACACGACCGAGCGGTACGACTTGATGCCGGTAAAACGCCCGCCCCAGAACGGCGAGTTGGTCGAAAGGGCCAGCAGGTGAGGCAACCAGCTCCTCAATTGATTCACCAGGCTGATTGCCAGTTCGTGGTTCTCAACGCCGACATGCACATGCAGCCCGAAGATCAGGATAGAACGGCAGACATCCTGCAATTGTTCTTCCAGTTCGGCATAACGTTCGTTGGGCGTCGCCAGCTGCTCTACCCAGGTGCCGGTAGGGTGCGTACCCGCGCTAATCAAAGTCAATTCTTCCTGCTCCGCCAGCTTCAGCAGCATGGCGCGCGTATGTTGCAGTTCCAGGCGCGCGGCCAGAATATTCGGACAAACATCGCTCACCAGTTCGACGGTCGATTGCAACATCTCTGCCTTGATTTTATCGCCGAACTGCGCCGCCCCCTTTTCCAACATCGACAGAATACGCGAAGACAACTGGCCTGTGTGACGGTCTACCATTTGAAATTCTTCTTCGATTCCAAGTGTAAATCGCGGTGACATCCGAGACTCCTTCTTCATAGCCATTGTAGGCTGAGTTAGCAAATGACGCTGGCACCAGGGCGAGGGCAGACCCCACCCCTGGCTCGCGTTCTAGCGAAATGAGTGTCCATAAGAGAGGGCTGAAACTGAAAAGGTAAAGGTGAGAGGAACAGTATCGAGGAATCAAAAACAAACTACAAGAGATCACATTCCAAACGGGATGCTTCCATCGTAAATCATCGTCATCAGTTGAGGCACGCGCGCGCATGTGACTTCCTTAGACGCAGACGCGAAACTCTTGCATCATTGCATCATCGCATTTCAGGCAGATAGAAAAGCAGCGTCGCTTTTATGCCGCGCAAGCAGTAACTCGACATAATATTAGCCCTGGGAATCATAGCTTACACAAGAAGTATGCTATTTGTCAAGGGGTAAATACCAACAAAAAGGGCAAAGGGGGCATGGC
>JBOGTO010000286.1:0-8733 GCA_050695155.1 Ktedonobacteraceae bacterium
GGGGTGGGGGCCTTCATGGCCGCCCGCCCGTTGGGTTTTCCACAATCCGAATAAGTGAACGAACAGGGACGCGGGCGGCCATGAAGGCCCCCACCCCCATCATCGTCCACCCACGCCCCTACGGACAACCAGACACGTAGAAGTGTCTGCGCCAGCGCCAATATCGTAAAGAGAGGAAAGAGATGCCAGTAGCAGAGCCGCAGACGCAAATCCCGGCGCGAGAAACCTTTAACAGGCCGCCGCGTATCTGGCCTTCATTCCCGCAGGGCAAAGTTATTATTCCCGCGCCACCGGCGCGGGATGCGCTTCCTCCCAAACAATCCAACATTACGCTGATAATGCCTCTGGTTATGGTGGGCTTGATGGTTGGCATCTATTACGTGGCCGGTCAGAACTCTCCGCAGCAAATGATTTTTCTCCTGCCTATGCTGGCTTTCTCTCTCATGTCGCCGCTCATGAACATAGCGGTCAATGGTCAGAAAACAAAGCAGGTCAAGCGGCAATGGAAGCAGGGCGACAGCAAGTATCGTGACCTGCTGAAAACGTTGCGCGCGCAGTTACAGGAGAAGGCCGATGAGCAGCGCGCACTGGCCTTGCTCAAAGACCCCGATACTACCGATCTGGAAACGTTCATTCACGAGCGCACACACCTGTGGGAACGTCGCCCGGATGACCCGGATTTCCTGGCCGTGCGTGTAGGGCGGGGAACGCATCCGTTCACCATTGACATACAGGCTCCCGAAATGGATATTACGCACCCCATGCTGGATACAGTGCAAGAGTTACAGCAGGACTTTGCACTGGTAAAAGATATTCCATGCAGCGTTCCGCTTACAAAGGTCAAGTCGCTGGGCATTACGGGGCCACGCCAGATCGTGGCCGACTTCGCGCGCGGCTTTCTATGCCAGATTGCTGCATTACATTCGCCGGAAGATGTGCGCATTCTTGGCCTTTTCCCCACATCGCAACTACAAGACTGGATATGGTTAAAAGAACTGCCTCATACACTGCCGCTCAAGCAGAGCAAACAGGGCAAGCTGGAGCGTTTATTTGCGGCAGGCCAGGAGGAGGCCGATCTCCTGTTGAATGTGCTGCTGGAAGAACTGAGCCAGCGCGCTACCAGGGGAGATGGCGAGCCAGCCGCTCCGAATACAACGGCGAATAATCAAGAAACGCCTCTGCCGCACCTGGTGGTGATGGTGCATGACTATATCGAGGCGCGCAAACATCCTGCCTTGAATAACGCATTCAAGCTTGGCGAGCAACTGGGCGTCTCTATCATCTACCTGGTGGCTCAGGAACAGGCCATACCGGGCGAATGTCGCGGCATCGTGCGCATTCTCAATGCTGATAACCTGCATTACGCCGCCGCCGGTTACGCGGGCGAAACGCTGCAAAATGTGCGCCCTGATATTATGGAAGTGGCAATGGCGCGTAGCATCGCGCGCGAACTCGCGCCCTTGCACATCGCTATCGAAGGCGATGATGCCGTTGATCTCCCCACCAATGTGCGCCTGCTCGACCTGCTCGGCATGGGCAATGCCGAGCAGGTCGAGCAGTGGTGGAGTTCACCTCCCTTTGGACGCCTGCGCACCCCGATGGGTATGGGGTTGAATGGCACCGTGTGGATCGATTTCAACGACAACGCGCACGGTCCGCATGGCATCATCGCCGGTACCACCGGCGCGGGCAAAAGCGAATTGCTCAGTTCATTGATCGTCGGCCTTGCGCTGACGCATCACCCGCACCTGGTCAATTTTGTGCTGGTAGACTTCAAAGGTGGCGCGGCCTTCAAGCCTTTTGAAAAGATACCGCATACCGTCGGCATGGTCAGCGACCTCAGTGGCAGGCTGACCGAGCGCGCCTTGCACGCCCTCAAGAGCGAGTTGAGACGCCGCGAACAGGTGCTGGCCGGGGCCAACGCCAAAAAGATCGCGCAATACCAGACCATGCGCGCGCAGAATCCCTCTGCTTACCAGCCCCTGCCGAATCTTTTTATTGTTATTGACGAATTTGCGGAACTGGCGAAAGAACACCCAACATTTATGGAAGGGCTGGTCAGCGTGGTACAGAAAGGGCGCAGCCTGGGCGTACATCTGATCCTGGCAACGCAGAAGCCTACTGGTTCGGTTAATCCCAATATCTGGTCCAACCTCAAATTCCGCATTTGCCTGCGCGTGGCCTCTGTGCAGGATAGCCGCGATATGCTGGGGCGTTCCGAGGCTGGTCTGTTGCCATTCAGCATCCCCGGTCGCGCCTATTTCCAGGTTGGCGCGGAAGTCTTCGAGTTATTGCAGAGCGCGCGTATCTCGCAAACGGCGCGTGTATCCAGTGACTCGATCATCCTGGCAAAACAGGCAGCGATGGGCGCGGAGGAAGTCACCGACCAGAAAGTGTTGATGGATTTGATCGAGCCATATACCGCTACCGTTGGCGCTGACCTCTTCCGGCCCTGGCCTGATCCGTTGCCTAATCGCATCAGCCTGCAAGAAATTAACGCGCGCCACGACCTGCCGCAGCGTGTCGAGCCTGCCGCAGCCAGCGAATTTGCCGAATCGCAGCCGCCCTATGGCTGGCTTACCTGTCCCGTCGGCCTGGTTGATCTGCCGGTGGAGCAGCGGCAGGAGCCGTTACTGCTCGATATGGCGCGTCAGGGCGGGCATGTGCTGGTAGCGGGTGCCTCTGGCGCTGGCAAAAGCGTTTTCCTGCGCACCCTGATTATCTCGCTGGCGCAGACGCATACGCCAGCGCAATTGCATATGTACCTCGTCGATTTTGGTGGTCAGGCGCTGCGCGTCTTTGAAAAGCTGCCTCACGTTGGCGGCATTTTCGGAGAGGCAGATGGCGAATATATCCGCCGCTTATTGCGCAAGTTGCACGGTATCATTGAGGAGCGCAAAAACATCTGCCGCGATCAACAGAGCGATGATTTTCTGGCATATCAACGCCGTCGCCAGGAAAAGCCATCTTTGCCCGATTTGCCAGCCGTTGTGCTGGTGATTGATAAGTTCATTGAATTTAAGCAGGCTTTTGATAAAGAAATGGATCTCTTGCTGGCAATTGCCCGTTTCGGACGCACCTACGGTGTCTATCTGGTCTTGAGCGTTGATCGGCCTATAGCTGTTCCTTCGCAATTAATGAGCTTGATAGACTTGCGCCTGGGTCTGCGCCTGGTTGAACTGACCGATTCGCTGATTTTCCTGGGCAAGAACGACGCCGCGCATCTCGATCCCGCCGTGCCAGGGCGTGGCTACCGACGCGGACAGACGCTGGATGAGGCGCATATCGCGTTGCCAGTGTCGGGTGACGACGATGACGAGCGGAATCGGTTGCTGGATGGACTGGTAGCAGCGCTGGCAAAAGAAGTTGAGGGTAATGGTAGCGCAGCGCCTCCAATTCAATTGCTTCCTGACTATGCGCATATCGAGGATTTTCTGGTTGAGGCGGCCTTTGGCGATGCGCTGTTCTCTCAATCCACGCAACCTCGCGCCATACGGATGCGCATTGGCATCGAAGACCTTTCGCTCCGGTCTATTGCGCTCGAACTAAGCGCCGATACTCCGCACGCGCTGGTAGCGGGTGGACCTGGCAGCGGGCGCACGGGTGTGCTGCAAACCTGCTTGATGATGCTCGCCAGTACGCTCACCTATGCTGATGCAAAGATTATGCTGGTTGATTTCCGGCGCACTTCGCGCCCTATGCGCCGCCTGCCCACTATCTGGCAGTACGTGGATAGCGAGGAGAAACTGGTCGCAGCCATCAACACGTTGAAAGAAGAATTGCGCGCGCGCATGGCGCGTTTGCAGACAGAGTTGGAGCAGAAGGAGGACGATGATGATGAACCGGTTGGCAGGGATTTACCTCCCATCTTGCTCGTCATCGATGATTACGACCAGTTAAATGCGCTGAGCAGAAACCCCATCAATGATTTGAAGGAGTATCTGCTCCAATCGCGCGATTGAGAGGCGTACAATTACGCTGTGTTCCTTACGAAGGTTCTCTGTCGGGATTGCTGCTCTGGGAGGGTAGGCAGCCGGTTATTGGTATCAACGCGCTGCATAACAGGCTCCAACAGCGTTTTGCTATTGCCCATGAACTGGCTCATATTGAATTGCGCCACCATAGCGGCATTCATATCGACCGCGACTTTCCCTTTCCGCTCCATGTGCAGCAAACGTCCTTGAAAATTGATCTCAGCGAGTTTGAAGCCAGCATGGTCGCTGGTGAACTCCTCGTGCCAGCAGCCAGCATGGCTGCTGATCTCAAAGAAAAGCCTGTCGATTACCTGGACGAGGCAT
Source organism: Ktedonobacteraceae bacterium (assembly GCA_050695155.1). GTDB lineage: Bacteria > Chloroflexota > Ktedonobacteria > Ktedonobacterales > Ktedonobacteraceae > CF-113. The sequence goes on from JBOGTO010000286.1 coordinate 4,299, forward strand.
TCGTCTGTGCGCTCGCGCAGCGTTACCAGGTCAGCGCGCATACGATGTTGCTGCGACTGGCCCAGGGATATATTCATGTACGTGTGTAAGAATGCTAGACCGGACGATCTACCCAGATTGGGAAAAAGCGCTGGGCCGGATGCCCGCAAGGGGCATCCCTACATTTAAGAAAGCCGCCCCACCTCCCTCGTCTCCCGCAAAAGGAAAAATGGAGGCGGGGCAATCCAGATGTAGTGACGCCCCTTGTGGGCGTCAGGGGAGAGACTAATACCCGTTCAGTTGTTGGGCTGTAATCGTCAACGCCGTATTAATGTTGCCAGAGGCATCAGATGCCACTGCATCGAAGCCGCCGATAACATTGTTGTGTTCGTTGAAGTCCATCGGCCCGCTTGCCCCCTCGTAGTTGATTTTTGTACCCGCTTTCAGGGCCGTGTATGCCGTCTTATAGTCGTAGACCATTGTACCCGGCGGGTTTGCCACCGTTTTCATCTTCGCGCCTACCGCATCGCCGTTCAGCGAGCCTGCCGCATCCGCCGCCAGGGCTAGTATGTTCATGCCATCGTAGCCGTAGTCTGCCAGTTCGACAGGGGTTGCGCCAAACTTTGTCTGGTACAATTGCTTAAACTCATCCGTTGCCTGAGTACCCGTTGAGGTACCCTGTAGCGAGGTTAGCACCTTTTGAGCTGTAGCAGGCGAGATGGCTTTAATGAAGTCGGATGAGGCCGTCACATCAGTACCGATGAATGGTAATGCCAGACCCTTTAGCTCTTTGATCTCGCTGAAGAGCGTTGCGCCCGTCTGCGCGTCCACCTGTGTAAACACCACCTGGGGATTCGCCGCGTAGATCTGCTCAATCTCAGAACGATAGGAAGACTGATCGGGTACCAGGTTAATATCGGCCACGATAGTGCCGCCATGCCGCTTGAAAGCATCTTCCACCGGCGCTTTCAGCGTCTGCGCCGACTCATTGCTACCAAAGACCACCGCTGCCTTTGTATAGCCCTTGCTATGCGCGTAGTATGCCATCGCTACGCCCAGCAGGTTATCAGAGGGGCTGCTGCGCCACACATACTTGCTGGTGAGGTTATCAAGCTGCGTCGTGCCGCCTACGATCACATCTGGAATCTTGCTCTGTTGCAGGATTGGCAACACCGCCTCTGCCTCCAACGACGATGGACCAACGATCAAATTGACCTGGTCTATATTGATCAGCTTGCGCAGAGCCGGTACTGCATCCACCGCGTCACCGCCGGTATCAGCCGTCACTATCTGCACCTGGCGTCCCAGAATGCCGCCATTGGCGTTAATCTGGTCAACAGCAACTTGCACCCCTTTCAGGATGTCTGGACCGATGAAGGACTCAAAGCCGCTCATTGGGCCGATCACGCCTACCTTAATGGGAGAAGTGTTCGTGCTGCCATTGTTGCCGTTGTTGTTACTGCCACCACAGGCAGTCACCAGCATTGCCAGTAGAATAAGTGCGGCGGTAGACGTTTTGGCCCACCACGATGTGGAAAAAGTACGCATTGTTTTACTCCTCGTCTGTTTAGACCTGTGGAACCAACCACGCCGAAACTCTCATCTCTACGGCGTGTCATTTGCGGGCAATTATTGCCCAAGATACAGATTTGCCACCTCCTTACTTGCTATCAACTCGGAGCCGGGTCCCTCGAAGCGATTGCGCCCGGTCACGAGGATGTAGCCATAATCGGAACGTTCCAGCGCCATGCGCGTGTTTTGCTCGACAACCAGCACTGCTACACCGGAGTCACGGATGCTCAGGATACGATCCCAAACACTGAGCGTGACCCTGGGAGCCAGCCCGGCTGTCGGCTCATCCAGCAATAATACGCGCGTGTCCAGCATCAATGCGCGCGCCATTGCCAGCATATTGCGCTGCCCGCCGCTGAGTTGCCCGGCAGGTCGTTGGCGGCTGTCACGCAAGTCGGGGAAGAGCGTGAACATCTCTTCAATGCGCGCGCGGAAGTTATCTTTGCGAATATAGGCTCCCATCTCCAGGTTTTCCAGTACCGAGAGCGAAGGAAATACATTATTGTTTTGTGGCACGTAGGCCATGCCCCGTTGCACCAATAACTCCGGTTGAGTATTGGTAATGTTTTTCCCGTTCAGCAAAATGCGCCCGGCGGTCACGCGAATCAACCCGAAGATGGCTTTCATCAGCGTACTTTTCCCTGCCCCGTTTGGCCCAACCACCGAAACAAGCTGGCCCATTTCAAGCTTGAGCGAGACGCTATTCAGAATCTTGGCGTGTCCATAGCCTCCTTCGACCCCCTGAACTTCCAGAATGGCGGCTTGCGTTTCCTGGAGCCCGCCATTGGAGGCGTTGTTGGGGGATTTTTCCGGGTTGTGTGTCGTCATGGCTTTACCCCTCCCCTAGATAGGCGTCTACTACCGCCGGGTTCTGGCGCAGTTCCGCCATGCTGCCCTCGGCAATCGCGCGTCCCAGCGCCATGACGATTACCGTCTGGCAGAGCCGTTCCACCATCGCCAGGTTGTGTTCAATAATCAGGAACGTGATGCCCTCATCTTTACAAAGCGCATCGATGTAGTCACTAAGACGCTCCGCCAGCACGGGATTGATGCCTGCAAATGGCTCGTCCAGCAGCAGCAGTTTGGGCTGCGTCATCACTACGCGCGCCAGTTCCAACAGGCGGCGCTGTCCTCCGCTCAGATTCCCCGCGTATTCATCGCGCAAGTGGTACAGGTCAAAATCCCTCAGCAGTTTGAGTGCGCGCTTCAGGCTCTCGTCCTCCTGTCGGCGCACCGCCGGAAGGCCCAACAATCCGAGCCAGAAGCTCTCGCCCAGTTGATGGTGCGGGGCTGCCAACATGTTCTCCGTCACCGTCATGCGCTCAAGTTCCCGCGTGATCTGAAAGGTGCGCGTCAGGCCATGCCGCGCAATCCGGTGGGCTGGCAGGCGCGCAAGATCCTTGCCATCAAACAGGATAGAACCGGAGTCGGCGCGGATAAAGCCCGTAATCAGATTGGCTGCCGTACTTTTGCCCGCACCATTGGGGCCAATCAGACCGGTGATGCTACCTCGTGTCACAGTAAAGGAACAGTCATCCACCGCGCGCAGTCCGCCAAAGTTTTTCGCCATGTTCCGCGCTTCGAGTATGACCTTATCAACTCGACTCACCGTTGCGACACCCGTAGTAGGGTAGGGGCGACCCTCGCGGTCGCCCTGGCTATCCTCCTCGCGCTCGTGCTGGTTATTCTCGCGGTCATCCTGGCGCGTGTCGCTACTCATAGCGTTTTCCCCTCCTCATCTTGCAATGGTGTGGCGCTATCTGCCAGTGTGCCGGGATCATCCGCCAGGTCCGCGCCGGTAACATGCACTCCCGGACTGGCGCTTGCTAACGCGGGTTCGATCTGTCGTAGCTTGCTCTTGCGCACGCGAAAGCGTTTCTCGCCGAGAATGCCCTGTGGGCGGAAGCGTACCGTCAGGATGAGCAAGATGCCAATGGCGATATAGCGGAAAGCGTTCACCACTTGTGGCGAGCCGAAGGCGGGCAGGAAGCGGGTAATTTCGGCGAATAGCACCGGCACAATCAATGCTCCCAGCATCGCGCCCCGGTTGTTGGCGCTGCCTCCCAGCAGTAGCGCGGCCCACAGGAAGAACGTCTCGCCCGTCGTCCAGGCGCTCGGGTTGAAAGCATCTACGTAGATGACCAGCATACTGCCACCAATGCCAGCAATGAAAGCTCCGATCACAAAGGCTTTTAAGCGCAGCGCGAATACATTTTTGCCCAACCCCTCCGCCACCATTTCATCTTCGCGCACGCTGCGCAACGCTCGTCCGAATGGCGAGCGATAGAGGCGCTCGGAGAAGATGTAGACGATAATCAGAATGACCAGGCATAGCCCCAGGAAGAAGAATTGGTAGGAGTTGTAATCCAGGTTCAGTGTACCCTGGAATGGTTGTGGAATGCCGGAGATGCCGTCCCAGCCGTTGACTAGCGGCGTGTCATTACCGGCGATGGTATACAGTACCAGGCTGACCGCTATCGTCACGATGGCGAAGTAGTCGCTGCGCAGGCGGTTCAACGAGAGCAAACCTACGACAAGGGCAAGCAGGGCGGCTGCCAGCCCGCCAACCAACAAGGCTGGAATAAAGGGCCAGTTCAGACCAAGTATGTATTGGAAGCCAGACCCCGGTAACGCAGGTTGCATCATGAGAAGCGAAGTGACGTAGCCTCCCACGGCTACGAAAGCAATATACATGAAATCAAGTATGCCCGTGTAGCCCCACTGGATATTCAGCCCCATCGCCAGGGTACCGTAAATGGCACCGAAGACGGCCAGCGTGAGCAGGTAGAAAACAAATGTTGGCATCGTCTTTTCCTCTCATGCGTATCTATGCGCGCCCGCGCGAGGCGAAAATACCTTGCGGTCGTATCAATAACGCAATAAT
>JBOGTO010000287.1:0-2982 GCA_050695155.1 Ktedonobacteraceae bacterium
AGTTTAGAAAGGTACCACATGAAACTCCGTTTTGGAATTAAAACTGCTCAGCAAAACACAACATATGACGATATACTCCGCGTCTGGCTTGAGGCAGATAGCGTTCCCATCATCGAACACGCCTGGGCTTTCGACCACTTTATTCCACTGGGACCCGATCCAACCGGCCCACAACTGGAAGGCTGGACGCTGCTGGGAGCATTGGCTGCGCGCACTGAACGCCTGCGTGTCGGGCTGATGGTGACGGGCAATACGTACCGCCATCCTGCTGTGCTGGCAAAGATAGGAGCAACCGTAGACAACATTTCGCATGGTCGCCTGGACATGGGCATCGGAGCAGGATGGAACGAGCTTGAGAGCAATATGTACGGCATTCCGCTCTATACTCCTGGCGAGCGCATTCGCCGACTTGGCGAAGCGTGCGAGGTGATTAAGCGCATGTGGACGGAAACCGTCGCCAATTTTGACGGCAAGTATTACCAGCTTAAAGATGCGCGTTGCGAGCCAAAGCCCGTACAAAAGCCGTATCCTCCCTTTGTCATTGGCGGCAGTGGCGAGCAATTGACGCTGCGTGTCGTGGCCCAGTACGCCAGCGTCTGGAATTTTGTGGGTGGCTCGGTTGAAATTCTCAACCATAAACTTGAGGTGCTGGCAGGACACTGCGCCGCCGTCGGGCGCGACCCCTCCACCATCGAAGTCTCGATCCAGACCGTCGTCAACTACAATAACCCGGCAGAAACGCTCAATGAGATAAAGCCATATATTGAAGCTGGCGCAACCCATATCATCTTGAATTTAAGACCTCCCTACCCCGAAGGCATAGTTCATCGTATTGGCGAGGAGATAGCGGAACCGTTGAGAGCAGAGTTTGAGTAATCGTAGTAGAACTGGCTCCACATTATGGGAAAGGAACTCTCCCATGATACAATAGATCAGGCCTTCTGTGACGAAGGGTTACTGGAGAATAGAAAGGAGCATCCCCGCCATTCTTCCAGGTCTGTAGGCTTGAATTGCTGTCGATGAGTCCTCTGCCGGATGGAGAGGCAGGGAAAGGAAAGACGCGATGAAGAACGCCGCTCTACAAATCACTCACCGCCATTGGTGGGTATCACTGGTCCGAGGAATCCTCGCACTTGTGTTTGGGATCATTGCCCTGGCAGACCCGCTCATTGTACTCCTCGCCTTCATCTACGTGTTCGCAGTGTATGCCATCCTCGATGGGATAACCACCATCGTCGTCTCGTTGCAGGAACGTAGTTCCTCGCGTACCTGGTGGATGCTGTTGCTGGAAGGAGTCGTGGGGATCATCTTTGGCATTCTGGTTCTGGTCTGGCCCGTGAAGACGGCGCTGGTGCTGCTCTACCTGGTAGCCATCTGGGCGCTGATGACGGGCGTCTTGAAGATCAGTGCCGCTTTCGTCGTGGCTGGCTCGGCGAGACACCGCTGGGGGTTAGCTCTTGCTGGCCTGCTCTCTATCATCTTCGGCCTGATCCTGATCGTGCATCCTGGCGCCGGGCTGCTGACCGTTCTATGGTTGGTTGGCATCTTTGCCATCGTGTTCGGATTGTCCTTGATCGTCTATGCCTTCCAGGTTCGCTCACGCGCACGGACGCTGGCTCCTGCTCGAGCGACGGAATAATCCCGAGCGGTTGATGAATGGGCGAACTGGTCTCTCGTCGCCCTGGAGTTATGAAGGCTACACCGTGCCTATTCACTATGCCTATACTGATGGTCCAATCGGTGATCGCTTGCTGGTCAAACGTACCGGCACGGCGCAGGCGTTCAAACACGCAGCAGCCGAGCTTGCGCCAGAAACCATCGTCCAAATTCTCGCGCCAGGCGAACCGCTCGCTATCGCCAGTTTGCAGAGCGTTTAGCATAAGATTGAGAGGGTTGTCACCGGCAAAACGCGCTGACTGTAGCTGCGTAATATCTCGCTACGGCAGCGCGGCTCCGATAATTTCTGCAATTTCGGATACGCCTTCTTGCTGGAGAAATGCCTCAATCCCCTCGATAATCTCCACGCCCGCGCGCGGGTTCACAAAGTTCATAGTGCCAACTTGGATGGCCGATGCGCCCGCCATGAGAAATTCGAGCGCATCGCTGGCGTTGCCGATGCCGCCAATGCCGATAACCGGCACATTAGGATATGCTGACCGCAACTCACCTGCCACTTCGTAGACCATACGCAGGGCAATGGGTTTGATCGCCGGGCCGGATAAGCCGCCAGTGACGTTAGCCAGCGTAGGGCGTTTGTTACGAGTATCGATGGACATGCCAGTAATCGTATTGATGAGCGAGACTGCATCGGCTCCTGACGCGGCGGCAGCTATGGCGGTTGGTCGCGCATCGCCACTGTTAGGCGAAAGCTTCACGATCATGGGCAGCGTCGTAGCGCGGCGCACTGCCGATGTAACATCAGCGACGGCCTGCGGGTCCGCGCCGAAGACAACACCTCCGGCGCGAATATTGGGGCAGGAGACATTAACTTCAATACCTGCTACGCCCTCTACCCTCTCAATGATTCCGGCCAGCGCCACAAATTCTTCGATAGTTTCGCCCGCGATATTAACAATCACAGGCGTTTGCCAGCCTGCCCAGATAGGCGCGTATTTTTTCAGCACAGCATGGACACCCGGATTCTGCAACCCTATGGCGTTGAGCATACCCGAAGCTGTCTCAAGCGTGCGTGGATGCTCGTTGCCCGCGCGAGCATGAAGCGTCGTCCCCTTGCAGACAATAGCTCCCAGCCGGTGTATCTCGGCGATCTTCGCGTATTCGACGCCATAGCCAAAGGTGCCAGCCGCCGTCATGACCGGATTTCTCAGCAGCAAACCGCTTTTATGTTGTGGCGCAAGCTCTATTTGCAGGTTCATGGCTGTATTATACTACTGATTCGCCAATCCTCAATTGCCGGGACGGAGAATGATAGCATCTGTGAACAACAGAAAGGCGACCGCAAGGGTCGCCTCTACTATGAAC
>JBOGTO010000288.1:0-2470 GCA_050695155.1 Ktedonobacteraceae bacterium
GACCTGCTATCACCACAATAAACTCTCCCCTGAGTTTCGTCTGTTGCTCAACCCATTGCAGCAATGACGAAATTGGGCCGCGCTCGATATGCTCGAACATCTTGGTCAGGTCGTTGGCAAGCGTAGCTTCCCTGTCTCCCAGAACTTCTTGCGCATCCTGGAGGAAGGCGGCTAGACGATACGGGCTTTCGTAGTAGATCAAGGTGTGAGGGGCGTCTTTGTCGATTTCGATGAAGCGGCGGCGCGGACCGGGTTTGCGCGGGGGAAAGCCGCGAAAGGTGAAACTATGCACCGGCAGACCGGAAAGCACCAGCGCCATTGCAAAGGCCGTCGGGCCGGGTATCATGGTAACATCCAGGTTGGCATCAATGGCGCGGCGCACCAACGTATAGCCAGGATCGGAGATGCCCGGCGTTCCGGCATCCGTCACCAGCGCTATCGACTTCCCTTGCTTCAACAAATCCTCGATATGCTGGCCTGCTCGCTCCTCATTATATTCGTGGAAGGCGATTTGCGGCTTTGCAATATCGAAGTGCTTGAGCAGCATCCCCGTCTTGCGCGTATCCTCGCTAGCGACGTAATCTACCGCGCGCAAAATCTCCAGGGCGCGTAACGTAATATCGCCCAGGTTGCCAATCGGCGTTGCTACTAGATATAACATAGCATCTTTCAACGCTCTGCCTTCGCCGAGGCACGAATCGATGGTAACTTGTCCATCACCTCTGGCCGCTTCACTTTGAGCGAGGGTGTGCGCGGAAAATCTTTCTCCGGCCACAGCGTATAGCCGCGAATCTGCTGGTGCGAGGCGAGTTGCTTATTCGTCTGCTGGATCGCGGCTCTGGCCTGTGACGGGTCTTCCATTAAAAGAATGGCATACACAGTCGGTCCCTCGCCGTTTTCCATCAAGCCTATCACCACAGCATCCTTGATGGCCGGATGAAGCAGCAACACATTCTCAATATCTTCCGGGTAGACATTCAGGCCATTGGCAAGCACAATCAGATTATTCTTGCGCCCCTTCAGATAAAGCCGACCTTTCTCATCCTTATAGCCCAGGTCGCCGGTATAATACCGGCCATCCTTGAAGACGGCAGCCGTCGCTTCGGGATTTTTCCAGTACCCTTGCGCCACGTTGGGGCCGCGCACCAGCAGTTCGCCGTCTTCGGCGATCTCCACTTCCATACCGGGGAGAGGTTGCCCGACGCTTTCGTAAGTATGATCTTCGTGGCGCGTCACGGAGACGACGGGTGAGCATTCGGTCGCGCCGTAGCCTTGCATGACGCGAAAGCCCATATTCTCCCAGCGTTCTGCCAGTTTGGGTGGTAAATACGCGCCTCCACTTACAAAGAAGCGGAAATGGCCGCCGAAACGCTTATGCACCGCGCCGAAGAGTAGACGCCTTGCGCCAAAAGGCAGCCAGCGCGCGACGCGATGCAAAAATTCCCACTGCTTCACTTTCTTCTGTATGCGCACCTGTCGCTCGATGCCGTTCATAAAAAGCTGCAAAGCTTGTGGCACCAGCACCATACAGGTAATTCCCTGCGTACCCAGCAATTTGAGCAGCGTATCGGGAACCAGCGACCTCGCGTATAAGATACTCGCGCCGCCATGGAACTCGGCGATCTCGATGGTCATCTCGAACATGTGGCTTAATGGGAGGATGGAGAGCGTGCGATCCTCCTGCGTGATTTTTACCACTTCGAGCGCGGCCAGCGCATCGCTGGTAATGTTCCAATGGCTGAGCATCACTCCCTTTGGCTGTCCGGTCGTTCCCGATGTAAAGACCAGCTCGGCCAGGTCGTCGCCCGTCACCTCCGGCAGCGCTGCCGCATCAAGCTGCCCCTGTGGCAGATTGTCGAGATCGATTAATGGTAAAGAGGGATTTTTCAACGTTGCATACTGCTTGCCTGTCGCTATGAGATGCGTGGCCCCGGTCGTTTGCGCGATGCGTGTGATGAAATCTTCCTTTGAATTGATGTCCAGTGGCACGATCACCCCGCCCGCCAGCAGCGTACCGAGGAAAGCCACCATCCAATCGACCCTGCTGGCTGCCCAGAGCATGAGACGTTGCTCTTTAACGACATGCTGTTCCTGTAAAAATCCAGTAAACGCATACACCTTTGCTTGAAGTTCAGCATAGGTATATGACACTACGCCAGCGCCATCGACCGGCTCGAGTAACGCTGTACGTCCTGGGAATCGTTCTACCGCTGAAGCGAACAAGCTATTTATGGTCTTCGTCTTCATTTGATCAGATCCCTCTCCTGTTTCGATGATGCTTTGGTACATTCATAAACTGCCCAGTTTCTTTGAGGAAGGTCAAAACCCTGCGCTTATTATAGAAGAGAGACGCCCCTTTTGCCAATAGCCGCACCCCCTGGACGATTGAAAAGCTTGGAGGGAAGGCGACCGCCAGGGTCGCCTCTACTAAGAACGGTCTTGCTAATCCGCCTCATGGTCATAGTAGAGG
>JBOGTO010000289.1:0-13547 GCA_050695155.1 Ktedonobacteraceae bacterium
GTGCAGATGAGTACATGCGCACGTACAACAGGTAGTAGTAGTTGTTGTACAGCGCAATGAGCAGGAGAGGAATAATGGAACAGGAGACCAGCTTTGGCGAACTTCTCAGGCATTATCGGAAATCCTATAGGTATAATTGTACGCAAGCTGAAATTGCGGCACGGTTTGGCTATTCCAAAGAGACGATCAGCTCGTGGGAGCAGGGAAGGCGTTTTCCCGCTTATCATGAAGTTACACGTCTTGCTCAACTGATGGGGTTAAATCTCCAAGAGGTAAAAGACGCGATACAGGTGGGACATGTTCGCCTGTATTTGAACAGTGTACCTGAGAAAACTTTTCTTGCACATGGTGATTTCTCAATAGCCAATGGTCCGCTTTTCCTGGAGTCTGAACAAGAAAGTGACGCCATGAACAAGCAACGTCGGGAGCTATTACGTTTGCTGAGTACTGCTGGAGCATTATTTGTTCTACCTCATGACGATGTTTGGGGAACTATCGGTTTTGAAGAAGGGACGTTTGCACTCTATGAAGACCTGCTTGCCATGGGGTGGGAAGCAACCTGGCGGGGTGGTATCGAACAATTCGCGCCAAGATTTAACAGACAACTAGCAAGGTTGGCTGTACTTGCTGACAAGCCACCACTAACTGAGCGAGAGCAGTGGCTAACGCTCCTCTGTAGATATTACCAGCTTGCGACACGGTTTGCGCAACGGCAGATGAAGACAAAGCAAGCTTTATGTGATGCACAATCGGGCATTGAGGTTGCTACGCAACTTGAAGATGCTGAACTGCTAGCATCTGCCTACTTCTGGCGAGCAAGACTCCATCTTGAACAAAAACATCGCACGCTTGCAAAAGACGATGTAGATGCTGCATTAGTCTATGCAGAGAGGGTACGTTCTCCGCTTAAAGGTAATATCTACCTTGTGGCTGCCGAAGTATACGCTGATGGCGCAGAAAACAGTCAACAGATGAAGACACAGTGCGATAGGTGGCATGAGCAAGTGGCGAATCTGGTGTATAAAGGTGGTATTGAAGAGGATGATAGTTTTGTGAAACTGAATGTTACGACAACCCACCATGAACGCGCAAAAACGTTGATACAACTTCACCGATTCAAAGAAGCAAGGAACGAACTGAATACAGCTTGGAAAACTCTGAGTCCCGATCTTGTGATTTGGCGCATCAACCTATCGCTCACGGAAGCGCGTTTGTACTGTGCTGAAAAGGACATAGAGGGAAGCGCACAGTTGGCAAGTGAGGCACTCAACATTGCAAAAGTTCTACACGCACAAGATAAAGTATCACAAGTGTATTCGCTCTGTCTGCAACTAAAAGAACACGATGCTAACAATCCTTATGTTTGCAATTTAGGTATGCAATTGGATGCCTGCTAGCGTCGGCTTTCTTTGCACATGCATGAAAATGATCTATATTAACGTATGCGCTTGCTCGTCTAATACGATAGAGAAGAAAAGGAGTATTACGATGAATAAAGAGCAGGAACAGGCGGGACGATTTTTCAGGTCCGCCTGGATTACAGGTGTCACTACCTATTATTCGGGAACACCCAAATCGGGCTATGTTGCTCCGTGGGAGGAGATGCAAGCCTGGGAACAACAGAGTGCCATTGCGGTCTACGAGCAAGTGAGCCAGTTCGTGCAGGTAACAGATGGGCGGGCCAGCCAACTCAGCCGCGCACAAAAAGGACGCTTTGTGTGTCTGTGCTGGATCGGGCAGATTTTTAAGCATTTTGCTCAGCCGAAAGAAAGTTATGTTGCTGATTGGGAACAGCTTCCGACCTGGCAACAAGAGACGGATGCGGATATCTTTGAAGCCATTGCTTCTAATGTACATAAAGAAATGGTTCGCGAGTAACTAATGATCCTTGACCCCAACCTTGACGCATGTGCGAAAATACAAGCACAGAAACTCAGTTGTTGAAAAGCCAGGAATCCATGTCATCATTTACGTTTACCATTGATGCCGAATGCCCCAATAGTTGGGTACGCGCCGGAACCATCCAGACGCCACACGGCGCTATCCAGACGCCCATTTTTATGCCGGTTGGCACGCAGGCCAGCGTAAAAAGCGTCTCGCCCGAAGAATTGCGCCAGGCGGGGGCGCAAATCATTCTCGCCAATACCTACCACCTGATGTTACGTCCCGGCTCACAGTTGATTGCGGAGCTTGGTGGCCTGCACTCGTTTACGCACTGGGATGGGCCAATACTCACCGATAGCGGTGGCTTCCAGGTCTTTAGCCTGGGTCACCTGCGCAAATTGAGCGAGGATGGCGCGGCTTTCAAATCTCACCTGGACGGTTCAGCGCACACGCTCACGCCGGAAAGCGTCATGCAGATCGAGGCGGACCTGGGCGCGGACATCATCCTGCCGTTAGATATTTGCGCGGCCTATCCATGTTCGCCACAGGAGGCGAAAGCGGCGATGGAGCGCACGCACCGTTGGGCGGAACGCGCCTTGATCGCCAAAGAAAAGTATCGGCCAGAACAGACTCTCTTCGGCATTGTGCAGGGCGCATTCGAGGCGGAACTACGCCAGAAGAGCGCGCATTACACCGGCAACCTGCCTTTCCCTGGCCTCTCGATAGGCGGTCTTTCGGTGGGCGAGCCTAAGGCTATGATGTGGGAGATGCTGCGCTACGTCACGCCCCAACTGCCACGCGACAAGCCGCGTCACCTGCTCGGCGTCGGCTCGCCCGAAGACCTGGTCATAGGTGTGGGACTCGGCATGGATATGTTCGATTGCGTGCTGCCCACTCGCGTAGCGCGGCACGGAGGCTTATTTACCCGCTCAGGCCGCGTCAATATCAAATCGGCGCGTTTCCGCGCCGAACGTGGTCCTATCGAAGAGGGCTGCGATTGCTATACCTGTCACAACTATAGCGCGGCCTACGTGCATCACCTGTTGCGAGCCGGGGAATATCTGTATTATCGTCTTGGCAGCATCCATAATATTCGCTTCATGCTGCGGCTTGCCAGCGAGTTACGCGCTGCCATCATCTCAGGCAACTACGCAGCGTACCGGGATGATTTCCTGGTGCAATATATTCCCGCCTCGGAGCAAGTGCGCGAAGATCAGCGCGAAAAGTGGCGAGCCGCGCGCCTGCGTGCGTTAAGCTAAAGGATACCAGCACCCATGTCGAAACCCTACCGATTTCTCAACACTCACATACAAAGCGCCGCTATGAATATGGCGATTGACGAGGCTGTGCTGCTGCATCACCTGCGCGACGAAGCGCCTCCCACCTTGCGCGTCTTTCGCTGGTCGTCTCCTTCTATCTCGCTGGGACGCTTTCAGAGCGTCGAGCGTGAAATAGTGCGCGACGTGTGCGACCAGCAGGGCGTTGAGCTGGTGCGGCGTCCCACCGGCGGGCGCGCCGTCTACCACCGTGACGAGTTCACTTACAGTATCATTATCAGCAAACGACATGGGATTCCATCAGGCATCGTGGCTGCTTATGCCTATCTCGCGCAGGGCTTGCAGGCCGCGCTCAACCTGCTGGGAGTGCGAGCCGAACTGAGCGACGAGCGCGTTAGCAAACATCCTTCCGCCGCCTGTTTCGCCTCCTCTACACAGGCCGACCTGACCAGCGGCGGCTTCAAGTTGATCGGCAGCGCGCAGGTATGGAAAGATGACGCGCTATTGCAACAGGGATCGTTGCCACTGGATGATCGCGCCGCCGAATTTTTCGCCATGCTGCGTTTCTCCGACACAACCACTCGTGAAGATGCGTTAGCCGCCTATCGTCAGAAAACCACCCCCCTGCATACATTCGCCCCGCAAGCCGCGTGGGACGATGTAGCCCACGCTTTTCGCGTGGGTTTCAGCGCCGCCCTGCACAACGAGTTCGTAGAGGGGACATTGACCGCCTCAGAATGGGCGCTGGCCCAGCGTCTTGAAGAAGAGAAGTACCGCAAGCTGGAATGGCGCAAAGAGCGCGTCAATCTTATCGAGACAATGTGAAAAACCAGTAAATCGAGGCTATCATTGCCGTGTTATAGTATGGTGTGTAACATAGTACGGTATGTGCATATAGTACGTATGCGTCAATATAAAAGGTATTATTGGAAAGCCTCGTCCCATGAAAATTGCATTTTTGCGCCGGAAAAGCCCGTTTAGAGTTAGTTTTCTGGCTGGTCTGCTGGCAGGTATCATCGCGTCTGGTGCCATGTTCTTTATCAGTGTGACATGGAATGGCATATTGCTGCCGGATGTTTTCGGCTCTGAACTCACCGCGCTGATGCCGTCGAATCTTTTTGAATTTCTGCACCAGTTGATCGGCGCGGACGCCAAAACCATTTTCTTCTATATTATTCTGATCGGGCAGTGTTTCGTATTCGCCTTGAGCGGCGCGATTTTTAATGCGCGTATTAACGCGCAGGGCGATCGTTTGCGCTGGTATCATGGTCTGGTACTGGCCGTTATTCTATGGCTTTTCGCAGGTGTCATCCTGTTGCCATTGACGAATGGCGGTCTGTTCGGGGCGAGCCTGAACGCTGGCATCAACGCGGGTATGCTGAGCCTGGCCGCAGTAGGCCTCGTTTTTGGCCTGTCGTTCGTCTTTATCGCCGACTGGCTGATGGCCTCGTTGCCCGTTGCGGACGCTCCCGCGTCAAAACGTAAAGAGCTATCGAACGATGAGGTGGGCGAGTCACTTTCGCGCCGCGCTCTGCTGACACGCGGCCTGGTTATCGGGGGAATCGCAGTGGCTGGAGTAGGCGTGTGGCGTTTTATCACGGGCGGCGTCAGTTCGGCCAAAGTGCCTGTTGCGAAGTTATTGCAGCATTACCAGAGTAAGATTGTGCCGCCGCCCACGCCCAACTATGGGACGATTCAGCCCGCGCCTTTCCTCTCACCTGAAATCACCTCCAACGATCAGTTCTATATCGTCTCGAAGAATCTGGCCGATCCTACCGTGAATGGCGCAAGCTGGCAACTCTCCGTTGATGGCGAGGTCGAGCATCCTTTTACTCTCAGCTACAACGAATTGATGGCGCTGCCCAGGCAGATTCAGAACGAATCGCTAATGTGTATCAGTAACGATGTCGGCGGGCCATACATGAGCAATGCGCAGTGGGAGGGCATTCCACTGGCGAGCCTGCTGCAACGCGCGGGCGTTAAAACGGGCGCAACCAAAATCGTTTTTCACGCGGTCGATGACTATACCGATAGCATTCACCTGAGCAAAGCGCTGGAGCCGACAACGCTGCTCGCGGTACGCATGAACGGCGTCACGCTGCCGCAGGGGCATGGTTTCCCTGCGCGTATGCTCGTGCCGGGCATCTATGGCATGAAGCACTGCAAATGGCTCAACCGCATCGAAGTCATCAATTACAACTTTCAGGGCTACTGGCAACAACGCGGCTGGGATGACGCCGCCCCGGTACGCATGACCGCGCGCATCGACACGCCCCTGGATGGCAGCAACGTCTCCATCAATCGCACGACCTACATAGCGGGTGTAGCCTTTTCGGGCAACAAAGGCATCAGCGAGGTGGACGTTAGCCTTGACTCCGGCCAGACGTGGCACCCCGCCGTTCTCAAGCGGCCTGCATCAGACCTCACCTGGGTAGTCTGGGAATATGCCTGGAAACCAACCATCAACGCCAACGTGATAATCACGGCGCGTGCCATCGACCTGGAGGGCAACGTGCAGGACCCCAACGAGGCTCCCCCCTTACCTATAGGTTCATCGGGATACCATAGTATCGCCACCATCGTTTCATAAATATGCGCTATTGCATGTAAGCATATGCGCATGTGGGGAAGCGCATAAATATTGCTCAACTAAAGTGTCCGCTTTTTCCTCCCTGGATGATTATATCAGTAGAGGCGGAACTATTCGTTATGGGGAAGCCTAGCGGAAAGGCCGTTGGGGTAAGGCCAGTATGGTGATGGATGATCTGGTGGTAGAGCGTCTACGCGCGGGGGATGCACCAACTTATTGTATGTTAATCGAACGGTTACAACAACCTCTCACAGGCTATTTGCATCGACTCGTGGGGGATCGAGAAGTTGCTCTTGACCTTGCGCAAGATACTTTTTTGCAGGTGTATAAGGAGATAGGCAAGACATCTGGCGAACTCAAGCTAGATGCCTGGATCTATCGTATTGCCACAAATTATGGCCTGCGCTACCTCAACAGAAAACGCCTGCGGCAGATGATCCCTTTCGACGGCTCCGAAGACCTGGACGATAGCCTGGCAATGGCTGGCCCGGAAGATCAATCGGTCACACGCATTGTGGTGCAGCAGGCGCTGAGCAGGATGGACCCGAAAGACGCGGCTATTTTGCAACTTCGCTTTGGCAATAATTTCAGTTACGAAGAAATCGGCCAAATTCTTAATATGAGTTCGGAGGCAGTTCGGAAACGAGTGGCGCGTGGTGTGGAGAAGTTTCGCGCTATCTACGGGGAGGCATCCCCGGCACAGGCGCAGCATGTAGGACCCCGCTTCATTGGGGTCAGAAGAGATGGTAGATAGCGTATGGCGAGTGATCTTTTATGGAAAAGGGATGCGAGCGGTGTCGAACATCCAACGCATGAAATATTACTTGCATACATTGGCGAGCAATGTTCCGAGCATGAGAAAAATCTCATTGACGAGCATCTTCTTGCAGAGTGCGTACCATGCAATCGGCTCCATGCCAGTCTAACTCAGGATAGCAACGCAATGAAGCATCTCATGGATGTGTCGCGTTATCCCTATTATCCTGAGTTGCAATCGAACCAGGTATGGCTTCATATACAGCGCGGCGAAGCTTTAACCAGCGCGTGGACAGGCAAACGGAAACGCAAGTTTCAGGTGCATAGTCTGTCAGGGAGAGGACAGCAAGCAACACGACGGCACGGGCATCATACAGGCTTGCGCGTTTTCAGGCTCAGCTTCCCGGTCGCTTTCGGGCTAGTATTGCTACTCACGACGGCAGCGATTGTGCTGGCTTATACAATCGCCGGTCTGGTCAAGCCGCCTTCCGTCATACCTGTACAACCGACTAGCCATATCTATAGACCTACGCCGAATCCATCGGGTATTGTAGGACACCAGCTAACCCCGACGATTACAGTAACAGCGACGCCTTCGGGAAGTGGGACTACAACAGATGGTTCTGGGAAAGATCCAACAATCGCAATTTGTCCGTCGCCGAGATATGCAGGTCCGCTCATTTATATCTGCGGGCGCAATTTCAAAGCGGGCGACAGAGTTTCGCTAATACTGGTTTATGATGGAATGGATACTCCGTTGACCTGGGGTTCGTACAGGGTTAATGGACACGGTGAATTTACAGGTACCCTGTTTTTTTATTCATGCCGATTCCAGCCGTCAGAAGTATATGCGAAAGATGAATCGCTGAGATCGGCATCGGTAACGTCGAATGCTCTCAGTAATTTTTCGGGGGCTGGCTGCAACTCCTCCACGTCTGGCGGTTATCCATAAAGAGCAGGCCAGGTACTGAAGCGAATACTCATTATCTGAAAAGGTAAAATATAAAAATCTCGGTGTGGAAGGGAACTATAATTCATGCAAAGACAATGCGCCTGGTGTTTACGGCTGATGGATCACAACGGCGAGCGAACCTCGCTGCATCCAGTGCCGAAATTGTACGAAGCCACGCATGGCATGTGTCGCGTCTGTGGGTCTTTCTGGCTAGAACAGGCCATGCGCGACACAGAGGAGCAAATTGCCGCCGTGCCGGTGCATCGTGAGCCAATTTATCGCTGCTAAGATATTCTCTCTCGAACTGGCGGCTTTATGCCGCTAGAGGGTCGGGTTGCGCTCTTCATGGCCGGAATGCGTTCAATCGCTTCCCCCGTGAATTGAGCGTACAGCGCTCCACTCCCCCCGGAGCGCTGCAACCCGGCCTTTTTTATTTGCTCAGAAACTCCAATATGTACTGGTTGACCACCTCTGGCTTTTCCTGTTGCACCCAGTGGCCGCTATCAGAGATACGCCGTATCTCAAGCTGTTTAACCCACCGCTCAAGCCCCATCGTGAGTTCAATACCGAGCGCAATGTCGTGTTCGCCCCATATCAACAGCGTGGGAACCTTCACATCATAAGTGCCGCCGGTGTAACTGGTTGGCAGCCTGCGAAACACCTGGCGGTAATAGTTTAGGGCAGAGGTCATGGCTCCTGGTTTGCTCATTGCTCGCTGGTATTTCGCCGTTTCCTCGACTGGAAAAGCCTCCTTTTGCCAGGCCGCTCCCCGGAGCATTCGACCAATCTCGCTGGCATGGTTGCGCAACAGCAGGTATTCGGGCAGCCAGGGCAGCTGGAAGGCAAAGATGTACCAGCTTTTGCGCAGTTGCCTGAGCGTGCGAAATTCGCGCATCATGGCCCCCGGATGCGGCGCGTTCAGCACGATCAGGCGTTCCGTCATTTCGGGATAGCGAATGGCGAAGCCCCATGCCAGCACGCCGCCCCAGTCATGACCTACCACTATCGCTTTCTCGTACCCCAATCCCTTTATCAGCCCGGCAATATCGAGCAGCAGCGTCGCCACGTCGTAACCCTTGCGCGGCTTATCGCTATCGTTGTAGCCGCGCAGATCAGGCGCGACCACTTTGTAGCCATGTTCCGCCAGCACAGGAATCTGGTAGCGCCACGAATACCAGAACTCAGGAAAGCCATGCAGCAGCACGACCAGCGGCCCCTCACCCTGTGCCATATAATGCATACGGATGCCATTGGTGATGATGTCGCGGTGCTGCCATGTCGCGGTTGTTGTCATAAAACACTTTCTTTATGAGGAACGAGGGCGACCGCGAGGGTCCCCACCCCACATCCACTCCACCCCCGCCCTTACTATGACTACGACGAGGGGATAAGATGCGTTCCTTGTAGGGGCGGGAGCGGCGGTGAGGACGGGCGGGGACCCTTGCGGTCGCCCTCGTTCCTTGTAAGAGCCTATCCCCGCCCTGGCAGTCACTCTACTTTCGTATCGTTGCCGTACACGATGGCGCGTTTGACCTGTTCGATCAGGTCAGTCACGGGGATGCCGCGCGGGCAGGCGTCGGTGCAGTTAAAGATGGTGCGACAACGCCACACGCCATTGCGCTGGCCCAGGATGGCGAGGCGTTCCGCGCCGCCCTGGTCGCGGCTGTCGAAGATGAAACGATGCGCGTTGACGATGGTGGCCGGGCCAACCCAGTCGGGATTACCCCAGACTGACGGGCAAGAGCCGGTACACGCGCCGCACAAGATGCACTTGGTCCCCTCGTCGTAACGCGCGCGCTCTTCTGGACTCTGCAAACGTTCCGTGCCTGGCTCCGAATCGGTGGTAATCAGGTAGGGTTTGATGGATTTGTACTTATCAAAAAACGCATCCATATCCACTACCAGGTCTCGAATGACGGGATAGCCGAGCATTGGCTCAATCGTTACCTTATTGCCGATGTCGCGTACCAGCACTTTGCAGGCCAGGCGGTTAAGCCCATTGATACGCATGGCATCCGACCCGCACACGCCGTGCGCGCACGAACGGCGGTAGGTCAGTGTTCCATCCATATTCCACTTGACATAATTCAAAGCGTCCAGCAGGCGATCGATGGGGTCCATCTCAACACGAAACTCATCCCAGTACGGCTTGCTATCCTTGTCGGGATCGAAGCGTTTGATGCGCATCAGTACATTCATGGAAAACTCCTCTCTGGAACGTGTTAGTATTTGCGCTCTTTGGGCTTGAATACCGGGTCATCGACCATCAGCACGTCTTTGAAGTCCAGCCGCACGTCATGGGCTTTGGTGCCTTTATAGGCCAGCGTATGTTTGAGCCAGTTGATGTCGTCGCGATTGGGATAGTCGACGCGATAATGCGCTCCCCGACTCTCCTGTCGCGCCAACGCGCCGTGGATGGTGGCCTCGGAACATTCGAGCAGGAAGCCTAGCTCAATCGCCTCGACCAGTTCGGTATTGAATTTTCTGTTTTTGTCCTGCAACTGCACGCGCTTATAGGCATCTTGCAGGCCATCCAGCATGTCAAGCGCCCTGCGCAAGCCTTTCTCATCGCGTTCGACGAAAACCCTGTCGATCATTTCGTTTTGCAGCGCCGAACGAATACGCGCCGCCGATTCGCCGCCTGTGGAGGAGAACATGTTGCTGAGCAGTTCGCGCGAGTAGGCTTCTGGCTCTGGCGGCAATGGCGCGTGCGAGCTTTCTTTGACGAATTGCGCCATATGCTTGCCGGCGCGTCTGCCAAAGACAATCAGGTCTACCAGCGAGTTGGTTCCCAGGCGGTTCGCGCCATGCACGGAGACGCAGGCCACCTCGCCCGCCGCGTAGAAGCCGGGCTGCGGCGTCCACTGCGGATCAATCACCACGCGTGCATCGATGTCGGTGGGGATGCCACCCATAGCGTAGTGCGCGGTTGGCTGGATGGGTACCGGCTCAGTAATCGGCTCGACGCCCAGGTAGTTGCGCGCGAAATCGGTAACATCGGGCAATTTCTCGGTAATAACCTTCGCGCCCAGGTGGGTCAAATCCAGGTACACGTAGTCTTTGCCGTCGATGCCGCGCCCCTCGTGAACCTCTTGGAGAATGCAGCGCGAGACAATATCGCGCGGGGCCAGGTCTTTGAGGGTGGGCATGTAGCGCTCCATGAAGTATTCGCCCTCGTTGTTGAGTAGTTTGCCGCCCTCGCCGCGCGCCGCCTCGCTCATGAGTACCCCTATCTTATAAATGCCGGTGGGGTGGAACTGGTACATCTCCATATCTTGCAGGGGGATGCCGCGCCGGTAGGCAATCGCCATGCCGTCGCCCATGCAGGCAAAGGCATTGCTGGTAATGCGCCATGCGCGCCCATAGCCGCCAGTGGCGAACATAACCGCTTTCGCATGGAAGGTATGTATTTCGCCGCTGCGAATCTCCATCGCCACTACGCCGCACGCCTGCCCATCGTTCATCAGCAGGTCAAGCACCAGGTATTCGTTGAAGAAACGCACCTGGTTTTTGATGGAGTTCTGGTACATGGTTTGCAGCAGCATATGCCCCGTGCGGTCTGCCGCGTAACAGGAACGGCGCACGGCTGCTTCGCCGTAGTTGCGCGTATGGCCGCCAAAACGCCGCTGGTCAATGCGCCCGTCAGGGGTGCGATTGAAAGGCAGGCCGCGATGCTCCAGTTCGTAAATGGCATCGATGGCTTCGCGTGTCAGCACCTCCGCCGCCGGTTGATCGACCAGGTAGTCGCCTCCCTTGACGGTGTCGTACATGTGCCATTTCCAGTGATCTTCTTCCTGGTTGCCCAGCGCGGCAGCCACGCCTCCCTGTGCTGCTCCTGTATGGGAACGGGTCGGATAGACCTTCGTCAGCACAGCCACGCTGGCACCCTCAAGCTGCATGGCAGCCATCAGGCCCGCGCCGCCCGCGCCGACGATCACCACGTCAAACTTATAATACATCGCATATCCTCACTTCTAGTGCAGGCAACCAGGCCCCAATGCCCCTGACGCCTGGAACGTGATTAGCGTAATGGTGCCGAGCATAAGATAGGCCAGCGTCACCAGTCCGGCCACGGATTGTAGTGTCAACCGCCATCCACGCGAATGCACATAGTCATCGATGACCACGCGCAGTCCGTTCATGCCGTGCAGCAGCGCCAGTGTCAGCAGCAACCAGTCATACAGACGCCAGAAAGGGTTGGTGTAGCGCATGGCGACCAACTGATAGCTGGTGCAAGACACGTCGGTTGTGACGTGATTCAGTAATATGTGAATGAGAGCCAGAAAGATCAGCGCTACGCCGGAGACGCGGAAAAAATACCAGGAAAACGTCTCAAAGCCGCCAGCGCCCGCCGGGCGCGAGCCATACCCACTCGAAATATGCATACGAAAACTCCTTACGTGAAACGCACCAGGGCGGGGCAAGCCCAGCCCCTACCCTATACGAAACGAAACCCGCACCGACCCGTAGCAGGGTACGGGCTGGGCTTGCCCCGCCCTGGTAATTCTACATGCCGCCAACCATATTACCGGTAGGCCAACCAAAAACAGGCCCCATGACAAAATAGGCCATCGGCAGGAAGCATATAATGGTGAGCGCCATCACAATAACGAACATCATCCCCTGATAGCGCGCGCCTTTCGGCCAGAAATCAATCAAGATAATACGCACGCCGTTGAAGGAATGATAAAGCAGACCGCCGATCAGCGCCATAGAGAGAACGCGCACGATGGCGGTGCCGAAGAGCATAATGCCCTCGTTATACACTTTGGAGCCGAAATTCAACAGCCCGATGTCTACCACATGGATCAGGAGAAATAAGAGTATACCCAGCCCTGAGATGCGATGAAATAACCAGGACCACATGCCCGATTGACCTTTGTACATATAACTCTCCCTCAGTTCTGCCAAAAATACAGAGACGCCCCATCGCGCCTCCTTTGATGCAATTGACGTTGTACGCTAATTATACGTCACGGTAGGGGAAGGCGCAAACCAAGAGATGCCTTTTTAATTGGAGGATTTAGTTAGCCCTTTATTGAGGTTTTTCTAAAGTAGCCCTAAAGCCTTAGCGCGAGCATAAGCCGCGAGAGCAAAGCCATCGGTAATTTCGTTCTCACGAATCATACATTCAAAATCTGGTAGGGAAGTTGGTAAAAGGTTTGTGATGGCTTCTGCTGCTTCGGGTTGACCAAAAGATTCAATCTCAGCATAGAAAAGGGCTACGCGGCTTGAACTCATACCCGTATCTGGATAGGTCAGCCCAAGTGATATCAGACGTGCAGCATTTGCTTCAATCTCCTCTTTAAGCTCGCGTCTGGCATTTTCTTCACTGAAGATTCCGATCCCGAATCCGCGAGGAATTTCAAGATGCCAGGAGCGTGTCGCATGTCGGAAATGGCGGATGAGAAGAATCTGCTCTTGATACCTGGGCAGAATTGCTATCCCAAGAATATCAGGGTATTGATTTACAAATCGAATATAAGTTCCTAATGACCCATCGGGGAAACGTACAGCATCCCTAAGAGCCATTGCGTATTGATCTTGATAGACAATACCTACACTTGCCCACTCAGTCGGCTTTCCACTGGCCTCAAGTTGCCGGGCCGCTTGCGACTCTGCTTCTTGAATTTCGTGTTCGTTGAGTAAAATTAGGAATCCACCATCTGGGGGATTCACAAAAAGCTCTGGGCGTGTCCTGGCAAAGCTGAGATAATCTGCCAGCGTACTCATGCGTGTTTATCCTTCTAGTCAATCAAAATAATCAGGATAGCTCAGTATAGGATCGACAATTTCCTTCGTCTGCAATTTTCCCGTGAGTTGCTGATATCCCGAAAGACTCTGTACTTGACTTTCGATTTCGCGCCATTCTTCCTTTGCATGGCGCATACTAAATCTCATAAAATCGACACTGGTACTCAAGTCTTGTCGCGCCTTCTTTTCTGCTCTATCGCGAATAACTAATCGCCCGACCACCGGAACCGCCGCTGCACCAACATCCCCTGCCACTTGACCCATTAGCTGAATGACGGGGCCGCTGGTAGTCCAAATACATGATAATACAGCACCAGCAATATAGAAAACCAGT
>JBOGTO010000290.1:0-5141 GCA_050695155.1 Ktedonobacteraceae bacterium
ACGCCTGAAATTGCTGCTCGGCGAGCTGCCTGAACTGCTCCTGTAGCTCAAGATAGGTAAGGGCGCACAGCCCCTGGCTTTCCATATACACTTTGAAATGTCTTTGGAATGTCGCATCCGTCAAATACACAAAAAACTCGTCATTCTCGCCCTGCCAGTGATCGCGCACATAATCCAACACTGGTTCGCTCATACGTTTCTTCTCTCCTCTCTATGCGTTCTCTAACGTCTCAGCTAACAGCTTCACAGCCTGTTCTTCCCCCACCATCGTTTGCAATTTTTCATGCAGTTTGCCCATCTGCTCCATCTTGCTGGTAATAAACTCATGCTTCGCGCTGCCAAAGGCCAGACCAGAGAGACCCCGCTGTGCCGCCTGAAATTCCAACTCGATCTGCTCCAACACGCGCGCCACTTCGCTTTTGTTCTCGCTCATATGCGATTCCTTTCATCTGAGGATAACCTCTATCTCCTACCATTGCGATGAGCAAGGATACATGCTACACTCAGTTACAAGAAATGATCCTGAGCGGTTCCCACCTTGAAAGGATAACGTCAAGCCTGGAATGCTCAACCTATCCGTTTCCTGGCATCATGTACCCTGCTAAAAAGAGTGTGCCATAGACACAGGCATATGAAAAGTAGAAAAGAGTACAAGTGGGTGTACAGCATAGATGATGAAGATGCATCGCTTGTAAAAATGCGGGAGGCAGAGCATGGAATCGGCGATCAACTTTGGCGAGCTAGTGAGGCGCTTTCGTAAATACAACGACTACACTCAAGCTGAAACTGCAAAACGGTTGGGCTATTCCGAAGAGACGATCAAATCGTGGGAACGGGGCAGGCGTTTTCCTGCCCGCGAAGAGGTAGCGCGACTGGCTGGTTTGATGGAGCTGGATGAGCAAGAAGTCAAGCGCGCGATACAACTTGAGCGAAATCAAACACAGCTTTATAAAGCCTCTGACAAACCTATTTTTAGTGATGACCGTTTGGTCTTGATTGAAAATGAACTACTTACACGATGGGATATTTATCGAACAGGTGGTTCGCGCTTCGCCTATCGTGGATTAGACCTGTTCGTGAATGCCATCGAAAATGTTGTTCAGGAAGCGCAAGAAAGCACATGGTCTCATCGTACTCTTGCTTCATTGAGCATGAGCTATCAGCTGATGGGAAGCATCGGCAGCGATTTAATGGCATATAGTCATGCTTATGCTTCTTACACGAAAGCTTTCAAGGCTGCTGAACAAATACAGAATCATGAACTTATGGCGGCGGCATTGGCGCGTAGAGGAGTCACTTGCATTCAACAAAGAAGGCCAAAGACTGCTCTTTCTTTTTTGGAGAGCGCGATTACTCTGGTAAATGATTTACCTGTATTGCACTTACAAAGCTACATTTACAAAGCTCTTTCTGAAGCCCATGCGATGGCACATCAGGCAGATGCGAGTTTACGTAATATCGATTTGGTAGAACAGGTTTTTGAACAGCATGGAGAAGTCTTGGAACGTAGTCATTGCCAGGTAAATCTCGTCTCTATTCTCGCGCAAAAAGGCGTGAATGCTGTGTTATCAGGATGTTATCAAGACGCAATTGCCATGATTGATCAGAGTTTAGTAACATACGATCACGCTTTTATTCGGGGTCGTGCTCGACTTATTGCACAAAAAGCCGAGGCGTATTTCGGATTGAAGCAAGTTGAAGCATGTACTGGGTTAGCTGAGGAAGCATATCATCTAGCTGAAGCAGCAGGTTCGAGAAAAACGTTTGAGCGATTACAGCAATTGTATGCATTGCTCGTTCGATCACGCTGGAGAAAGGAAACCGGAGTAGTGCGCTTAGGGGCATTGCTCTCGATAAAATAAAGCTACTATGTGGATGATCGTCGTTCTTATTAGCCTTTTATTCGTAACTGTTGTCATTGGAATACTGTGGACAGCCCTGGCGCTCGATGGAAAACGCTTTGCATTACGGGACAGATTACAAAAAGCAGATGCCATCGTTGTATTAGCAGGCACACGAGGGAATATGAGATTTTTGCAAGGGAAAATTTCCACGGCAGTTCGGCTATACCAGGAGAGATGGGCGTCTATCATCATTTGTACGGGAAAATTCAGCGTCAAAGTGAGCGAAACTCCTACTCTGATCGCTGTTGAAGCCTTACAGGAAGCCGTTGTAGCAGGCCGCATACAGGAAAAAGACCTTTCTCCGGCTGCAAAAAGCTGGGATACTGGTTTAGGGGCCTGTTATATGCAAGAACAAGCTATTAGTATGGGAGTTCCACAGCAGGCTATTCTCATCGAACCAGAGGCATTACACACGCGAGAAAATGCGGAGTACGTATTAAGATTGCTCAAGCAACATCAGATGGGCAGTATTATTTTAGTGACTTCTCCTTTTCATCAACAAAGAACCTATCTGACCTTTGCCAAAGTATTTCAACCCTATGGCATACAGATCATCAACTATTATGCTGAGGCTGATGAGTGGCATCCCCTCACCTGGTTTTTTTCAGCCGAACATCGCAGATTGGTTAAAAGCGAGAAAGAACGCATCAAGATGTATCGTGCGAAAGGTGATCTTCTTTAGGATACAGCACCATGACACCGATCGAACGTAGTTCTGTAAGCATTGGCGAGGCCGGGTTGATTGGCAGCCGTATAGGTATTGGAACCTGGGCGATTGGTGGCGGCTGGGGGCCACAGCCCGAAGAACAATCACTGGCGACTCTTCACCAGGCTTTAGAAATGGGTTGCAGGCTAATCGATACGGCGGCTTTGTATGGCAATGGTCATGCAGAACACTTGATCGCACGCGCTTTCAGAGAGTATGGGAGTCGTGTGACTACTATCACGAAAATCTACCCTTTCAACTATCATTGGTCGCCATCCCCTGGAACGCCTATCGCGGCCATTTATCCAAAAGAGCATATGCTAAGCCAGGTGGAAGGGAGTCTGCGTCGACTCGAAACGGATTGTTTAGATGCGGTACTCTTCCAAACGTGGTGTCCCTCCTGGACAGAAGAAACTGAATGGTATGAAACCATGCGTGCGCTTCAACAGGCCAGAAAAATTCGTACTTTTGGCATCTCAGTCAGCGATCATCGGCCAGATGAAGCCAATGGAGTCATTGAAGCTGGACGTGTCAAGATGATCGAGGCTCCCTATAGCTTGCTAGATCAACGGGCAGCCCTCCAATTGTTCCCGCTTGCTAAGAAACATGGTACAAGTATCATTGCCAGAACGCCTCTTGCATCGGGCGCATTAACAGGAACATGGCATGAAGGGATGAAATTTCACCGGCAGGATTGGCGCAAACGAGTCTTTCGTGGAGAACTCTTACAAGAAACACTCCAACGTGTTTCACGTTTCCAGTCTCTCCTTGATCCCGCTATTCCCCTGACACATATCGCCTTACAGTTTTGCCTGAGCCATCCGGCTGTCACGACGGTAATACCGGGAGTACGCCGAGTGGAACAAGTTCAATGCAATCTGGCAGCATTGGACTATGAGCCACTTTCGCCGGATATGTTGGAGTGTCTGACCAATATATGGCAACAAGAAATGTCTGAACGTGTGCGAACCAGCATAGGCGAAGAAGGGGAGGGGTAATGCAAACCGATTCTACCTCCTACTGGCAAAGTACTGTATCACCAACTCCACTCTCCACTGATCTCCCGCGTATGGCTGATGTTGCGGTTATTGGTGGTGGATTGATGGGGACAGCAACCTGCTATTGGTTAGCCAGGCAAGGGATGCCTGTTGCATTACTTGAGCGGAGCGCCCTGGCTGCTGGCGCGACCGGGCGCAATGGAGGTCTTGTCGTAGCACGCACGGCTGGACCCTACTCCAAAGCCATAACAGAGCTGGGTCACGAGACGGCCCGTGCGATCATGGATGTGACCCTTGAGAATCGAACGTTGTTACGCCAGGTACTACAGGAAGAAGCAATTGCATGTGACTATCGTGAACCAGGGGCGCTCCGCTTAGCTCTTTCAGAAACAGAGGTGGAACAACTTACTCAGGAAGTTGATGCATTATGTAGAGATGGCTTTGCGGCTCAGTGGCTTGACCGGGAGGATATACAGCCCCTCATCCAGACTCCAATGGCATCGGAGATTCTTGGCGGGCGATTTCTTCCAGAAGAAGGTTTGGTTCACTCCGCGCGTCTTGTCCAGGGAATTATGCGCGCGGCACTCCAGCGTGGAGCAAGGGCCTACCAGGCCGAAGTGCAGGCCATCGCTCCCGATGGAAATGCAGTGCGCCTCCAGACTTCGCGTGGCACTCTTCTTGCAGGGGCAGTTGTTGTTGCAGCGAATATCTGGGCGAGTAAGCTTCTCCCTGTGTTGGCTGATTTTATTGTTTCTATCCGTGAGCAGATGCTTTCCTACGCGCCACTAGCGCCTGTATTTACCACCGGAATCTCTGCTGCTGTTACAGTACATGAATACTGGCAGCAAACACCTGACGGGACGATCCTTATCGGCGGGTGCGGATCAGTGGCCCCCAACGAGGACGTTGGTGTATGGGAAAGCTCGCCAACAAAGGTCGTACAAGATGCCATCGAGCAAGTTTTGCCTCGTCTCTTTCCGGCCCTTGCGCCCCTGCAAGTAGTGCAACGCTGGGCAGGGTTGCTCGACTACACCACTGACAACCATCCAATCGTAGACCGTGTTCCAGACATGCCCAACATGTTCTTCCTATGCGGATTCTCAGGTCACGGTATGCCCTATGGTATGCGTTTCGGGCAATTGCTGGCAGAGACCGTCCAAAAAGGAGAGCTTCCACCAGCACTACAGCCTTTCCGGTTGGATCGTCCAACATTGAGAAAGTGGAGTGCTGTAAAGCACACCACCTGACTGCATTGTTTTTTTCTATCGTTTGTTCTATGATTCTCATCAGTAGTTGGCATAACAACAAAGAACCAGAGAACAGTACATGGCTACAATCTTAGAAACACCCGCAACACAAACATCAGCGCTGCCGCCTGGCCCCAGACCGCTTCCTGTGGTTGGCAACATTCTGGCTTTCAGGCGCGACCAGCTTGGGTACTTGCAGGCGCTACAGCGCGAGTATGGCAAGATGGCGACTATTTACATTGGCAAGACGCCCATAGTGCTGCTCTTCCGGCCAGAGCATGTGCGC
>JBOGTO010000291.1:0-3418 GCA_050695155.1 Ktedonobacteraceae bacterium
GTCGCGCATCTGGAGCATGAGGGCGGTGTCGATGGCGTCCTGGCTGGTGGCTCCCCAGTGGACGAACTTCCGCGCCTCACCCTCGACTTGCGCTGTCAGCATACGCACCAGCGGGATAGCGGGGGTGCCAGCCATAGCAGCTTCACGGTAGAGAGATGCAACATCGAAAAGCTCCTCCCTGCAACTGGCCGCGATGGTGCTGGCAGCCTCCCGCGGGATAATACCGGTATGGGCTTCTGCTTGCGCGAGCGCGGCCTCGAATGCCAGCATAGCGCGGACGTGTCCCGCGCGCGAAAATGCGGCGGACATGGGCGGCGTGCTGAACAAGGCGTCAACCGGCTCTGACATAGGGCGCTGCTCCATTACAAATTAAAAAATGCGGTCTCACCCGTACCCTGGAGGATGATGTCAAAGCGGTAGACACTTGTCGCGCCTTCGGTTTCACGCCTGGCTAGCAAAGTCTCTCTACGCGCGTCAGGAACGTACTGTAGAATGGGGTCGCTGGCGTTGGCTGGCTCGTCGGCAAAATACAGGCGCGTCACAAGGTGGTTGAGCAGGCCGCGCGCGAAGATGGTAACGACGATGTGCGGGGCTTGCCATTGCTGCGCGTCGAATGGGACGGGGCCGGGCTTGATGGTCTCAAACCAGTAACTCCCGTCTTCGCCTATGCCGGAGCGACCAAAGCCGGTGAAGTCGGTGTCTGATGGCGCGGTTCCCTTATCAGCCGGGTGGTTGTAGTGACCATGCGCGTCCGCCTGCCAGACCTCAACCATAGCATCGGGTACAGGCGT
The DNA here is from genome assembly GCA_050695155.1 of Ktedonobacteraceae bacterium. GTDB lineage: Bacteria > Chloroflexota > Ktedonobacteria > Ktedonobacterales > Ktedonobacteraceae > CF-113. The sequence goes on from JBOGTO010000291.1 coordinate 792, forward strand.
TCCATCGCCTTCTAAGACATGCCCCTCGATGCGTATGCGCTCGCCAACGGTTCGCGGCCCGGTCAGATCGTTGCGACACGCCCCGTCGCGCAGCAGGCAGGGTTCGAAGAAAGGTCCAACCGTCTGCGAAGCGGTCAACAGAAATGTACTCATTGTGCAGTCTCTCCCGATTTCTCTACTTGTAGCGGCTCAAATGGCGTGGCGTATGGGCCGCGTATCACGATATCCCAGCGATAGCCGAGCGCCCATTCCTGTTCGGTCACAGTATGGTCATAGGCGGCGATCAGGCGCTGGCGCGCGGCCTCCGTTGGCACCGATTGCATGATAGGGTCGATGCTGTGCAGCGAATCGTCGGGAAAGTACATCTGCGTCACCAGGCGCGACAGTGTGGACGGGCCAAACACCGAGAAATGGATGTGCGCCGGACGCCAGGCGTTGGGGTGGTTCTTCCAGGGATACGCGCCTGGTCGGATGGTTAGGAAGCGATAGACCCCGTTTTCATCAGTCAAACAGCGGCCAATGCCGAGGAAGTTGGGATCGAGCGGCCCCGGCCATTGATCTCGCTTGTGCAGGTAGCGACCAGAGGCGTTGGCCTGCCAGATCTCCATCAGCGTGTTCGGCACAGGCTGCCCATGATCGTCGAGTACGCGGCCAGTCACTATTATGCGCTGGCCGATAGCCTCGCCACCAGTACCTGCATTGAGCGTCAGATCGGCATCCTCCGGCGTAATGGCGCTGATCGCTGGACCTGGCCCCGTCAGTTCCGAAAGCGTGAGCGGCACATCGATGAGCGGCAGTGTTGGCGCGCGGCGGCGCGTAGATTGATACGCCTCGTACAGGTAAGGCGGAAAGACCTCGCGGTCTCCTCGCACAATTGCGCCAATAGTAGTAGTAATGTTCATAAGCTATGCTCCTGACTGGCTTTCGCCTGCTCCGACGATTCTGGGACTGGTTGGTTTACTATCTTCCTGGCGGTCGCAAACGCGGTATTCGCGGCAGGAACACCCGCGTATACAGCAACATGCAGCAATACCTCTGCGATTTCATGCGGATCGACGCCGACATTCTCTATGGCGGCGCGCAGGTGCAGGGCCAGTTCGTCGCGGCCCAGCGCCGCGAGAATGGCAACGGTGACAAGACTTCTGGTGCGCCGGTCCAGGTCTGGCCGCGACCAGACAGAACCCCAGGCCATCTCCGTGATGATATGCTGGAAATCGGCATCGAATGCGGTTGTGCGGGCCAGCGCCTGCTCGACGTACTCGTCTCCAAGCACCTCTTTGCGCACCCTCATGCCAGTTTCGTAGCGTGATTCCTCCGTCATAATCTCTGCTCCTGTCGGCGCTAACCCCAGACCGCTCGCGCCACACTTGCCACCAGTTCCAGCTTGCGGCGCTCATCTTCATGCGAGAGATGGTTGCCCTCCATGGTGGAGGCGAAGCCGCACTGCGGACTGAGAGCGAGTCGTTCTAATGGTATATACTGACTGGCTTCCTCGATGCGATGGCGCACTTCGTCGAAAGATTCCAGTTGCGGCTTCTTGGTTGTCAGCAGGCCAAGGACGACGATGCGATCATCAGGAACGTGGCGCAATGGTTCAAAGCCGCCAGAACGCGCATCATCATATTCGAGTAGGAAACGATTAAATTTGGTCTGGCTAAAAATGCGCGAGATGGGTTCGTAGTCGCCGCTGGCATAGAATTTGCTCTGGTTATTGCCCCGGCAAATATGGATGCTGAAGGTGATGCCAGGATGGTCACGAATGATGGCATTGTCCATTTCAATACAGGTATCGATGATTTTATCGGGGTCGTTGCCACGCTGGCGGTATCCTTCGCGCATCTGCGGATCGAGCAGCGCGGCATACTGGGGAGCATCAATCTGAATGTAGGTGCAGCCCAGGCGCACAAGTTCCTCCACTTCGCGGCGCGAGAAATCCACGATGTCGGCGAGATAGGCATCGCGGGATGGATAGCCCGCTTTCGACTTCTCAGGATCATAATACGCGGCGGCCTGCTGGGCGCTAATCATGGTTACTTTGGCGGGATGCGAGGTACGCGCGCGCAGGTAGACCCACTCTTCCGCGCACATGCTCCTGCGCCATTGCAGTTTCTCCACCACCACCGGGCGCTTGAGAACGAGTTGCTCGCCCGTCTCATCTCTAAAGGGAATGGCCCAGCCGCCATATTTATCGAAGCCTGCCAGTGAATCGATCAGGTGGCCGTAGAAGGCATAGCGTCTCAACTCCCCATCGGTGATGACATCGATGCCAGCCTTCTCCTGAAGAGTGATGGCCTCGTTGACCGCGCGATCTTCTATGGCTTTGAACTTTGCCGCGTCAAGCCGTCCTGCCGCCAACTGCTCGCGGGCCTCCGTTAAATAGGTGGGTCTGAGCAAACTACCCACCACCTCTGCGCGATAGGTCATGTTGATAAACCTCCCATACTATAAAATCTGCCCGTAGGAGCGGCCCTTGTGGTCGCCCCCGTAACTGTCTTTCACCAGTAGGTTTTTTGAAATGCACTGGTATTGCCTGTCATTCTGAGCCCAGCGTTGAATCTCGCTCACCGCGCAGAGATTCTTGGCTGCGCTCAGAATGACATGCCCGAATTTGATCGGTAATATTCATC
>JBOGTO010000292.1:0-2931 GCA_050695155.1 Ktedonobacteraceae bacterium
CATTGGTCGGAGGCTCTAAAAAGCATGGTGGTCCTGATCTCGGTCCGACACGCGCAAGAAAACAATGGGAAGCATTGGGCGTTGATGGTCGAGGTATAGCCGACGCACCACCCGGCGAAGATTTTCCGCTCGATGGCCTCCCGCGACTTACACTGGGTATGGCAGCGCGTATACAGGCTTTTCCTGACAACTGGATATTTGCAGGTGGTAAAACTGCCGCTTATCGCCAAATAGGCAACGCTTTCCCGCCTCCTGTTTCCGAGGCTGTAGGAAAGGCGATTTTATCAGCTCTTACCGGGCAAGAACAAATAAACAGAGGAAGCAAACCATTTATATTTCAGCCCCTTTTGCTTCGCCCATGAGAGAAACGCTCTCTATTGCACTATAAAGTCGCATCAACAAAATAAGATTAGAGGATGGTAGTTAATCTCCGCGCCATCTGCACAAATTGTAACGAAGGTCTGCAAAATATCGCACCGCCCAAACCAGATCGCCTCCACTTGCTTACGCAGGTTCGACGTGCCACTATTGACGACCAACTCCACCTGCTCGAATGGCTGGAACGCAAATTTGCCAAAGCTCGACGATCTCAGGATAACTAAAGCCACATATCATCAGTGATAGAGAACTGAACAAAAGCAAGCATCCAGTATTTTTAGCTCCAAAATCAATCCCATGCATTAAAGGTTAATTTATAATCACCAATATTACGAATCCACTACTCATCCTTAACCAAAAGACAATAGAAATGGAAGTTTCATTCGCTAGAATAGAGATAATCACAAATCTGTTCGTGCAGGATTGTGAATTGTCGCATTGAATAGAAGCGCGGACGAGCCTTTGCCCGTGCACAGGAGAGAAATCGGATGAAAATGAAAAGGTTAGCTGTTGGTCTAACTTTGTTGGTCGTCACACTTTTGTCGCTGCTATGGATTGTCCCGTCAATGGCAGCGAATACGCATGGACACCAGGCTGGCGCAGCGCATCCTAAGTCTGTATTTGCTCTGGAACACCAGGTTGGAAAGCCCGGGGCAACAATGGCCGCCGCCACATTGACTCTTTCATGTGGGCCTAATGCGGTCAAGGGGAACCTGTTGATCAACGTCACAGAAAAAGTGATTAATGACGCTGATTCGGGGCAGGCTGGAAACTACTGGGGCCTCGATGCCTTTACCCGCACCATTAAGGTATGGAATTTAGGGTCTGATAGCTATTGCGCGGTTGTCAGTTATACTGGGACATTCGCCGCGCAGGCCGGACAAAAAAGCCCTGGCACTACAACGACCACCGGTGGCATACTTACCGGTGACGAAATCGGCACCATGAAAGGCGGCTATGTAGGTCAAATCACCGGTCCCCTGGATGTGACCGATCCGGGAAATTGGCCGCTCGTGGGAAAAGTCAATCTGGGCAGCCCTGTTGACTATCAATGCGTCATCGCTACCGATGGTAGCGCGAACTGTCCGGGTACAGTTGATTGGACTACCAAGTACTTTGACACCGCGAGTACTAGCTTCACGTTCAATGAAAATCCCTGGGGCTGGACTTACGTGGGCAAGGATGGTCCTGGCTCCGATGCAGGTACCCCTGACGGCGTCTGGCGTAATTTCATCACCGGCAACTCCGGCGATATCCTCGATGTGGATTAACCCCGCATAATCGACGAATTGCGCTATACGCTACCACAAGGGTGAGTTGTAGGAACACGGTTGATCGTGTTCCTACAACTCACCCTTATTTTTCATCCTCACAAACATAGACTCAAGCATTTCTCATGTTTGCCGTCATACCTTATGAGGTGTATAATCTGTTTCGACAAAGAAAAGGTTATTCGCCTTTCTCTTATCTGATACTTGCGACCAAAGGATTGATTACCTGCCATGCTAATTACGTTGCCGTTGATATTATTTATTGTGCTGACGGAACTGTCGATTGGGGCCTTTGCTGTATTGTTCCTGCTGGATTGGCGCAACATGGTCAAGCGCAGTTTTCTCATCACTTACGCCTTCATTTACATCTTCCTGACCGGGCTAACCTATTTGTTCCAACTGGGTTTCTCGAACTCGCAGTTGCTCAACACCTTTATTCTGCTCGACAAAGGCTGGACAGGCTTCCTGTCGCTGCCATTACTGCTCTTCTTCCTGTTGCTGCTGCCTTATACGGTTTTCCTGCTGGCCGATAAAAAGGCAGGTGTAGATGGCAAAGTCGAGGGGAGAACCATCGTTTCGCGCGCGCGCATTTTGCGCCTGGTGAGCGGTGGCGTGGCTGTACTGGCGGGACTGATAACCTTGTTTGTGCTGGGCATGATCTACCGGACCATGGCCTCCTCGAGCCTGGCGGGTGTATTTATCGTGGGCAGCTTCTTCGCGGCTGCGCTCGCGCTCGGCGGAGTCATGACGGCGATGTGGTTAGGTCACTGGTATCTTGTCACACCCGCGCTCTCTGAGAAGCCGCTGCAATTTGCCGCCATCCTGGTACTGCTTGGCATTCTGGCCGAGGTGGCCTTCGCCTTTACCGGCGCTCCGGGTGTAGCGCCGCATTCACAAGCAGTCAGGCCAGCAGCGACTGCCACCAGCACAGCCGCAACAGCCACGCCAGCGCCCGGCACTGCCACTATCAAACCGTCGGATGTGCCGACCGTGACGCCGCTCAGCATGGGCGCGATTGGCTGGCTGCGCATCCTGATAGCTTTTGTGTTGCCCCTGTTATTGCTGGGTTTCATTATAAAGCTGATCCGCGATCGCGCATTCCAGTCAGCAACAGGTATGCTCTATCTTGTGGTGGTGCTGACCCTGGCAGGCGAGGCCATGTCGCGCGGCCTATTCTTGACCGGATTGCAGTAGGGGCGGCCTTTATGGCCGCCCGCGTCCCTGTTCATTTGGCTCACAGGTTGGGAAATATCTTGCACTCCAACGGCGGGCGGCCATAAAG
>JBOGTO010000293.1:0-9770 GCA_050695155.1 Ktedonobacteraceae bacterium
GATTGAGGGAGAGCGCGACGCCTCGCCTGTCTCCAAGTCCCCGGAACAACGCCAGGCCCTCCTGAGCCAGCACCTCTCCCTGGTCATAGTTGCTCTGGTTGAAGGCGAGTCGCGCAGCAGCAAGCAAAGCCTTCGCTCGGACATCGGCAGCAACCCCTGCGCTTTCTGCCAGAGCTTGCTCCAGGAATGCCCGCCCTTCATTGCGTAGTCCGCGCACCACCCAGAAGCGCTCCAGCGCGATGCCGATGCGCAAGGCTATCTCGCCCTTCCCCTTTTCTAAGGCCCATTGCAATGCTGCTCGCAAGTTGTCATGCTCCCGCTCCAACCGGTCCAGCCAGGGGACAAGCAGTGGCCCTTTCAGCGCTGGCTCCGCTTCTTCCGCCAGTTGCAAGAAGTAGCCAGCGTGCGCCTGCCGGGCAGAATCCTCTTCCCCGTTGGCTATGAGTGTCTCTAGCCCATACCCATGGATCGTTTCCAGCATCAGGAGGCGTTGGTCCTCCTGCTCCTCATTTCCTCCTCGCGTTGGCTCCACTCGTTGCAGTAAACTCTTGTCGACAAGCGAGGCGACGCCGTCCAATACTTGTCCCGCTTCATCGTCAGGCCCGGTGCAGATGGCTTCTGCTGCCTGCAACGTGCAACCGCTCACAAAGACGGAGAGCCATCGGAAGAGTCGTTGCTCTCTGGCATTAAGCAGTTGATAGCTCCACTCGATGGTGTTGCGCAAGGTTTGCTGCCGTGCTGGCACGTCCCGCGCCCCACCCGTCAACATGTTCAACGGTCGGTCCAGGCGCGCGAGTAGGGCCTGTGGAGAGAGTAACTTCATACGCGCCGCTGCCAGTTCGATTGCTAATGGAAGCCCATCCAAACGAACACAAATCTCTGCCACTGCCCCTGCGTTTGTAGAGGTCAACTTGAACGCGGATCTCGCCGCCTGCGCACGCTGGAGAAAAAGCGCCACCGCCGGTGTACGCGCGAGTGCTGCAAGTTTGGGGAGGTGTGTAGGATCGGGCAATGCCAGGGGTGGCACTGCGAATTCGCGCTCGGAACGCACATGCAACATCTCCCGGCTGGTGACGAGCAGTTTGAGCTGTGGGCAGGAGGTGAGTAGATCCGCCACCTGCGGTGCTGCCTCAACCACCTGCTCGAAGTTGTCTAAGAGGAGCAGGACCTGCTTCTGCTGCAACACCTCTACAAGACGCGCTAAGACAGGCTGCCCCACGCTATCTCGAATGCCAAGCGCCCGCGCGATGGTAGGCATGACCAGCATTGGATCGCTGATAGAGGCGAGCGAGACAAAAAATACTCCTCCAACGAACACGTCAGCAAGCTCTGATGCAACCTGTAAAGCCAGGCGCGTTTTCCCCGTCCCACCAGGGCCTGTGAAGGTCACCAGCCGCACCTTCTCGTGGCGCAGAAGTCGCACGACTGTCGTGACCTCATGCTCCCGCCCAATGAGCGGGGTCAGTTGCACAGGGAGGGTGTCAGAGCGACGATCGCGGGTCTTGAGCGGTGGGAAATCAGCGGGCAGACCGGCGATCACCACCTGATACAGATGCACAGCCTGCTCCAGGTCCTTGAGATGATGTTCCCCAAGATCACGCAGGCTCACGCCCTCCGGTAAGTCGTGTTCCACCAGGTCACGGGTGGTCTGTGAGAGTAGCACCTGCCCTCCATGGGCCGCGTTCATCACACGCGCGGCGTAGTGGACATCCAGACCCACGTATCCCTCGACCACAAGAGATGGTTCACCGGTTTGCAGCCCCATGCGCACACGAACCGCTTCGGCACCAGGCCAGGAGTGGAGGGCAAGTTCACGCTGAGCGGCCACCGAGGCTTCGAGGGCATCGCTGGCACGAGCAAAGGCGACAAACATGGCGTCCCCCTGTGTGTCGACCTCGTGACCATGATAGGCAGAGAAAGCGGTGCGCAATAGAGTGCGGCACTCGTGCAGCAGCCCGGCGTAACGCTCACCTACCCTTTGGAGCAGATGAGTGGACCCCTCGATATCTGTGAAGAGCAACGTGATTGTTCCAGTCGGTAAATCACGCATGCTGAACCTCCTTGTGCCTCTCAAGATATGTATTGTAGCGCTGGCTCAATCGTTTAGGACTAATCCCCCGGACGGCTGTTCTATATTATACCGTATTCTTGAGTCGAGAGTTACGGGAACTCTCGCCTCCCATCTTTGATGCCAGTTGTACTCACAAGGTGTTAGAACGCTTCAAGATATTGCTGAAAAAAGCGGGTTGCCTGATATTCGATTCCATGATCTACGGCACAGTGCGGCTACGATGCTCTTGAGCATGGGCGTACATCCGAAAGCAGTATAGGAATTGTTGGGACACAACCAAATTAGCATGACGATGGATACCTACAGCCATGTGCTACCAACGATGCAAAAAGAGGCAATGAGCAAGCTTAACGATGCTTTACAGGGTTAAAACCCCTATTGCTACATTCCACAAAACAAAAACGCTTCAAGCCGCTTGTGAGCTGGTTTGAAGCGTCCTAGAGTGCCGAAAGGGGGACTCGAACCCCCATGCCCTTGCGAGCACAACGCCCTGAACGTTGCGTGTCTACCAATTTCACCATTTCGGCTGGTAGACTTATATTACTGTATCTGTTGCGACCTGTCAAGTAGTTTTCAGGGCATTTTTTAACTCCGCGTTCAAGCGCCGCTTTTCTTGTGGGCGTGGTATAATTGTGGCAGATTATCCTGAAGTATAACTTTATCCCTGGCCTTGTTATGCCTGCTGGACAAGCGGGTTTGCGAGTTTCCGGGTATGTTGTTCTACTATTTGTCTGGTGAAAGAGTTTCGCGCCATGCAAAATGCCTGGTCTCCTGTGCGCGCCGCTATCGATGTTGGTAGCAACACTGTTCATATTGTGGTCGCTCGCGCTACCGCGCAGACGCTTGATATCCTTGCCGATGAGGTGGAGATGGTGCGTATCGGGGAAAGCGTCACGGCAAGCGGGCTGATCTCGCGGGAAAAATGCGATTATGCCGTCTCGGTACTTGCGCAATATAAGGCGCTGGCCGAACAGCATGATGCGCAAGAGATATTTGTGGTGGCGACCGAGGCCATTCGCCAGGCCAGCAATAGCGCGGAATTTATCGAGACGGTTCAACAGAAGACGGGTTTGCAGGTTCAGCTTATTAGCGGGGATGCTGAGGCGACGCTGACCTTCGCTGGCGCGGCATACGAGGCACAGGCGCAGCCGCATCCTCCGCAGGTTATCGGCGTGATGGACCTTGGCGGGGGCAGCATGGAGCTAGTTACTGCCCGGCAGGGACACATCACCTGGAAAACCTCAGTGCCTATCGGTTCCGGGTGGCTGCATGATCGCTATCTGACCGCGAATCCGCCCGATCACAATGCAGTGAGCATTGCGGAAGCCTTCGTGTATACCTATTTTGGAGGGATGCGCATCAAACAAAGGCCGCCTCTGCTGATCGTCACGGGTGGCAGCGCGAATTCGCTTCTGCATCTCACTCATCGCGCTTTCGGGCTGGAAATGCTACAGACTCAATTGACGCAACATGACCTGTTGCGCTGCCAGGGTCTGCTGAGCGCGCTTCCGGCAGAGGAGATCGCGCGGCGTTTTGAGCAGCCGGTAGCGCGGGCGCGTATCCTGCTGGCCGGAGCTATGATTATTGCAGCCATGATGGCGCGGCTCCGCTTAAACGAGATTTCTGTCAGCCCGCATGGCATTCGGGAGGGCGTCTTGCTGGCGCGCGAACGCTATGGTGAGTCCTGGCTGGATGTTGTGAGCGGCAACACTGCATCGCAAAATGGTTACAGGCTGAACGTATTGTCCGATTTCGTGATAGCCAGCAGCACGGCTGGCAGCGCAAACGGTCTACCCGACGAAGTGGAAACGTTCGAGCAGGCCGGGCGGCGTATGCTGCGCGAGCGTTTGCAAAAGTTTCTGGAGTATCCAGATGAAGTACTCAAGCATGAAGATGTCGAAGCGGTGCATCGGATGCGCGTAGCTTCACGCCGCCTGCGTGCCACGCTGGATGCTTTTGAGTCGTGTTGCCGGCCTAAGCCTTTCCGGCGCGTTTACCGCCGTGTTACAAAGGCTGCCGATGCGCTGGGGGCAGCGCGTGACGCTGATGTCATGTTGCAACACCTGCAAAAGAACATGGAGCAGGCCAACGGGAATGCGCAAGTCGGGGTGCAATGGCTGCTCGTCCGCCTGCAAAGTTTTCGCCAGGAGAAACAACTGGAGCTGGAACGCTTTCTGAAGACCCTGGATAGGAACGCGCTTGAAAAATTAATCGAGGCGTGTATTCCGCTAAAAGAAGGGGCGCACAATGGCAAAAGCTAGAGCGATTACCGGCCTGGACGCGCGAGCGCCGCTTCTTACCAATGCGCGTTTAATTGCGCTGGCGCGGCTTGAAGAGCTGTATCAGTGGGAAAACGCCGTGGACAATGCTGATAACACGCGCGAGTTGCATGATATGCGTATTGCGGCGAAACGCCTGCGTTATACATTTGAAGTATTCGAGGACGTGTTTCCAGCAGCGAGTAAGGCCATTGTGGGCGAATTGACCCACTTACAGGATGAGCTTGGCGAACTTCACGATAGCGATGTCATGATTGCTCTCTTGCAGATGCGCCTGGCTCATCAGAATAACGGCGCGGGTACAGCGCCTGCATCGCGTAACGAAAAGGCTCTTGTGCCTGCCGATATGGCAGCGTATGTACTAGACCCGGATGCCGCGCCTGCTGAGGAAGAGCGAGGTGGACTGGAGGCGTTTTTGCGCCAGCAGGAACGCCTGCGAACGCGGCGTTACAGCGCATTTCGGCGACACTGGCGTCAGTTGCAGAAGAGAGATTTTCGCCGCGAGGCGCTGGACATGTTGGGCGCATAATATATAGCATCAGTACGTTATTCTATTGAATAGTATCGAAGTACGAGTGAAAGTGTGTACGCGCATGATAAATCCCATACCGTTTGACGAGTTAGATTGGTGGCAATTCTCTGAGCCAACAGCAGAAGAACTGCGTTTGAGCGGGGGGCTGCTGGTAGAAGATTGGCCTCACGCTCGCCAGGTAGCGCGACTCTCCACGCAGCTTTTTGAAGCGACGAAACCGCTGCACCATTTAGATGCCAACGCGCTGCGTCTGCTCGACCGCGCCGCGCTTTTGCATAATACGGGCATGTTGATCGAGGCGCGCCGCCATCACAAACACTCGTTTCGCCTGATTAAAGAGGCATCGCTACCAGACTTTAATGACGAGCAACGTTACGAAATCGCGCTTATCGCGCGCTACCATCGACGCGCCCTTCCCAGCACGGCGCACGCAGAATATGCTCTACTGAGCCGCGCCGCGCGTAAGCGAGTCTCTGCCCTGGCCGCGCTGCTGCGTATTGCTGACGCGCTCGACTACAGCCACGATGGGCGCGTGCTGCGAGTCGCGGCCAGCGCTGAACTTTCGGATGCAGACAACTGGATTCTTTCCATCTGGGTGCGCCCACTGGCTGACCTCGACGATGAATTAGAACATGCCAGCGAGAAGGCCGATTTGTTCGAGAAGGCATTCAAGCGCAAATTGCGCTTCCTGATTCAGGATTAGAACTTTTCTCTTACTCTTCATGCAGCGTGATGGCCGCGCCACAGGCATAGTCGGGATGAATCCAGAGCGTTGGATGCATCTCATCGCTGTAGGTATAGGTGACATCCCGCGTATCGAGATAGCGTCTCGCCTCGTCCATATTGGTGACTGCCAGCGTCATACGGCATACGCTTTCGCCAAATTGCTCGAGATGCCGGGCCAGCGCGCCTGCTTCCGGTAAGTGTTCCATATCAACTTCTTGATCTTCTTCGACAGCGAGCGGTAGTGGCGCGGCAAGCTCGAGATGCTGGCCGCCTGTTCCCAAAGGGATTGATACCAGCATGGCATCCCAGCCGTCCGCGTCACCCGTAAAAGCCTCAGATGGCGTTAGCCCGTAGATATGCGCGAAACGCTGGCTGGCCTCTGGCAGATTTGCGACTGCGATGGTGGCGCTGAGTACGCGCGTGACGCCGAGCGGATGCTGCGGAGGTGTCGTCCAACCTGCCAGCCGGTAACGTCGCTCTTCGCCCGCGCTATCATGCTGGATGAGAAACGGGTAATGCTGGGCAAGCATGGATTGTTCAACATCGATACTCGACCAGCCCCGCGCGCGACCATCAGCCGAGCGCAACTGCCCCGGCTTCGGGCCAACAATGGTGATGCCGCGCTCGCGCATGGCCGCGCCATCCGCCTCAATATCGTTCGATGCCAGCACCATATTAAGATAGCCTTCGCCCTTTGCCAGTCGCTCCACCATGCTCTGCTGCGCCTCAGCGGGAACGTTTACAGCGATCAGTTCAAGATAGGTATCGCCAATCACGATGACGCGATTGGCGGTTCCGCCCGATGGGTGAATACCGCCGCCACTTGCCAGCAAGCCCAACCTTTGCCCAAATTGCGCTGCCGCCTTATCCAGGTCTTGCACACCGATGATGATATGGTCAATAGCTGTGAACATGGAGGTTTCTCCTTATAAAACAGACCATGAAAATACCCAGGGTCGGCCCTGGGTATTTTCATGGTCTGTTGTCTATCCGCGTGTGCGAGTAAGTTCTCGAACTTCGCGTCCGTCGGGCGTGCGGGTGACTTTGGAGCGGGTGAAGAACTTGAAGACGGACTCGCCGCGCTCCCACATCACGAGCAGCATACTGGCGTTGAAAATCGATGAGTAGGTTCCACTCAGGATACCAATGAGCAAGGCCAGCGAGAAGATGCGAATGGTCGTGCCGCCGAAGAGCGTCAATGCACTCAGGGTGAAGAGTACGGTCAGCGACGTATTGAGCGAACGAGCCATAGTTTGCACCAGGCTGGCATTCACCACCTGCTCGAAAGTCTCAGAGGTGCGGCGCGTCATGTTTTCACGGATGCGGTCAAATACCACAATCGTGTCATGCACCGAGAAACCGACCACTGTTAGTAGGGCTGTAATGAAGAGCGCGTCTACCTGTACATGCAGCGTCCAGCCCAGGATCGAGAAGATACCCAGCACTACCAGTACGTCATGCAACAGGGCGATGATGGCGCAAGCGCCATAACGCCAGGGCCTGACCACTTTGCGGAATGCGAACGAGATGTAGAGCAGGATGAAGGCCGAGGCCGCCAGCACTGCCAGGAATGCGTTGCGCGTGGTCTCGGATGCTACCGAAGCCGAAACGGTCGCATTATCCAGCACATAGACATAATTGTTGTTGCTATTGGCGAAGGTTGCCTTGAGCTTCAGCAGGTCATTCGCATTGATGAGCGAAAGTGTTAAGAATGTAACCGTTTGTGTGGTTGACCCCTGGTAGACCTGCGCGACCTTAACGGGAATGTTGGACGGGTTGGTATCCGTCGACGTGGCCGTTGGCGATACCGATACGACTGGCGAAGAGGTCGGAGTAACCGTCCCGGTTGCTGTCGCTGTGGCTTTCGGAGTGCTTGTCGCTGTTGGGCTAACCGTTGCCGTCGCTGTGGGTGAGTTGGTAGCTGCCGGGGTTGGCGTCGAAGTCGGTCCCCCTTTGGTGGGATCGGAGGTATCGGGCAAATTTGCCAGCAAGCTCTCTATATCGCTGATTTTGGGCGTGACCCCTGTCGCAAATTTGGTGACAGTCACAACGGTGACGGTAGTTGCCTTGCCCGTGCCAGACAGGGGATTGAGCAGCAGATCATCGAATGTGACCGAGAGGGTCGAGTTGGCTGTATTATATTTCCCCTGCAAAGCCTTTGTAATCGCATCCTGCACATTGGTATCGATGCGCGTATTCAGGCGCACCCAGATGTTCTGGTTGCCGGGCAAGCTGGTGTTGCTGCCTGGAACGATCTGCAGCGATTGCAGGTTGAGCGGTTTGAGCAGCGTATTGATCTCGGTAGTAGTGATAGCCGCCCTGGGACGCAACTCGATATTGGTACCCTGGGTGAAGTCGATGCCCAGGTTCAATCCCCTGAAAATCAACGAGAGCGTGCCTGGCACAATCACGATCAGCGAAATGATCAAGAATAGATAACGTTTTCCTACAAGATTGAACACGGCTTTCTCCTCGTTAAACTGTGCTATTCCGCCGCGCCAGGGATGCCGTGGCAATCGAGCCAGGAGGAAGCCCAAAGAGTGCGGGGTGATTCACAAAGCCGGTAGGAACCAGCAAGTTCAAGAAGGTGCGGGTGACTACAACGGCGGTAAACATACTGATACAAACGCCCAGGAATAGCGTGGTGGCAAATCCAACGATGATGCTCGCGCCAAAGTTGCTGCCAAAGGCATACAACACCGCGCAGGTAATCAGTGTCGAGATGTTGGAGTCGCGGATGGAGGTCCAGGCGCGTTTCCACCCCACATCGATGGCCGAGGAGAGGAGTCTGCCTGCTCGTAATTCTTCTTTGACGCGCTCAAATATCAGCACGTTAGCATCGACCGCCATACCAATCGAGAGGACAAAACCCGCGATACCGGCCAGGGACAGCACTACGCCAATCAGTTTGAAGACGGCGAAGGTCACCAATGCGTAGAGCAGCAGCGCAACGTCCGCCAGGATACCCGGCAGGCGATAGTAGAGCAGCATGAACAGCATAACGATGCCCAGGCCGATGATAGCGGCAATAAAGCTCTTCGTGATAGAGTCCTGGCCGAGCGTTGCGCCGATGGTTTGTTCGCTATCGATGACCAGCGAGATAGGCAGTGCGCCATATTTCAGCACGGTCACAATTTGATTGGCCTGATCGAGTGTGAACTGCCCGGTAATCACGCCGGGGCCGGTAATCGCGCTTTGAATGACTGCCGATTCAATGACGTTTCTGTCCAGTGTCACCGTCAGGTACTGGCCGATATTCTGAGAAGTGAAGGTGCCAAATTTTCCTATCGCGTCACCCTTCATTTCAAAGCTGATCTGCGGTCTGCCCGCCTGATCATAACTGACGTAGACCTGGCTGGCGTCAAGGTCTTTACCTGTGAACTCCGGCTTGTTGCCGGGGTTGTTGGCCGTGTACTGGGTGGGATCGAATGCCGAGCCGAGTTGTACGGGAGTAGAACCAGTACTCCAGAACTCCAGGTTGCCGGTTTTCAGCAGCGAGTTGACGGCGCTGGTCTGGTTGCCGGTGAAGCCCGGCAGTTCAACCAGGATGGCCGGCTGGCCGTTGCTGCTTTGCAGGCGAATACTCGGCTCGTTGACGCCCAGACCACCGTTGACGCGCTGCTCAAGGGCGTCGCGCACGGCTGGCATTTCAGTAGCCAGCGTGTTGGGATCGTAATGCACTGAAGGATCGGGTTTGAGCAACACACTGATACCACCCTGCAAGTCCAGTCCCTGTTTTACCGTGAGCGGGTTGTTGATACCCAGGATGTGGATGCCGGGAGTGTTGGGCAGATCGGTATAGACGGCTGCCGCTGCCAGCAAAATAATGAACAGGAGGACTGTTAAGGTTCCTCGACGCATAGCTTTGGTTTCCCCTCGTTATAATCTATCTAGTAACGACGAATGACAATACCTTTTTGATGGATGATTCCGTTCCTTGTTTAAGTTTCTATGCAGTATAGCATAGTTGTCGCTGGTTGCATATCCTGCAACACTTCCGTTTGGGGATTTCCTCCTTCCGGTTAAAAGGGGGGTGTCCTTAACAATCCCGCTCATGGTAATCAATGCGGCGCATTATCTGATCGTTTCGTTTTAGCCCCTGTGTTTGATTCCTCAGTGCCTGCGGCGCTTCACAAAAGGTTAGAGTGAGATGGTGTAGTGC
>JBOGTO010000294.1:0-58505 GCA_050695155.1 Ktedonobacteraceae bacterium
CTACATACCCTGCGCCGCGCTACGAGCCACTGGCAGGTTGAGATGGAGTACTCCAGTAGCTTGCGCGAGAAAGAGATGGCAAAGGCGTTGGTGGATGATGCTTAGAATATGATATAGTTATGGTATGAAGCGTTGATGCACTGGAATGTACCGAACTGGAGTTTGACTCATGGGACTGCTCGTTGATAGCTACGGACGCCGCATTAAAAGTATGCGCATTTCGATTACTGACAAATGCAACTTTCGCTGCACATATTGTATGCCAGCCGAAGGCTTGCCCTGGCTCAAAAAGGCGGAAATCCTCTCTTATGAGGAAATCGAACGCATCTCGCGCGTGGCTGTAGCCATTGGTATCGAGCAAATACGCCTCACCGGTGGCGAGCCGCTGGTGCGGCGCGACGTACCCGACCTGGTGCGTATGTTGCGCAAGATCGATGGACTGCGCAGTCTCAGCCTGACTACCAATGGCATCCTTTTGAAGCAACTGGCTGGCCCGCTCGCCGAAGCCGGATTGACCCGTATCAACGTTAGCCTGGACTCGCTGGTACGCGAGAAATTCGCGCAGTTGACGCGCCGGGACCAGTTACAGCGCGTACTGGAAGGATTGGAGGAGCTTGAAAAACACCCATCCATCCATCCAATCAAGGTGAACGCTGTCGCCATTAAAGGCTATAGCGAGGAAGAGGCGCTGGATTTTGTGCGCCTGGCGCGGCGCAAAGCCTACGTCATGCGCTGGATCGAGTTTATGCCGCTGGATGCCGACCAAATCTGGCGCAAGGAAGACATCCTGACCGGCGCGGAACTCAAAGCCATCATCGAAGCAGAATACGGCCCCCTGGTGCCGATTACTACAGGCGACCCCTCCGAAACTGCGCGCCGCTATACCTTCAGCGACGGTATCGGTGAAGTTGGCTTCATCAACCCGGTCAGCGAACCTTTCTGCTCCTCCTGCGACCGCATTCGCCTGACTGCCGATGGGCAACTTCGTACCTGTCTCTTCGCCACTGAAGAAACAGACCTGCGCGCGGTTCTCCGCTCCGATGCATCCGATGAAGCGCTTGCACAAACGCTACGGCAGGCCATCTGGCACAAAGAACTGAAACACTACATCGGCGACAAACGCTTCAAACGCGCCAACCGCAGCATGTCCATGATTGGTGGCTAGATAGGCCGTTAGCTACAATACTGCAACGATTGCACTGCAAAGTTTCACTCATTTTGCACCTGCGCTACATGCATTAGCACTATAAGCGACTTTACCGAATTCCGTTACGAAAAAGCTGATTGTTCGTCGTTATAGTCAAATAGATAATCTGTGCAGTCCAATATTTTTTACAGGCTGCTCGTATTTGTAGCGTAAAAGCAGAAAGAGGCCACCGTGGCGCATGAAGAAGCGGATCTACTAACAGTCCGTGAAGTTGCCCAACAGTTACGAGTGGATGATACGACGGTGAGGCGCTGGATCAAAAACGGCGTGCTGGAAGCCATTACGCTTCCTCACCGTGGAGCGCGTCAGGCGTATCGCATTCGGCAGGTAACCCTGGATGCTCTGCTCAACCCAACCGAACAACCCGCCCGCACAACTTAGGTTGACCGTAGCCAAAGGGCTTCCAACCTGCTAGACTAGTCTCCAGGTAATTCAGCTAGTAGTCAGGAGGCTAAATATGTCTGCGATCATGCCTGAAAGTTTATTTCGAGAACTGCGCGGCGATGATAGTTCGAGTTTTGCGGCGCTTCATTCCCCGGCCTACCTCTCTCCCGGTGGGGCAGCGTATCTCACCCGGCCAGGGGTTGTTTTGCTTACCCGTCCAACGGTCAATCTACCAGGATTAGCAGGCTTTTTGGATGGATTCGACCCGTCATTACAATTTCCAGAGTATCTGAATGATCCTACCTCCTTGCCAGAGGGAGCGCAACTCAGCAAGATTGCCGGTCAGGTCTGCTACATGAGTTTTGGGCCAAGACGCACCTTCAATGCTCAGGCCGATCGCTACTTCGACAATCTCAAGTCGTCCGGGCATGGTTCCGTCTTTGAACACGCTAGTTACAGTTTTCTGCTGTACGGCATTTCACGCAGCGTGACCCATGAAGTTGTCCGTCACAGGGCCGGATTCGGATATTCGCAGCTCAGCCAGCGTTTTGTCTCAGGACGAATGCTGCGCTTCGTAGAGCGGCCAGAATACGTTGGTGATGAACTCTTCCACGCCCAGTTCATCGAGCGCATCGAACGCGCAGCCAGCGAATATGCTGCCCTCAGCAATCGCTTATTGGAGATGCAACAGGCAGGTACGCAGATTCTGAGCGCTGAGGCTAAAACCGATTTGCGCAAAAAAGTGCAGCAGTGCGCGCGCTCGGTGTTGCCTAATGAAACCGAAGCGCCGATGGTCATGAGCGGCAACGCCCGCGCGTGGCGGCACTTCATCGAGATGCGAGCCAGCGCGCACGCCGAGATCGAAATTCGCGAACTGGCGATGCGTGTCTTCCTCTGTCTCTACAAAGCCGACCCGGTACTATTTAGCGATTATACGCTGGAAAGACTGTCCGATGGAACATATACGGTGAAGACTGAGTTTGAGAAGGTGTAGCTGGACAATTCATAAATCGCTGCGATACAGGCGCATACCAGTGACCGTCTGTTCATCAACTATCTGCATCTCGAACTGCTCGGCCAGGTTCCGCGAAGCTGGATCGCTTTCCGGCAACAGGGCCTCAAAATAGATGGAGTGTCCATCTTGCCTGGCCTCGTATTCAAACTCGAAGACGCGCACGCGCGCATTGTTGAGTGCGCTCCTGAGTAAGGCATACCCCGCGCCGCGTCTTCGATGCTGTGGTAACACGACTCCTTCGCACAAAAAGTGATAGGCATGTTGGCTGCGGCGCAATTGCAGTACAGTATAGCCAACCGCTTCGCCTTCCAGCCCTTCTAGTGTGCCAGCCTGCCCCCACTCGTTCAAGTCATCGTCATCATCGGTAATCAAGAACACATTCGTAGCTGCCTGTAGTTCAGGTTGCGCCAGCCATTGCTCAAAATCTGCCTCGCTCAGAGGCGTAACACCATCTGCCTCTGCTGCCTGCTGCTGGATATGCGCCAGAGTTGGAATATCTCCAGGACGATACCGCCGGATTCGCATAGATTATATTCTCCATTGTTGAAATGCATTCTTAAACCCAGCTGAGGCGATAGCGCAACAAAGCACCTACGCCGCCCATCTGTTGCAGGGTCTCGTGTCCTTTGACCAGGTCGACTTCGGCACCGCTGAGGGTTGCCAGGCGCACAAGGTCATTGCGTTCCTGCTCATCCAGTGGCGTCTCCTCGGCCAGCACCAGCACCTCCCCTTGCCCATGCTCAAGCGCATCGCGCGTTTCTTGCCGCCCGATCACACCAAGCCCTTGTTCCCGCACTGCTTCCACCAGGAGATCGGCCCGCGCATGGGACGCCTCTTCCTCTTCTTGCGCAAGGATTGGCGCAATCTCACGCAGCACTTCATCGCGGGGTGTCCGAATATCCAGGCGTAATATCTCTTCGTGGATGAGCGGTTCAAGTTGCGAGGACAAGGCCCGGTGCAAGAGGGGAATCGCCACTGCATCTCCCGCCAGAATCACCCGTTTGGCTCCCTCCCGGACCACCAAATCCTCCAGCGCAGTGGCAGCTTCTCGCGCAAATTCCTCGCGCAGATTGTCCACATGTCGCTGATACTGCTTATGATTAAGCCCACCCGTGTTGCGTTGGCGATACCAAAACGAATCTTTGTCAGGCCCCGGCATTTCTTCTAAAAAGCCGCTGCGTGTCACGAACAGCCGCGTCGTATTCGTATCCACTAACGCCACAACAACCGTTTCCTGCTCATCTACTAAGCGAGCCAGTTGAAACAGGTCGGGTACCGGCTCCAGACTCACCTGGTTCTCAAAAGGTACACCCGTTTCGATCACCTCGAACAGATTATGGCTGTTACACGCGAATAAGGCAACACCCTGAAGCCACGGTTCTGTATGTTCGTCCAGATAGTGTTGTATACGGTTCGCATCAGCGCGAAAATTGTCCAGCGCTGCTCCGCGCGGCAACAGCGTTTTTTCAATCTGGCGAAAGCGGTCTTTGAGCATCAACAGGGATGGACGTAGCGCCGGGCGTCCAGTATGTGGGCGCATATCCAGATACACACTCAGGACAAAGGCATCACCCGGCTCAAAATTTGCCAGATGCCGCAAAAGATCACGCACATGCTGCATGGTTGTACTCCCTTCTCTTGTATGCAATTCATCTCTTCTTCCCAACAAGAATCATAGCATAATTCTGTAAGATCGCCCTGTGGAGTTGCTGAAACCCATCTGAGAATGCTATGGCGCAAAACACAACCATCATTTCGTGTATAATACGCATAGGACTCAATCAATTTCAAGGAGGAGACCTTTATGGGAACGGGAGCAATCGTCTTAATACTCGTCTTTGGTCTACTCGTCGTGGTAGGTGTTGTCACCAGTGTGCGCCTTTATTCTCAAGGCGCGGTGGGAACAGGTCGTTTTAGAAATGTACGCCGCATTCGCACCATCAAATCTTCACCTGATGGCAAGGTAATTGAAGATACTATTGAAGAGATCAGCGATGAGGAAGAGCCGGTTGAAGAAGCTGGCCCTTGAATGCATCTGCTGTGCTACGACTGGCATAGCAAACATGTGTCGCTTGCTCAATCTTCGTGGAGGCCACTATGCAAGACGATCGGGACTTACTCGATGCTCTACAGGCTGATCTGGCGGAACTGACGGCCCTGCACGCCCCATCTGGCGCGGAACAACCGGTAATCGCGCGACTACGTCATCTTTTCACGCCACTGGTTGACGCTATTGCCGTAGATCACATGGGCAATCTCGCAGCAACGCGCGAAGCGGCCCCAGACGCGCCTCATATCGTGGTCTCAGCCCATGCCGACGAAATTGGGGCGATGGTGGCAAGCATAGAGCTGGAAGGTTTCCTCCGCCTTTCTCCATTAGGCGGTGTGCAGCCGCGCTTGCTGGAGGGGCGCGCCGTATGGGTTGGTGGACAGCCTGGCGTAATCGGAGCTAGGTCAGGCCATCTAACTTCGCGTGCAGAGCATGGACAGGGAACATCCATGAGCGATCTGTACGTTGATCTCGGCGTTGACAGCGCAGCAGAAGTAGATACACTCGGCGTGCGCATCGGCGATCCAGTAGTAGTAATCTCCGAACTGCGCAACCTGGCAGGAACGCGCGTAACCGGCAAAGGCATCGACAACCGCGCCAGTTGTGTTGTATTGCTGCACCTGTTGCGTCGTCTCCAATCTCGCGCGCTCCCTTGCCGCCTGACCGCACTGGTAGCAGTTCAGGAAGAGGTAGGCTTGCGTGGAGCAAAAGTTGCCTATGCGCGGCTACAGCCCGATCTGGCAATCGTTGTTGACACCTTCCCGGCAGCAGGCACACCTGACACGCGCCACATGACCTACGCCGCCCGCGTCGGCCAGGGCGCGCTCATCACCCCCTCTTCCAGCTCGGAAGACTCCGGCTTCCTACTCCCGCGAGCCGCCCGCGATGCTATGATAGCAGCCGCGCGACGCGCCAATGTGCCATACCAACTGGCCGTGACGGATCGCGGCGTAACCGACGCGGCAGCGGCACACTTAGCCGGGAGCGGCATCACCACCCTGGAAATAAAAATCCCCCGCCGCTACTCGCATTCACCCGTCGAACTACTCGACCTGCGCGATTTAGCGGCAGTTCTGCTCCTTATAGAGGAACTTGTATTGCACCCGCCAACAGTAGAGGAACTATCCTTCCTGAGAGGTACTGATTAATAATTTGCTTGTGTTCTCGCGCCTGTATATGATAGCCGACGGCTATAGGAAATTTTATTTCCTTTAGACTGTGCCGGGGATTTCGCTCAACAATACGGCCATATTCTCTTTCAGGACCTCTAGCTGATGCCGTATATAACGGTTTGCTGGACGCTTTTGCAGGCTCCGCACCAGAGCGCGAACATTAATCAAGGTACTCATGAAACGAATACAGCATTCGTGATTCGACGGCAAAAGAGCCACTTCGCTATATCCGTGAACAATATCTAGCCAATGGCTATAGGAAGTGTACTCCCCGTCACGCACATGGAAATGCCCAGGATCATACCAGCGATTCGTTCCTCGGATCTCGCCGAAGTCAATGATACCGGTGTATCTCCCATTTTCCTGAAATATGTGAGTCATATCAAAATCCCCGTGCGCGAGATAGCCTTGTTCGCCATCCAGCAAAGGATCGTAGTATATACGGATTCTTTCCAGTGCCGCTATCTCGGAAGCATCAAGGATGTGCTTGCCAAGATACGCCAGATCGGCCTCCCAATATTCGAGCATAAACGCGCGATCTGTAGCCTGCTCTGCATAGATATGTTCTATATCAGGCAGGTCGCGTTTCATCCAACCAAAGCCCTCGACCTTCACACCATTAATCCGCGCCAGGTCTCGCCCCGCTTCTACCACGACAGCTGCCAGTTCGTTTTGCGAAAGTTCCGATGATTCGCTGGCAGGAATGCCCTTAATTCCGGTCGTTAGCATAACCGAACGTTGCAGGGGTTCATAGAGATGGTCAAAGTAGATGACCTCTGGAACCTTAACCTGCAATTCCCGAAGACGTTTGTGAACAGCTACTTCTGGTGCTAAGCTTGCCCCCTCTTCTGGTAGCACACGCAGGTAAAATGTCTCATGTTGGAATACAATGCGGTAGACGCAGGTAGAGACGCCCTCTGCGACATGTTCCACGCTTATCGGATTCGTGATAAAGATGCGATTGACTAACTCATAGATGATGGAGATATCCGCTAAATAACGATTCACTTTACTGGCTCCTTGCTAAGAAACGAAGATAAGTTGGTACAGTTGCTAAGTTTAGGATAAAATAGGGAGGCCAGAGCAAAATATGCCAGCTATCAGCAGAAAAGAAATCAAAACGATAGAGCTTGTGAATCACGCACAACCTCATATAGGTAGAAAGGATGAATAATCTTGTCCGCATCTAACACACAACGCCCATCACGGTATCAGCCTGTTCCCTACCACTACACGCATATGAGCGAAGAGGCGCAACTTGTGGCTTCGCGCCAGTTCCTGCAAACAATGGAAAAACGTCGCACTATCCGCGAGTATTCAGATGAACCAGTGCCATTTGAACTGATCGAGAATGCTATTCGCGCCGCCAGCCTGGCACCAAGCGGAGCCAATCAGCAGCCCTGGACGTTTGTTGTGGTCAGCGACGCCGAACTGAAACGGCAGTTGCGCATAGCTGCTGAAGAGGAGGAGCGGATAAGCTACGAAGGCCGTATGTCCTCTGAATGGTTGGAGGCGCTGGAACATCTTGGCACGGACTGGCACAAGCCTCACATCGAGCAGGCTCCTTACGTCATCGTCGTATTCGCGCAAATCTATGGTCTTGTCACCAGGCCGGATGGCACACAACGGAAGATCAAACACTACTATGTGCAAGAATCGGTCGGCATTGCAGTTGGTATGCTGCTTTCCAGCCTTGCTCATGCTGGCCTTGCTACCCTGACGCATACCCCTAACCCGATGGGTTTTCTCTCAAAGCTCCTTCAACGACCACCTAACGAACGCGCCTATGTCCTCATTCCCGTTGGTTATCCCGCGCCCAATGTAACGGTGCCGACGCTCACCAAAAAGCCCCTGAACGAAGTTATGGTTCGCCTCTAATGTGGTCAGGAAGCGTTTTGAGATGGGTTTCCAGCTTCCTCAGGGCGATCATTCTCATGGAGCCTGCGCGAGCTTCCTCATCTGTCATCTCCGCCCACGTCTTTTGAGAACCGGAGGGGACAAAAATGGCATCCCAGCCAAATCCTCTATTTCCTCGTGGCGTGAGAGCAATAGAACCTTCTACAGCCCCTGAAAATGCCTGAAAGGTCCGACCATCATAGAGGCCAAATTGCACCTCAGCCAGGGCCGACCTATCTATATAGTTATCAAGCAAACGGCATAGTCCATCCGTACCCAGTTCTGTAAGAAACCATTTGATGAGCGGCCCCGGCAGCTTTCCCAGAGCATAAAATCGCAGCGACGTATCTTCGACAAGAACCGGCGAGCGAACCTGCTCATACGCCTCCTTCGCTTTGTATTCTACTATTGTGGCTAAGTCAAGTGATTGCACTTCAATAAGATCAATAGATTTATGAATAACCGGAAAGTCTAAGTACCCTCTAAGTAGACTGGCTTTGCCTGGGTTGCCTGTGATAAAAGTTATGGTATCCATTATCCTTTTGCCTTACTACAAAATTTTCTGTGCTGTGAGATTGTATTGTATCGCCTTGTCCTAGCTTGTTCAAGATTTACCTCCATAGGGGCCATAACATTTTTTGTACCATTTTCCCCGCTAAGACCTGCCAGAGCGAAAATGATCCTCCTTTACCCCTACCTGTGGGAATAAAACGAACCCGTTCCCGGTATACATGGGCGAGCAGGTGAGAAAAGTCATCCCTCGCTTCTCAACTTGAGAACGCAACTGAAGGGCTTTCTGTGAGTTACGAAACGCCCTCTACATTTAGAAAGGCAGGATATCGTGCCCATATATGATCGCGATCAGCGCAAACAATTAGACGCTTTAGTCGAGGATTTTAGCCAGAACAAACTGGGCCGCAGACAATTTATGCAGCGCGCGCTTGCTGCTGGCCTCTCTGTGAGTGCGGCCACCTCACTACTCGTCGCCTGTGGTGGTGCAGCGGCCACCCAAACCGCGAATCCGTTCGGAAAGATCAACCATTTTATTATCCTCTATCAGGAGAATTGGAGTTTCGATAGTCTCTTCCCCTCTTTTCCTGGTGCGGATGGTATCAGTAACGCCAGCCCCACATCTTTGCAGCAGGTGGACAAGAATGGAATACCCTACGCGAGCTTGCCGCAACCACTCGACAATGGGAAGCCCGATAGGCGTTTTCCAGCTAATTTACCAGTGAAGCCCTTTGAAGCCGGCCTGTACGTATCAGTCGATCAGAAAACTGGAGACCTCGTGGGTCGTTTCTATCAAGAGCAATTGCAGATCGACGGCGGCAAAATGGATAAGTTCATCCCATATAGTAATGCTGGTGGCCTGGTCATGAGCTACTATGATTCGACGAACCTGCCCGCAGGTAAGCTAGCACAGCAGTATACCATGGCGGACCACTTCTTCCACGCCGCTTTCGGTGGCTCAATGCTTAACCACTTCTGGCTGATCTCCGCCAGCACTCCTACGTTCCCAAATGCCCCTGCGAGCATCGTTGCCCAACTCGACGCCACTGGCAATCTGGTCAAAGATGGGGCAGTTACCCCCGATGGCTATCTGGTTAATACCGCCTTTACCGTGAATACACCCCATCCGGCAAGCGCTAAACCCGAGACGCTGGTGCCATTGCAGACCATGCCAAACATCGGAGATCGGTTGACTGCGAAGAATCTCTCCTGGGCCTGGTACTCTGGTGGGTGGAATGATGCTCTCGCTGGTCATCCTGATCCACTCTTCCAGTTCAACCATCAACCTTTCGCTTACTTTGCCACCACTGCCGATGGTACGCAAGCGAAGGCGCAACATTTGAAAGATGAGCAAGACTTTCTCGCTGCACTGAAGAATGGCACCTTGCCAGCGGTCTCGTTTGTGAAGCCGTTAGGTGTGAACAATGAACATCCGTGCTATGCGACTGAGTTAGCTGGTCAACTCCACGTCGCCGATCTAGTGAAAGCCGTGCAAAATAGTTCCAACTGGAAAGACACTGCGATCATCATCACCTATGATGAAAACGGTGGTCGTTGGGATCATGTGTCGCCGCCGACCGGTGATCGCTGGGGTCCTGGCACGCGGGTCCCTGCCATTATTGTCTCCCCCTTTGCCAAAAAAGGCGCGGTTGACCATACGGTGTATGATACGACCTCTATCCTGCGTACCATCGAGGTGCGCTGGAATCTGCTCCCCCTGGGGATACGCGATGCGAAAGTGAACGATCTGCGCAATGCGCTCCCGTTGGCAGTGGGCTAACACAGTCTGTTAGACCCAGGATGATAAATCACACACGCATTGGATTGATAAAGAAATGTCAGGGTCATATGTGCATTGCACCATGCTGAGGGCGGAATACCTGTGCAGATTCTGCCCTCAGCATGGTGCAATGTACGCTCTATCTCACAGCGATCTCAGCGGAGCTAACTTGAGAGCGATAGGGGCGATTAGTTCTTATCGCTGTCCCTCTATTCACCCCACCTCCCCCGCGAACACCAGAATCGTCAGCGCTGTATAATCGTCCGCAGGTTCTACGCTGGGCCACGCGACTACGTTGTCGAAATAACGCGCTCCCTTGCCAGTGAACGCCTTGAAAGGGTCGCTTCCGTCGGGTGGACATATCTTCATGTTATTGACAGTTCCCAGGCCGACGAAGTTGCTGATCGCGCTCGGCCCATCCACCGTTGCGCCAAGCACAATCGGTGGAGTACCATCCAGGGACCCCGACAGATTTGCCACCATGTGCTGCATACAGTGCGGGAAAGTTGTACCTGCTCCCACCACGAATGACGAACCCCAGGCGTTTGCGCCCAGCACCCAGTTGCGTTCGGTCAGCCCAAAGGTGTTATAGGTAGAGGCACCCGCCATCTGGTCGTAGAAACGGGCTTCCAGCGCGTAGCCGAGCGCGTGCGGCGTGGCATCACCCTGCCCGTAGGGGATACCCAGGCCAAAGGGGTCTTGTTTCGCCTGTGTCGCGCCATTGACGAGTTGGGAGTGCAAGTCGTTCAAAAGATCAGTTTGAGTTACTTCAAGGCTGGGATGGCCCGCTCGCGCGATGGCGTTGAACAGCTCGTAGTGCGCCAGTCCGCTTACATCGTACAGATTTAGCGAGTCGGTGCCGTCGTTGGGACTGTGCATGTAGGCGTTGGCCCAGTGCGCTGCCGCCTTCAAGTAGAACATGGGGTCGGTATGCTTGAGACCGGAGGGCAGATTGCCGGAAGCGGTCGCATAGTATAACTCGGTCGCGCCAAGTTCCATATCGTCGCGCCATTCTGTTTCGGGGTAGTAATCATAGGGCGCGGCAGTAACAAGCTGGCCGACATTGCTGGTCTTTGCCAGGTCGAAGATGTTTTCAGCGCTGACGAGGCACTTGTTGGCGTAAGAGGGGTTGCTGACATGGTAGATTTGATAGCATAGGCCCAGATCGGCAGCCATACGCCCGGCCAGGTTGGGGCTGATTAGCGAACCAGAGGGACCGATGCGAAAGACGGGGCGATACTCCACATAGTAATTGACATCGCCGGGTTTCGCATTGAGCTTATCATCGGCTTGCGGCAAACGCCAGTAATCGTGATCGGCCAGGATGGTCGTACCGTTGCCGTCGCCAATACCCACCTGGTAGTACAAAATCTGGTTGGTATTGTCCCACATCTTTTGCAGCCAATCCAGGCCGTACTTGCCCTCGTCTCTGAAATTTGCCGCGCCGCCGTTAAACAGCGATGGGTACTGGCGGTCGGCAAGCAGCATAATAGCATCGGTATAGCTGGCCGTTTCGACTAATTTGATATAATCTCCAGCATCGAACCAGCCGCCGGAAACATCGATGGGGCCACCAATCTTCTGCAAATTGCCTTGCAACACATCATTACTATCATAAACAGGTGTCGCATAGATTGATGCCTGCTCATCTTTGAGGTGCGAAGGCTGGCGATTCATCACGTTGGGATTGACGTTTGGACCATCGCGCTGCGCCTGGTAAAAGAAGAGCGCGTGGGGCAACAGCCCTGCATACAATTCCGCTCCCGTGTCGATCTTGAAAACGGGCGAACTCGTGCCTATCGGCCCTTTAACTGCTATTTTATAGCTCCCTTCCGTCCGCACTGTAGAGAAGTCCAGCAGGTAGGTGTTGGGAAATGCTTTGCTCCAATTGCCCTGACCTGCACCAATGGGCGCGGAATAGACCGTTTTCCCATTCGCGGTATTTATCACGCTAAATGTTGCGCCGCTTTCGGGGCCGCTCGCCATCAAAATAGCCTGTTTGGTTTCGTTCGTGGCATATCCGACCTGATTTACACGCACGTAGGCATTGCCCGATGCATGGGAGACAGAGGCTGTACCCCCACTCAACAATACCAGTGCGAGGCACATAAATACCGCGAAGAGTATCATCAGGCTGCGTTTGAAGACATGGCCGTGTAATATTTTCATAGCGAACTCCTCATTTGTTAAATGAACTACTTTAGCCTGTATTCAAGTGTAGTTGCGAACAATTCCGGGGAAGGGATGGTCGGGATCAACCGCGTAAGCAGCGCGTCATCGATAGTCGCGCCAGCCGCTTCTAATGCCGTAAACAACGCACCGATTACTGGCTCAAAACGGCCACGAGTCGGGCGCACATCCGGCGAGGTGGTCTGCACGCGCTCGATAATGGCATCTGGCAGCAGCGTCGAGGGATGGCGCAATACGCCGCCAGCCAGTACCAACGGGAATGCTGTACCCTCAATTCCGACGATACGCGCGGCAATTTTGGCGTATTCGCCTATAGCGCGGCCCTGCTCCAGCACGATTTTGCGAGCAGTTACATCGCCTGTCGCTGCTTCGTCAAGCACGAAAGGAGCTATCCCATCGATACGCCTGGGCGGGTTTTGTGGGCGAGCTGTAAAGAAATGTAATACCTCCTCCACGCTCTCAAACTCGAAGTACTTGAGAAAACGCTGCTTGAGAGTCGTTGGCGGATCGATACCTAGCTCGGAACGCACAACAGCTTCCAGCGCCAGTAAGCCTATTTGAGAAGCTCCCTGTGCCTGGTCCTGCCAGAAACTGGAGTGCCAGGTACGACCATCGGGGCCGCGCGCGCCCGTTGCGCCACCGGTGCCACACACGACCGAGACGCCAACGTTGTTCGCTACCCCGGCGTGTAGCACACCCATAGCGTCATTCTGGATGCTGATGGTACGCCCATAGCCACGCACGCGCATAGCAGAGTTGAGCAGTGCGAAATCTTCCGGCCAATCCGCGCCAGCCAGACTGAAGACTCCAGCCAATAGTTCTGAAGGGAGGATATGCGCCACCTGCAATGCTGTTTCAACAGCAAATTCGATGTTGGCAATAGCCGCAGCCGCCGGGTCGGGCCAGTTTGTGCCACTCACCGGAGCGTTATAGATGTCACCGCATCCACCGCGCCCCGCGCCCACAATCGTGCCATCCAGCGAAGCCACCAGCGCGATTGTTTTTGTATTACCCCCATCAACACCCAGTACGTAGCGCATAACCTTCCTCCTGCATACGTCGGCTCATCTTCTCGTCATTCGGGATCACAATACGATGCATAAATGGAGAAGTTCCTTTGTTAGTGTAGCAAGCGTTCCGGCAGATACTGGCGATGCGCCGCCGCCAGCGCGTCGTAGATCGCCTCCGCTTTAGGCAGAGAGAAGACCAGGGGATGACTGGCAAGGGCGCGGATAGCATCACGGCGATTACCCGACCACGCCGCCTCTGCTGTCAGCGCCTGGTATTCGCCGAGCATCTTGACAAGACCCACGAGGTGACGCGGCATATATCCAAATGCTAGCGGCCTTACACCGTTGCGATCTACAAATGCCTGTGTCTCGATCACCAGGTCGTCCGGGAAATCCGCCAGCGAGCCGCGATTCGGCACATTGACGTACCAGACCTCTTTACGGTCGTTATAGATAGCATCCATCACATCCAGGGCCAGTTCAAGCTCATGGATACCGCCGCGCGAACGTTTGGGGTCAAGTTCAGGCACATCGCGCGCCGCCTGCTCGCGGTAATGCGCCCAGTAGTCAGGCACCTTCGCCATGATGTCCTGCGACCTGGTAGTGGGTTTGGCCTGCAATTCCGCCAGTATTTCATCTTTGAAGTAAAAATACTGGAAGTAGTGGCTGGGCAACGCATCCATCATCAACGCCAGTTCCACCATGCGCAGTTCATCGCGGTTTTCGGGCGTATGCGGCATACGTTCGTAGGCATCGCGCAGCATCGGCATGAAATCCTGCCCCTCGTACTGGTGGCGTATCGTCCACGAACCATGATTCAGCCCCACCGAAACGGCGTCCAGCTTATCGGGATCGAGTCCGGCTATTTCGGCATACTCGCGGTTGACCATAATCGGCCCCTCGCACAACGAAACCGTAGGAATAGCGGTATGGTGCGTGACTGCTTCGGAGACAATATTGATGGGGTTGGTATAGTTAAAGAGACGCGCATCAGGGCAGACCGCCTCCATATCTTCAATGATGTCTCTGGTCACATAGATAGAGCGCAAGGCCATAAAGAATCCGCCGGGTGCCTGTGTTTCCTGACCAACCACGCCATATTTGAGCGGAATACTCTCATCCAGGTAACGCGCTCCGAAGCCACCCGCGCGAAAGCTCGTCAGCACAGCATCGCAATCGCGCAGCCCTTCGCGCCTATTTATAGTGGTAGTGAATGTAATATCCAGCCCTCTTGCGCGCGCCATCTTGCGCGCAATGGTTTGCACTATTCCCAGCTTTTCCTCGTCAAGATCGATCAGTACCACCTCGGAACCGTCGAAATTTTCTCCCTGGTGAATAAATGAAGCCATCGTGCCAGCCGCCCGCGTACTACCGCCACCAATATATGCCAGTTTGATACGTGCCATTAGAATTTAGTCCTTTCCTACTGGTTCAGCTTTTACAACATTTCTCGTCTCAGCCGCATCGCCTTCGCCATACAGGAAACAATGCGTCCAGTGGCCCCCACCGAGATCGGTGCGCCCTGGGAAACGCCGGCGGCATATCTCCATAGCGTGCGGGCAGCGTGGATGAAAGCGACAGCCAGATGGAGGGGTAATCAGGCTGGGTATTTCTCCGCGCGCCGGAAGTGATGCGGCCTTTCCATCTGGACCCAGGCGGTCAGGATCGGGCGCGGCAGAAATCAGCAACTGTGTATAGGGATGTCTGGGCTGCTGGATTACTTCCTCACTTGGTCCACCCTCGACGCTCTGCCCGGCGTACATCACCAGCGTATCTTCGGCGAAGTAACGAGCGCTGGCGATGTCGTGCGTGATATAGAGCAGGGCAAGATGTTCTTCGTCTTTCAGGCGCAGCAGCAGATTCAGCACATCCAGGCGTATCGAGACATCCAGCATGGAGACAGGTTCATCGGCCAGCAGCACTTCAGGATGCGGTGCCAGCGAACGCGCAATCGCCACGCGCTGCCGTTGTCCACCGCTCAACTGGTGCGGAAACTTGGTAATAAACTGTTCGGCAGGACTCAGACTCACCCGCCTGAGTAGCGACAGAATCTGCTCTCTTTCCTGGGTCTTATTGCGTACATGGTTATATATGCGCAACGGGCGACTTAAATGATAGCGCACATCATGCACAGCGTTAAGCGAGGAGAAGGGGTCCTGGAATATCAACTGCACATGGCGGCGATACTCTTTGAGTCCGAAAGAACCCTGCATCGACTTTTCACGGAACAGGATGCTGCCCGAAGTTGGCTCATAGAGCCGCGCCAGTAAACGCGCTATCGTCGTTTTACCGCTTCCGCTCTCCCCCACTAGCGCCAGCGCGCGCCCCGGATAGAGCGCCAGCGAGGTATCTTCAACAGCATGAACGAAACTTTTAGGGCCAAACAGCTTGACACCCCGCAGAGGGAAATACTTGCGTAAATGTCTCGCCTCCAGGATAGGCGTGCCAGTACGCGCTTCGCCGCGTATAGTATCCGGCAGCATTGAAAATTCGACTCTCCCATTCCCATTATCTATACTCATTCAGCGCTCCTCACCGCCTGCAATGCCTCGTAATAAGCCTCGTATTTTGCCACAAATTCCGCGTTCGTAGGTAGTTCATCGCCGTTATTGAAACTGGGATCATATAAATGACAGGCAACCATTTGCCCTGGCGTCTCAGGCGCAGACGAGCGAAGCACCGGTATGACCCTGGAACAAGCCTCAAAGGCACAGGGACAACGTGGATGAAACGCGCACCCGGACGGCACGGCGCGTAAATCCGGCGGGGAACCAGGGATGCCCGTCATCTGGCGGCGCGGCCCACGTATCGTCGGAAACGAGTTCAACAGCCCAAAACTATAGGGATGGCGCGGCTGGCGATGCAATTCACTGCTCGTGGCCGTTTCCACAAGGCGTCCAGCGTACATAATCGCGATCTTATCCGCAATCTCAAGCAGCAGCGAAAGGTCATGCGTAATGAAGATGACCGAGAAGTTCAAGCGCTCGCGTAGCCCCATGATCTCCGTCAGAATTTCGCGCTGCACCACTACGTCAAGCGCCGTCGTTGGTTCATCCATGATAATCAGTTCTGGCGAGAGCGCCAGGGCGATAGCAATAATGGCGCGCTGGCGCATCCCGCCGCTCAATTCATGCGGGTAACTGCGCATACGATCGGGCGCGATACCCACCAGCCGCAACAGGTCTGCGATACGTTTCTTGCGCGAATCCGGCCCCATTTTGGGTTGATGCGTTCTGAGAACATCATTGATCTGCGCCCCGATATTCAGCACCGGATTCAGAGCATTCATGGCGCTCTGAAAGACAATCGACAGCTCGCTCCAGCGAAACGCGCGCAGGTCACGGGGCGTGAAGGCGAGAATATCGGCTGCCTCCGGCTCCCCACCGGGCCCGAGCTTACCCGAACCTTTTTTCTTTCTCGTTATACGCGCGAGACTTTCCATTCGTACATCGCCTTCAGTTTTCGCGCGTGGATAATAGAGTACCTGTCCGCCTGTAATTTCAGCCGGCGGACGCAGCAAACGTGTAATAGCATAGGCCAGCGTCGATTTACCGCTG
This sequence comes from Ktedonobacteraceae bacterium, assembly GCA_050695155.1. Classification (GTDB taxonomy): domain Bacteria; phylum Chloroflexota; class Ktedonobacteria; order Ktedonobacterales; family Ktedonobacteraceae; genus CF-113. The sequence continues at coordinate 16,772 of JBOGTO010000294.1, forward strand.
CCACTTTCGCCCGCCAGGCCGAGAATTTGCCCACGATCCAGTGTAATGCTCACATTGTCCAGGGCATGAACCGTGCCGCTGGAGGCATAATAATCGACGCTCAGATTGCGAATATCCAGCAATCTGTTGCCCTTAGCGCTGGAAGAACCTCCTACAAACTCGTTGCTCATCATGCCATCGCCTCTTCCTCTGTATGCTTTTTCGCTTTTAATCTGCGTAACTTTGATGGTCTCGCTTCCTTGCGCAGGCGCGGATTGGCTATCTCGTCAATGCCAAAGTTGACGAAAGTGAGCGCGGCACCCAGTATGGCAATGCACAGGCCAGGGGGCAGGAACCACCACCACGCGCCAAGCAAGAGAGCGGCATTATTAGAGGCCGAGAAGAGCATATTGCCCCAGGTCGCGGCAGTAATATCGCCCAGACCCAGATACTCCAGGGCAGTCTCGGCCAGGATCACATAAACCACCGTGCCAAAGAATTGCGCCGCCACAATTGATGTCTGGTTAGGCAATATTTCATAGAAAATGATGCGCCACGTTGACTCGCCAGAAGCGCGGGCCGCCTCTACACAATCCCGGTTGCGCAGCGAGAGCGTCTGTGAGCGCAGCACGCGCGCTCCCCAGGACCAACCCGTGACCGTCAAGACAAATCCAATCGCCAACGGCCCTTTATTTGGCAAGAAGGCCGCCAGCAGGATGGCTAAAGGCAGCGTTGGCAATACCAGGAACACATTTGTCACCAGCGAGAGAAGCTCGTCCACCCATCCGAGAAAGTAGCCAGCAGTCAGACCCACCAGCACTGATATAATGGTAGTTATCAGGCCAATGCCCAGGCCCATGAAAACCGAGAAACGCGCCCCCACCACTGTCTGGAGAAACACGTCCTCTCCAAAATTCGTCGTGCCAAACCAGTGGGCAGGCGATGGTGGTTGCAGGACATCCGAAGTAAAGGTATGTGGGTCTTGACGCATAATGATCGGTCCAAAGATAGCGAGCAAGATAAAGAAACCCACAATGATCAGACCTGCACTCGCCTTGCGGTTTCCCGCCACAAGTCGCCATATATCATGCCAGCGATGCACCTGGGCGGGAACGGCATTGGCCTCAGGAGAAGGTAAACTCACCTCTTGAGATGAAACACTCATTACTAATTTCCTCCCAGGCGCACGCGCGGATCAAGCAAAATATACAGGAAGTCGGCCAGGAAGTTTGCGGCCAGGACAGCAATACTAATCACCAGGAAAGCTCCTTGCAAGAGCGCGTAATCATGGTTATCTACCGCTTGCAAGGTTGCCAGCCCAATACCAGGATACGAGAAAACGATCTCGGTCAGCAAGGAGCCGCTTACCACAAAACCGAGCGAGAGCGCGAAGGCGGTAATATTTGGCAAAATGGCATTGCGTGCCGCATACATATACATGATACGCCCCTGCTTCAGACCCTTCGCCTCAGCCATCAAGACGTAATCCTCCGATAACGTTGTAATCATGGCGTTGCGCATTCCAAGCATCCAACCAGAAATAGAACCAATCACAATTGTCAAAGCAGGCAAGATGGAATACTGAATCGCGCTCAAAATAAAATCCATGCTCCATCCTGGCGTTGTGTTGTCGGCATCATATCCGCCATGCAACGGAAACCAGCCGAGTTGTGAACCCAGGATATAGAGCAATACCAGCGCCAGCCAGAAATAGGGGATCGCGGAAATAAAGGCAAAGAACGGAGTCCAGAAAGCATCATGAAATGAGCCACGCCGCCAGACGACGACCACGCCCAGGACCGTCCCGATAACAAAGCTAATAACCAGCGATGTCCCAACCAGGACAAGCGTCCAGGGAAGGTCCTGTCCCAGAATCTGAGTCACAGGAGTAGGCAGATACGTAAGGGAGATGCCCAGGTTGCCATGAATGAGATTATTGAGATACTGCACATACTGAACTCCCAATGCATCGTGACTCACCCCCAGCGAAATCTCTAGCGCGTGCAACATCTGCGGCGAGGCATGTCCTCTCATGCGCGACATAAAGATTTGCGCCGGGTCCCCTGGAACCAGGTGGGGAACGAGAAAATTGATGGTAATGGCGGCCCAGAGCGCAACAAGATAAAAGCCAATTCGTCGGAGCAGATAACGCATGCCTATCCTCTTCCAGCAGGGCGGGGCAAGGGGCAAGGGCGACCGCAAGGGTCGCCCCTACTATACACTAATGGAACGACTTCAGGACTTGCCCCACCACGCTACTTTCCTAAACGGGTTGCAGGTTCAGGAGAACATACTCGATGTCTGGATATTCCGCGGTGCCAGGAGCAGCATAGGGATGTTGCGCATCGGGCCAGCCAACGAACTTGGCGGTGCTGTACTCATACCAGTACGGTTCAGCCGTCAGCGGAATGCTGGGTAACTGGTTCACCATAATCTGTTGCAGCCCGTCTAGCGCCTGCTTCTGCACCTGTGGATCGGTGCTTGAAGCATACTGGTCCAACAGTTTATCGGTGGCCGGGTCCATCCAGCGCTCGTAGTTGGAAGGGGCCGATTGACCGATGGGGGCAGAGTTGGTGCTGCGCAAAAGGCCATCGTAGATGTAGTAGGGTGTGGGACCAGGGTTGGTCCACAGAATACCGGCGTCATATTGCCCGTTATCCAATGCGCTCGTAAAGGCGTCATTGGACATGGCGCTCACCGTAGCGTTGATGCCTGCTGCTTGCAGGTCCTTCACCATCACCTGGCAGTCCGCTACATAGTCGGTATAGCCACTGACCACAATGATGGTAAATGCCAGTTGCTTGCCATTCTTAGCGTAGAAGCCATCGGAACCTTTGACCCAACCGTCGCTCTCCAGTATTTGACCAGCCTGGGAGGTATTCTGCGTAAACTGCATAGCGGCAAATTGCGGATCAATGTAACTCTTGATAGTCTCTCCTACCAGCCCGGTCGGATTGGCCGGAGGCTCGTAACCCGCTTCGCCGAGTTTCGAGATGGTTTCTCGATTGAGCGCGAGGCTAATAGCTTTGCGCACCTGCAAATCGTTGAAAGGAGCCTTCGTCAGATTGAGGTAAAGCATCACATCATCGCTGCTGGGGAACCAGTAGTGATTGTGCTGCTTATCCAGTGCTACATAGGTCTTATCAAGGTCAGGCACAAACAGGTTCGTCCAGTCGATCTGTCCCTTTTGCAGTGCCAGTTGTGCGCTATCATTGGAGGCATAGGCGGGAATCTTGACCTCATCCACCTGCGGCTTGCCTGGCTGCCAGAACTTAGGATTCTTGACCAGGTCGACCAGTTGCGGGGTGAATGATTTGACGATATACGGGCCGGTACCAACGGGGTTAGCATCGGCATACTGCGACGGATCACCCTTAACGCTCGACCAGGTGTGTTTGGGCAGTATAAAAACTTGCCCACCCAGAATCCACACGATGGGATTGAAGGGCTTGCTCAACGTCACGAGGACCGTACTGGCATCGGGCGCGCTCACATCTTTGACGGCAGCATCAATGCCTGTCAGATCAATGGAGGGGTTTTTTAAGATCAGGTTGAGCGTAAAGAGTACATCGTCGCTGGTGAAAGGCTGTCCATCCGACCAGACCACACCCTGGCGCAAATGGAAGGTGATACTTTGCGCATCGCTCGCCAGCTGGTAGCTGGAAGCCAGCCAGGGCTTGATAGTGCCATCCAGGCGATTGACATTGAGCAGCGTTTCGTAAATCAAGCCCTGTGTGCCGCTAATCACACTGGCCGTATTATACGGGTTGAAGTTGCGGGTATACGCATCCTGTTCATTCGCCAACATGGTGAGCGAATTCGGGTGCAAGGGCCTCTTTGTAGTCGTGCTATTACTTCCGCCACAGGCCGCGACCACCATCGAGAGGAGCAGCAGCAATGATAGCAACACCATTGCCTTTTTCCTCGGTGCAATTAAAGCATTGTGAGTCATGGGCAACCTCCTTAAATAACATCATTACCTGTCGTTGTCGAAACCGGGATTTGAAAGTCCGCTCCACAGGATGCACGCACTACAAGGTTGGTCGGTAGAAGAATACGAGCTGGTTGTGTTCCGGCCTCCTCCTCAGCCTTACGAACGGCTCTTGTTGTGCCTGATAGGTTGTCACGCGGGGTATCGAGCAGGGAGAGCAGCAATTTCAGGCCCTGCTCCCCCATCTCATAGTAGGGCTGCCGGACGGTAGTAAGCGGCGGATATACGTGCATGGAAGGGGAATCGTCGTCAAACCCTACCAGGGCAATATCATGTGGGATAGACAGCCCATACTCTTCAGCCGCAGAGATTACGCCGTAGGCCATCTGGTCGGTGGCCGCAAAAATAGCCGTTGGTCGCTCCTCTGGTGGCAAGGCGAAGAGCTTACTGGCGCAGGCACGACCACTTGGCGGCATAAAATCGCCTTCAAGTGTAAGCGCCGGGTCTGGAGTAATGCCAGCTTCGAGCAAGGCTCTGCGGTAGCCCTCAAAGCGTTCGTGCGAGGCTCGATACGCGGCAGGCCCCGCGATATGCGCGATACGTCGATGACCGAGTTTGATAAGATGCCGGACAACTGTATAAGCACCCGTCAAATTATCAACGCTAATCCACGGAGTCGTCTGTACTCGCTGGTCATCCACAATTACCACTGGGAAGCCCTGGTTATAGAGGCGAGTCAACTCCGGCGAAGCAGTGCCTGGAAATACCGCCAGCAAGCCTGCTGTCAATTGTGTAGCCAGCACGCGATTGATGACTTCGCTATGATCTCGCTCAATATCGGCATTCTTAATGCTATACAGCACCAGTTCATAACTCGTGTCCTCAAGCACATCGGCGACGCCGCGCATCAACTCTGGGATAAGCGACCAGATAAAGGAGGGAATGAGCATCCCGATTAACTGACGGCGACCACTGGCTAACCCCGCCGCAGCCATGCTGGGAATAAAGTTTTGGATGATCTGACGAACACGAGCATAACTGGGTGGGTTCCATCCCTGCTCTTGTGCAATCGCCGTTACTTGACGATGAATAGAGGCAACAGAACGCGGAGGAGCTTGTAAGGCCAGCCCCTCCACCAAGGTGATGGCATCCGGGGGCAAGCGACGCGACGTTCCTTTGTCGGAACGTTCTGCGTCCGCCAAACCAGCGATGCCATTTTCACGATAGCGCTTGACCCACCGCTGGACCGTACTGACAGGGACGTTGTGGATACGCGCTACATGGGACTGGCTGACGCCATCTTCCAGAACCGGACAAATGATCGTAAAGCGGGTGTATGCTTGTGTTCTTTGATCCTCGGAAAGGTCCGCAAGTGGGACAGGTTGTTCCGTCATAACAAGGCATCTCCCATAGGCAAGAAACCAATAGCGTACTCTTCTCAGAGTATACACTAATGCCCACATAATTGTCAAGTTTGACAATTATGTGGGCAAGTTTGACAATTATATGAGCGGTCAAATTTCGCGGAATGACCTGAGACGAGACAGGAGCGGTTTGGTTTAGCCGTACTCTTCGCGCAGTTTAATACCTAGCCACGGCTCCTTACGCTGGTGAATATTGGCTAACGGAACGCCTGCCGCATCCATAAACTGTATCATCTCTGTCTCTATCTGCCTGCGTTCAAACGTATCCTTGGGCGCATCGAATAGTGCCAAAAGACGTCCGGTATGATGCGCAGGGCGATTGGCTATCTCCTTACTCTGTCCAACATAGTACTTAGTTCCGTTATGCCTGACGTAAATTTTAGGGCCGAATTGTGCTTTCATGTTTTCTTCTTCTTCATCCCTTGTAAAACGCCCACATGCTCGTCCAGGACGACACTCCTGAAGGTTTCTGGCGCGTTCTCAATGATGGCCTCAATCCAACCTGTGATGCGTCCAGCTTTCCAGAGGTCTGTACAGGATGGTTCGCTCAGGATCGTCTTGAAATAATCGAGGATTCCTTGACTGGTGAGAGGGAAAAGTGGCCGGTGTCGTTCGTCGTAGAACTCCAGGTAGCCGGTAATATATCCATCACTAAAGGGGTCATTCGAATCTACCAGGACGGCTACCGCATTTCCTACTTCGTAAGTTTGTTGCGCTGCCATGACGCCAATACTCCTTTCACTTGACGACTGGCTCTCCGTACCGCTATGCTTGCAATATGGAGAGTCTAAAGTGGCCTTAGCTGACTAGTCTCTCTACTGGCCTACGTTCGCGCGTAGGCCCTTTACCTACGATTTACTCACTCTACTACACAGTATTAGGTACAGCTAACCACTTATGAGTGAGTATACCAAAATATGTCCACTGCTGTCTACCCAAATGTTGACCAATTTTCCCATAGCGTGTAAAATGGTGAAACACTGAAACTAACGGAGTGTATATTATGAGTGACAATGAGATGACTATCAAAGACGTAGCTCGCCTTATGGAAGTGGATGAGAAGACAGTACGACGTTGGATTAAAAATGGGGAGTTACATGCTACTAAAGATATTTTTGGCCGCTACCAAATCACCCATTCGGATTTAGAGGTCTTCAGAGAGCATCGCCATAGAAGGTACAACCCTGATGATGAAGATTGAGCTTTCAAGCGCTGGTTTCTATACTGATGAAGTAGCGTGCTGTCAATAGCAATTTCACAGGTAAAGCTTCCTTTTCCGAACAAAATAGCGAAACTGATGTATAATAGACCATATTCCCTGTTGATGTGTTAATTTGGTGAAAGGCAGGCAATGAAACGTGGCCTATAGCGCAATATTTGTCTCAAATGACCCTCTCAATTATTTCTTGCAAACAAGTGATGAAGGCCCTCACCTGCGCGTGTCAGATGTGATAGTGCGGGTTAATCTTGATCCCGGTCAGATATTTTCTCGCTTCATCCGCCTGGCTACCAATAGTCAGTGGAGTCACTCTTCCTTGCTCTATTTGATTAATGATCCGCCCAATGGATTTGATAATACTTTTCTCGTCGAAGCGATGACAACCGGCGTGCGCGTGGCAAGCTGGCGCAACGAAGTCCTTCCATACAATACCTTCACAGTTGGCATCAAAAGACCGCGTTTAGACTGGTATGTAGAAACTCCGCGTGAGGTTGGCAAGCATGATCCCACCGACCCGGAAGACGTAGTGGGCATTGATTACTTACGCCACATACGCGGCATGGCTATCGATCAAGTAAATAACCTGTATGACCATAATGTCGTCTGGGAACTAACCTCACTCTATGTCGAACGCATAGCTCGAGAACACCTGGCAGGCATTCCCCTGATTGCTGAGGCAGCGGCGGGCGCGGCCAACATGTTCAAGCACTGGGATGAAGCCTCTTCTAAAGCAGACCCGATGTTCCGTTTCATTTGCAGTGGGTTGGTGCAATACAGTTTTTTCGAGGCGCTACGTGTGCGCATCAACAATGACCTGGCGATTCCCGCGCACCGCGACGCAGCTATGAGTAATCTGAGCAATCTGAACCGCGTCATTTTCCGCGACGACCCACAGCAGGTCATCCTCAACTATATTCAGCAGATGCAAAGTGGCAAGTTGAAGCTGAGCGATCCCGTTCCCGGCGAAGTACTCAATCTGCTCCAGACATCCACACCCGCCGATTTCAATGACAGTCCCAACCTCGAATGGCGCTATATCATCAAAGAGGGCATGGTGTGGCAGATTCAGCCCGCGCCCGATAACTATATTCCTGCCAGCCAGGACGAGAACAACGTCCTGGCACTGATGCGCCCGGCACACTCCTGACGTCCAATCTCGTCGCGCTTCACGTTCATTATATTCGAAAGGACATACGCGGGGTAAGTCTCATCCCCCTCTACATGCCTCTCTCGACCCGTGCTGTGCTTTGTTTCAGGAAGCGGAGTGATCCGACATGCTGCGTAGAACGTGTTTGCGCCTGGTTGGTGCTTTTATAATGGCATTGTGCATAATTACTGTCAGTTTTGCTCTTTTTCCGGTCAGTCACAGTTTAGCCGCTCAGAAACCAGAGTTACACTTAAACAGACAATCTGGCCCGCTTGGCGTGACGCTTACGTTGAATGGCACAAACTTCCCTCCCGGCGTGGCAAACCTGAGCTATATAGACTCGCAGAATGTGCCGGGTATGTTCTCTACTCCCGGCGACACCAGCGTGCAGGTGACAGATAGCGATTCATTCGTCACCAATAATCTGATCTTGCCACAGAGCGGCGCTGTTGGCCCCTGGAAGATTGTGATAACCGATAGTCTCGGCACAATCTCAACCACGCTCTATACCGTGCTGGCTGCCCCTGGTCAGACAACGGCAGGCACACCAACGTTAACTCTTAACCCGTCAAACGGTACAGGTGGTGATACAATTACTTTTACCGGCACAAACTGGTTGCCGGAGGGAACGCCGGTCAATCTGCTGCTCCAGACAGGTACGAACGCCATTCCCCTACTCCAACCTGCTCCTGTATCAGATAACAATGGAACTATCAATGGCAACTTTCACCTACCGTTAAACTTGAATATCGCATCTGCTACTGTTGTGGCCTCGGATGCATCTACAGGCGCGTTGCGGGCGCAAGCCGCTATTACCATTGGCAATGGAACGGCCACACCGACACTCACACCTACCAGCAGCCCATCGCCAACAGTAACAGTATCACCTATCCCTACCAGTACTCCAACTACCGCAGCCACCAGCACGCCCATTGTAACTACAAACAACGGCAGCGGGTCAGATAACAATAATACCGGCAATCCCCTGGGCAAAATGGACGCCGCTGTGTGGGGGCCGGTATTACTGGCTGTTGGCGCAATCCTGGCTATCGCCGCCCTCATGCTGGTGCTTTTCATGATTCCCTGGGGCGGCGAGAGAAATCATAATCAGGAACTGCGCTAACGGGCATATCTCACAATGGAAGAACACTGGAGGCGCTACACCTCTTCCTCTTCCTCATCAGGCACTGTCTCTTCGATTACTTCCTCGATCACCGTACCAGCGGGTGCTGCAAATCCAGGTCTCGCTCTGAGTGTGCGCAGTCGTCGGATACGCCTGAAATGCCCTTTTTCCAATGTATCTGGCATATGGAGACGTACACTGGCGAGAACACCTATGACAATAATCAAGCCAACGACTAAAAAGAAGACAAATGCATCCATGATGCTCACTCCTTAGAGAGGAAACGCCTGCTATCTCCACGCATCAGAACGTTTTCCTCTCTTCCTATTTTCCTGTATGTTCTGTATTTGTTTCCCAGGCAACGAAGTTTTCGTTAGAATTATGCGTTAAACACGTTTGGTGATTGAATTTAGCTTCACACGGTAAGCTGTGGACAGCACCAAACCCTGTGCGCTATACTATGCAAAAGCAAAAGTTAGTTTCAAAGAAGGTTTTCCATGTCAAATGATGTTGATGTGTTGATCGTGGGGGGCGGTCCCGCCGGGCTAGCCGCCGCCGAAGCGGCAGCCAGTCAGGGCGCGCGCGCGTTGGTACTGGAACGACAGAACGAGATCGGCTACCCTGTGCATACAAGCGGGGGCAGTTGGGTCAGCGATATGCAGGCATTGGGCATCCCGCAACACCTGTATCACCCGGTCTCGAAGGTCTATTTTGTTTCGCCCCATCGTGAAGTTCCTCTCAACTACAATCCTGCTGTCGCTTGCGTGATGGACGTGCGCGGCGTGTACCAGCACCTGGCGGGGCGAGCAGTAGCCGCAGGCGCGGCTATTCGCGTGCGCCATACCGTTGAGCAGACACTAATAGAAGATGGGCGCGTGCTGGGCGTGACCGCCAAGAATCACGTCAGCGAGCGTATAACCATGCGTGCGGCTGTTACGATCGATGCCAGCGGCTTCTCGCGTCATATTGGCGTGCGTACAGAGATGGGCAAAGCCTTCCACCGTTACGGCTATGGCGCTGAATACGATCTCTATGCGCCGCATTATCCGCAGGACGAATTGTATTTGATTATGGGCAGCCAGTTCGCGCCGCGTGGTTATGCCTGGGCCTTCCCGCGTGGCAATGGGCGCGTGCGCCTGGGCGTTGGCGTGCTGCATCCTGATAGTGACGACGACGCGCGTTCCTATCTCGATAGCATCATCCATGATCTACCCCAACTCAGTGCTAAATTTCAAGATGCCAGCCCGATTGAGTACCATACCGGGCTATTTCCATCTGAGGGGCCGCTCGCGGCTTTTTCGCGTGATGGATTGTTGCTGGCGGGCGATGCTGGTGGGCATGGTTCCACGCTGGTCGGCGAGGGCATCCGCTTCGCTATCTATTCAGGACAGATGGCAGGCGCGGTGGCAGCCGAAGCGGTCAAGGCGGGAGATACATCGGCTGCATTTCTGGGACGTTTTGACAGACAGTGGCGCGCGCGTTTCGGGCGTGACATGGACATCTCTTACATGATTAACAAGCATATCGCCAACTACAGCGACGAACAGTGGGATAACGCGCTCGATTTGATGCGCCGCCTTACTCCTACACAGATGGCGCAGGCACTGCGCGGCGACTTCAGCGCCGGACTGGTGCTGGGTGTGCTGGCGCGCAATCCGAGCCTAGTTGCGACGGGTGGCAAGAAATTCCTCGATTTAATGCTGGAGCGCATTAATAAACCTGCCGGGAATATTGCTCACTAAAAATTTGTTAGTATGAGTGATAAACAAAGTCCAGGTCTAGCCTGATTTCTAAATTTCTTATCATGAGGAGTATTTGATGTCCAATCATTCATCCACATCCCCGGTAAACGAGCAAGTGAGCAGCGAACAACAGATAAAAATGTATGCCACCACCTGGTGTGGCGATTGCCGCATGGCTAAACGTTGGTTCGACGCGCACGGCATTTCCTATCAATACATTAATATCGAAGAGGATGACGCCGCCGCCGATTATGTTATGAAAGTCAATCGCGGCAGACGCAGCGTGCCAACCATCGTCTTCCCCGATGGTTCGGTGCTGGTTGAGCCATCCCCCCGCGAACTGGCAGCCAAGTTTCCGGCCTAAAATTCGTGTATAATAAGAGGTGACCATAGTGGCCGCCTCTTTTTTATATTCAAAGACGTTGAATAAGGAACTGGAATGCAAAATTCAGAACTTTTCGACTTGCTTATGGCCGATGCCAACTACCCGTTCTCAGGCTGGGATTTCTCGCATATTTCCAGGACGGGTCGCATGGTTGAGGGTCCTTTCACCTGGAGCTATGCCAGCAAGCTGTTAATGCTTCTGCGTAAAGCTCAATCTCTGCTGGACATGGGAACAGGCGGCGGCGAATTTCTCTCCCGGCTGCAACCATTGCCCCCGCTCACTTGCGCCACAGAAGGCTACGCGCCCAACGTCCCGATCGCTCGCCAGCGACTCGAGCCGCTGGGAGTGCATGTGTATGAAGTTGGCGAGGATGGCAAGCTTCCCTTTGAGGATAACCAGTTTGATCTTGTCATCAACCGCCATGAATATTATGACCCGGCTGAAGTAATGCGCGTCCTCAAGCCAAGACACCAGTTTATTACGCAACAGGTCGGCAGTACAAACGAAAATGATCTCAACGCCCTTATGGGAGCATATGAGTACCAGTTTACAAACTGGACGCTGGACTATGCAGTCAAGCAACTACAAGATGCTGGCTGGCGCATCATCGAGCAAAAGGAAGATTATCCGATTATGCGCTTTTTCGATGTTGGCGCGATTGTCTATTATCTGAAAGCCATTCCCTGGCAGATACCCGATTTCTCGGTCGAAGGCTATTTCGATAAGCTGGTGGAGGTACGTAACTACATCGAGCAGCACGGATACATTGATTTTCACACGCACCGCTTCTTGATCGTGGCAGGAAAATAAGCAGTTTGATCTATTAAGGAGTATCGATGAAGGATTTGGCCGGAGAAGACACACAAACTAAAGAGTCGCGGGGAGCGAGGAGACGCGCGCGCACACGTTCGGATCTGCTGGCGGCGGCGCGTAAAGTTTTTGCTGAACACGGTTATCACGAAGCAAGTATCGCGGATATCACTAGCGAAGCGGATGTCGGGGTAGGTACGTTTTACCTGCACTTCCGCGATAAAGACGCTATCTTCAACACGTTAATCGAAGAACAGTATATGCATATCCGCCAGCGCGTTATCAGCGAGATTCGCCAGCAAGGGAAAATTTCGCTTGCCATGCTCATTCATATCCTCTATCACCACGCTTACCAGGATCGTGATGTATTTCGTCTCGCGCTCATGAGCGGCGAACTGCTGGCGCATAGATTCCGCGCCCGGCAAATGATCTCGCTCGGCCTGACGCGCCTGCTGGAGGATGCGCGGGCGAGTGGTATCCTCTCGATCAACGAGGAAGATATCCCGTTGCAGGCGCAACTCATTATGGGGGTACTTTTGCAAGGGCTGACCTGGTGGTTTGAACACGATGAACCCGAACCCGATGCAATGGCCGAGCAAGTGATACACCTACTCTCTCGTGGTCTACCAGCCCCACTGTTCGAGGCGCGTCCGGTCACTCCAGAGCAGATTGAGGAAGTCCTCGATCACTAATACAATACGCTAAAGTAGCGAGGATTATTTCAATTATGCCTGCTTGCCCCTCTCATCTCGTTATGCGATACTGTCTTTATGTCATGATTTAATATGGCCTGAATCACAATAGAGGACAGTAGAATGCAAGAACGCCGCTCTCTCGATAAAGCGCAACAACCGGCAGCCATTGACGATATGGAGCCAGAAGTATTTCGCGCCTATGCTCACGAAGTTGTCGATTGGATTGCCGATTATCTCACCAATGTTGAGTCATACCCCGTACTCGCGCAGACCGCGCCAGGCGATATTCGACGCGCGTTGCCAGCGCAAGCGCCCATGCAGCCCGAATCGATGGGCAGCATTCTGGAAGATTTTGAGCGCGTCATTATGCCGGGTATTACACACTGGAATGTGCCGGGTTTCCTGGCTTATTTTGCTAACACCGCTTCCGGCCCCGGTATCCTGGGCGAGATGCTGACAGGCGCGCTCAACGTCAACGCCATGCTGTGGCGCACCTCGCCCGCCGCTACGGAGCTAGAGCAGGTTACGCTCGACTGGCTGCGCCAGATGCTCGGACTACCCAACCCGCTTTTCGGTGTGATTAACGATACAGCCTCATCAGGTGTGCTATACGCCCTGGCAGCCGCGCGCGAAGTCCTGCCTCTGCATATTCGCCAGGATGGTATGGCTGGTCGGCAAGATATGCCGCGCCTGCGCTACTACGCCTCGCAGGAGGCGCATTCCTCGGTGGAGAAGGCGGGGATAGTGCTGGGCATCGGACAGGCTGGCCTGCGCAAGATCGGCATTGACGATCAGTTCCGCATGGATGTGGCACAGTTGGAAAAGGCTATTCAGGAAGATAGAGCGGAGGGCTGGCAATCATTCGCCGTCGTCGCCACCGTCGGCACGACCTCAACAACCAGCATCGACCCCGTGCCGCACATCGCCGACATCTGTGAGCGTTACGGCCTGTGGCTACACGTTGATGGCGCGTATGGCGGCTCCGCTGCGGTAGACCCGGCTATGCAGTGGGTGCTGGCGGGCTGCGAACGCGCCGATAGCATCATCGTCAACCCACATAAATGGCTCTTTACCCCTATGGATTGCAGCGTCTTCTATACACGCAAACCGGATATCGTGAAGGCCGCCTTCAGCCTGGTGCCAGAATACCTGCGCAATAGCGAGAGCGCCGGGGATGAAGTACCAAATTTGATGGACTACGGCATCTCGCTTGGCCGCCGCTTCCGCTCGCTCAAACTATGGATGATCCTGCGTTATTTCGGACAGGAGGGACTGGCGGCGCGTATTCACGAACATATCCGGCTGGCACAGCTTTTCGCGCAGTGGGTAGATGATTCACCCGATTTTGAACGTATGGCTCCCGCCCCGTTCAGCACCGTCTGTTTCCGCGCTCATCCACAGGAGATAGATGACGAGCAGAAATTAGAAGCCCTGAACGAACGCATCATGAGCAACATCAACGAGGCAGGCCGTTTCTTTCTGTCGCATACCAAACTGCATGGTCAATTTACCATACGTGTTGCGATTGGTAATCTGCGTACCGCCGAGCAACATCTAAGAGCATTGTGGGATGACTTACAAAGTTTACTCGTAAGTCATAACAAGTGAGGCATTACTATGAACGTACATCCTGGCCTGAAAGATGGCCCCATCTATCTCGACTACAATGCAACGACCCCGGTTGACCCGGCAGTTGTCGAGGCTATGTTACCTTATCTCTCTTCGCAATTTGGCAACCCGTCCAGTTCGCATCGCTACGGGTATACAGCGCATGAAGCAGTTGACCGGGCCAGGTTACAGGTTGCCACCTTACTCGGCTGCGAACCAGATGAAATCATCTTCACGGGCGGCGGCTCGGAAAGCGATAACCTGGCGATTCGCGGGATTGCGCTGGCTCGGAAAGCGCGGGGCAACCATATCATCACGCAGGTCACGGAACATCCCGCCGTGCTGAACACCTGCCGCGCGCTTGAGCGGTTACACGGGTTCCGCGTGACATACCTGCCTGTCGATGCATACGGGCGCGTCAATCCTGATGACGTTGAGGCGGCTGCGGGGGACTCGACCGTATTAATTACTATAATGCACGCCAACAATGAGACCGGGGCGTTACAGCCGCTCACGGATATTGCGCGGATTGCGCACAGGCATGGAGCGTTATTGCATAGCGATGCGGCGCAATCGGTGGGCAAAATCCCCACTATTGTGAGCGAACTGGGCGTTGACCTGTTGACCATCGCGGGACACAAGCTCTACGCGCCCAAAGGCATCGGGGCATTATATGTGCGGCGCGGGCTGCAACTTGAACCGGTTATCTATGGCGGCGGCCAGGAGTCCGGGCGGCGAGCAGGCACGGAGAACGTGGCCTCTATGGTGGCGTTAGGCGCGGCCTGCAAGCTGGCTTATGCGCAACTGCCTGAAAGCCTGACACGCTTGCGCGACTTGCGAGATCGCTTGCATCACCGTCTTGAGCAGGAGTTACCCGGTCGCATACACCTGAACGGGCATGAAAGCCAGCGTCTCCCCAACACGCTCAATGTCAGCGTTGAGGGGGTAATTGGCGAAGAAGTACTGGCAGCTACGCCGCAAATCGCCAGCTCCACCGGCTCGGCCTGCCATGAGGGCAATACAGAGCCTTCGCCGGTACTGATGGCGATGGGTCACAAACGAGAAACGGCATTAGGAGCGCTGCGACTCACGCTCGGTCGTTGGTCAACAGAAGAGGAAATCGAGCGAGCCGCGAGATTGCTTTCCAGAAGTGTAGACTCTCTTTCCGATAAGCAGTAAAATAGAGAGTACGAAGATATCGCAACGGCGACTGGTTTGATTATAAACAGAGGTTACAAAGGAGCGCGTTTGCCATGACTACCAGCGATTCCTGGAAGCACTTCCCGGCTCCCAACGCCATCGAACACCCGGAGCTTGTCGAATACCGGGCGGAGTTCCCTATTTTGCAGCGCAAGACCTATTTGAATAGCTGCTCGCTGGGCGCACTCTCTACACGCTCCATGCAGGGGCTGGCAACGTTCATGGAGATGTGGAATGAATGGGGCGCGCACGCCTGGTATGAAATCTGGCTGGGAGAAATCGCCAAAGCGCGCGAGAAGTTCGCCTCGCTCATCGGGGCGCAACTCCACGAAGTCGCCATTGCTCCAAATGTTTCGAGCGCGCTCAGTTCCATTGCGACCGCGCTGGATTACAGCAAACGCAACAAAGTCATTCTCTCCGACATGGATTTCCCCACACTGGCCTACCAGTGGCTGGTCAAAGCACGCCTGGGGGTCGAATGCCAGTTTGTCACCAGCCCGGATCGCATCTATACGCCGCCGGAACTCTTTGAGGATAAAGTGGATGACAAAACCGCGCTGGTAGCTACGTCGCGTGTCTTCTTCACCAGTGGCTACATCCAGGATGTGCGCGCGGTCGCAGATACCGCGCATAAGCACGGCGCGTATGTGCTAATCGACGATTACCAGGGGACGGGGCAAATTCCCATCGACGTAGTGGCGATGGATATTGATTTCCTGGTGACAGGCACGCTAAAATGGCTGATGGGTGGCCCTGGACTGGCGCTGGTCTACATTCGAGAAGGACTGATACCACACCTGCTACCAACCACGAGCGGCTGGTTCGGCCACCGCGAGCAATTCCAGTTCAAGACGCGCGAGTTTGAGTTCCGCGACGATGCCGCCAGAATTGAGATGGGTACGCCCGCCGTACCAACCATTTACACGGCCAATGGTGGAATGGACATCATTCAAGAGATCAGCGTGGAGCGCATCTGCGAACGCACGCGCTACCTGACCAACGATCTCATCGCGCGCGCGCGCGAAAAAGGCTGGTCGGTTCACGCGCCCCAGGAGCCAGAACGCCGCAGTTCTATCGTCATGCTCGAACTTGAACGCCCGGCTGAGATCGTTAAAGGGCTGCTGGCTCGCAACATCGTCACCGACTATCGCCCCGGTCTGCTGCGCGTCTCACCCTATTTCTATAATACCATCGAAGAAAATGCTATCATCATTGATGCCATCTCGGAAATACTCGCAAGTAGAAAATGAGGAGTCACCATCGAAAGGAAGGATTCTATGCTCTGTCCCGAATGCCGGGCGCATTGCTCGGCTGAAGATGATTTTTGTCGCCATTGTGGAACCGATCTATCTACTCCCTCCACCAGCCTGGTGCCGCTCACATCCAATCTTCCCGCTATCGCGCAGCATCCACAATTGCCGCGCCTGGCAGCAGGAGTAGGCGCACTGGCAGTTGGCTTTGGCCTGGAATTATTGCGGCGCAACCTGCTGACGCGCCTGGAAAAGCCGGTTCGCTCCACCTCGAAGGCATTGGCGCCCCAAACGATCATGGGGATAAAGGATGCCTTCACGCGGCAACAGACCAGAACTATGAAACTGCCAAAGGGGTATGTACTAGAAGAAACTGCGGTCTATATTAATCACGTCATACGGCGCGAAAAATAGGGGAAGTAGGTAGAGAAGAGAAGAGAATCGATGGCATTATTATTACGTGAAGAAGATGTTCATGCTGTATTGACCATGACCGATACCATCAAGGTAGTCGAAGAGGCTTTCATTGCGCTGGCCCAGGATCGGGCTATCAATCGCCCACGTATTCGAATGCTCGAGGAACAAGGTGTGATGCATCTACTGGCGGCATCCGTCCCCTCGATGGGAGCGATGGGCTATAAAACCTATACGGTCTTTCGCTCCGGTATGCGCTTTGTGGTCATGCTCTTTAGCACGCATAACGGTCATCTGCTCTCCATTATTGAAGCCGAGTGGCTGGGAAGTATGCGTACAGGCGCAACGAGCGCCATTGCCACCAACTATCTGGCGCGTCCAGAAGCAGCAATCGTAGGTCTGATAGGCGCGGGGCAGCAGGCCATATTGCAATTGCTGGGTGTTTGCGCTGTGCGCCATATTTCCGCCGTAAATGTCTACAGTCGCCGCTTGCCTGAATGCGAGAAGTTCTGCGAGAAGATGTCGCACGGCCTGAAAATTCCTGTGCGGCCCGTAGCCAGTCCGCGCGAGGCTATCGAGGAAGCAGATATTGTGATTACCGCTACGGCTTCGTCAACGCCCGTTTTTCCCGGCGACTGGTTGAAAGCAGGCTGCCATATCAATGCTATCGGCTCCAACTGGGCCAGCCGCCGCGAACTCGACCTGGCAACCCTGCAACGCTGCGATCGCATTGTTACCGATTCATGCGAACAGGCTAGATTAGAAGCTGGGGACCTGATTATACCAGCGGACGAAGGGCTGTTCGATTGGAACGACGTGCATGAACTGTCAGACTTGATAGAGGGTAATGTTCCCCATCGCCAATCTGCCGGGGAGATCACTCTTTACAAAGGGGTTGGCATCGCGCTTGAAGACATTGCTACCGCCAGCCTTGTATACCGGCTAGCGCGCGAGCGCAGTCTTGGCACTGAATTAAATCTCTTGCCGTAGGATATGTATTATGCAAAACGCGCGACTATCTAAATTTCCGCGCCAGCTATGGCTGCTATTCTCGTTGCTGCTCATCCTGTCAGCCTGCGCGCCAACCGTTGGTATTTTTTCCTCGACCAACTGGCAGGCGGCCACGTTACAGCATGAACATATTCGCTCAATCGCTGTCGATCCAAATAACCCGCAAAATGTTTACGCCGGGGACGCGCAGGATGGCGTTTTTGTCAGTACAGATGGCGGCACGACCTGGAAACAGCAACAGAGCGGTCTCCAGCCAGCCACGGCTATTCACGCGCTCGTCTTCGACGACCCCGGCAAAAAGCTGTACGCGGCAAGTGACGCGGGTGTCTATATCAGCGCCGATGGCGCAAAAAGTTGGGCGAAAGTGGGCGGACTGCCGCAGGGCAGCTATACTGCCATTGCCTTCGATCTCAAAAAGGCGCAAAGCATCTATGTAGGAAGCGCTCAACATGGCATCTTTGCCAGTCAGGACAGCGGCGCAACCTGGTCAGCCGCGAATAGTGGATTGCCTGCCAACCTCGCAATTAACGGGCTGGCCTTTGACTCCGAAGCGCATCAATTGTGGGCCGCTACTAACGCGGGTATTTATCGTTCGCCAGATGGTGGCGCAAGTTGGCAGGTGTTGAATAATGGGCTACCTGCGGATGCCAATATCTTCACAGTATTGCCCGCCTCCATCGATGGAGGCGCGCAGGGATTGATCTTCGCGGGAACAGATAAAGGCTTCTACCTCTCGCAAGACTCCGCGGCGCACTGGAAAACCAGCCAGACTCCGCTCACCCGCATCAGCATTTATGATGTACTCGTCGATTATCACACCGTGACGACGGTTTATATCGCAACCGGGACAGTAGGGATATTACGCAGCCTTGATAGTGGAGAAAACTGGGGAGGGTTTGCGTCGGGTCTGCCCACCCACCAGCCGGTGTATGCGATGGCAATGGGTGCCACAAATTACGATCAGCTATTTGTTGCCAGCAATAACATCTACCTCTATCCTGGCACAAGCAGTATCTTCGATCCCACGCGCCTGCTCCCGTTCGTGTTAGTTATCGTGTTCTTCTACATCCTGATACGATTGAGTATGCGGCGGCGCAAGTCATCGCGCGCGGTAGCCAGGTCTGAAAACACCGTCGAGCCAGAAGATGCGCATGAACATGCTCCATCTCCTCTCGAAGAAACGGATAAGCTTCCGGTAAGTAGCGAGGAGAAGAGTGATAATAGCAAACAAAATGAATAGGCTCAGGATACAGGCATTTAATGCTCATGCATCTCAGTCATGAGCCAGCGCAGGACGGCGCGGATATTATTTTCATGCCCTTGCTCATAAAAAGTACGGTCAACCTTATCGTCGATGCCAGCAATCACTTCATCAAATGGGTAATCGATCAGCGCTGAGCCGTGTTCAAGCTCCTCCACCATCGGCCGGCGCTTCCGCAAAAGCAGCCGCGAGCGGCGTTCAATTTCGCGCACATAATGAAGGTTGGCGGCTACCAGTTGCGGGCTGGTCGATTTTCCATGTGAACACAGTACGCGCTCAGGTTGCAGGGCTATCAGTCGTTCCAATGTAGTAAACATATCGGCCACACAACGCTGGTCGTCCATGAGCGGCAGAGGTTTCTCCACCGCGTCAAAAGCCAGTAGCAAGCGCAATTCTGGAATCCAGGCGACAATCTGGTCTGGATGATGTCCCGCAGCCGATTTCAATTCAATGGTCAGATCACCACCGTGAATAACCATGCTTTCGGCAAATGTGATGGTGGGTGGTACCAGTCGCACATCATGAAAGAGGGCATATTTTTGCTGAAACTCCACCAATACGTCCGCCTCTTCTTGCGATTGCAGGCGTGTCAGGCAATAGTCATGCGCCAGAATAGGTGCGCTATGCTCGCCCGTGAAGTAGGCATTGCCCCAGGCGTGATCCCAGTCAGCATGACTATCGACACACAATACAGCGCGTCCCGCCAGCTCGCCCGCCACAAAATCCATCATCGCGGCTACATCTGCCGGACAAAGCATCGTATCCAGCACTACAACATAACGCTCGGTGATAATGACATAGGCATCAACTTCCATGCCTTCAAACTCGCCTGTCGCATCGAAGATGCGGTGAAACACACGCACCCGCTCATCGCCGCCCATACCTGGAACAGGGAAAAGTTGCGTTTCAGTCATTTGCCTTCTCTTTCTCTATCAGTGATGAGCGCCGATATAGGCGACCACAAAGTATAATACGAACAGCGCAACACATAGCAGCAGAAACGTGCCGTAACAGGTCAATGTCCAGGCGCGGCGCGTGTTCAGCGCCTGTCGCAACTGCTCTTCCATATCAGGAGGATCAAACTGCATATCGGGACAAAACTCGCGGATGCTGGGCAACATAGCGCGAAAATCACGCGCATTCGACATGCCTTCCGCCAGTATTATTGTGGTATCATCATCCAGGTCCGCCATCAAGACCAGTTTGGCCGGATTTGGATCGCCCGGTACTAATATCAGCCTCTTGATCGCTTCCAGGCGCAGGCGTGTCTCTTGATCCTCTTCAGCACCGGTCACAGCCAGTTCATCGGCATACAGTCGTATCTCTTTCCCTATGCCAAAGCGTACAACCTTCACGGGACCTCTATATACACCTTGCTCTTCGCTCATAAGTTCACTCAATATGTTCTTTCAGGTTTTTCGGTTTCGGACGCTATAGATTGTACAGCATCTGAGCTTTCTCGTCGATAGCACAACAGGCATAAGACATAGACGCTAAAAAAGTGGGTTTCCCTTGACAAAGAGCAAAACACAACATAGAATTGTGTCATTGTACATGAGAGAGAGCAAGCAAGGAGCGCAGCGGATTGTTATGGCTCGCGTCGGCCTATTAGAAGATAATCCTGTCATAGCCAGACTTACTGCCACTATGCTGATTTATACAGGGCATCAAGTCACTATATACGAGCATCCCCAGGAATGTTTGACTGCCCTGTCCTTGACGGGTAAGCGCACAGTGCCGTCATCGTCTCATTTGCCTGGCACGGATATTATGTTACCCGTCGAACTGCTGATCCTCGATCTTCATCTTCCTGACATTGGCGGCTTTCAAATACTTGAACTCATTCAGAACAACTATCATACCCGCTCTTTACCCCTGATATTCTGCACAGCGGCGACCGCGCGCGAAATCGATTGCGCATTGCGACTCGCTCCCCAGGCATATTTAATTGAAAAACCATTCAAAATGGAGACATTATTGGCCGCTGTCTCCAACATCTTGCAGGCGCAATAAGCACAGCACAGACACTGCTTTTTGTGATACAATTACTATCAATCTCATTGAGCCGTTGCCTCGCACGCGCGAAACACTGAGTGGGTTCCATAGGAAAGTACCAGACCAATTATGACAATAGAGGATAAAGACGCACAGGCATTAGATGCCTACTCTAGCGCCGTTACTGGCGCGGCAGAACGGGTTGGGCCTGCGGTCGTGCGTATTGATATAGAGCGCGAGGGCGGGCGCATCGCGCGTGTCTTCGGCGGTGGCTTAGGCTCCGGTTTCATCTTCGCTTCGGATGGTCAGATTCTCACTAACGCCCATGTTGTCGCTCATGCGCGGCACATCCGCGTCACGCTGGCGGATGGTCGCACCTTCAACGCTGGACTGATCGGCAGCGAACCAGAGGTCGATGTCGCCGTGTTGCGCATCGGCGCGGATCGCCTGCCAGTAGCGGAACTGGGTCGTTTACCGCTAAAGGTGGGGCAACTGGTCATCGCTGTTGGCAACCCTTATGGATTAAATTGGACCGTCACCGCCGGGGTGGTCAGCGCGCTGGGCCGCACCCTGGAAGCGCCGGGTATTCGCAAGATGACCAACCTGATCCAGACGGATACCTCCATTAATCCGGGCAATTCGGGCGGTCCCCTGGTTGATAGCCAGGGCAGGGTGATTGGCATCACCACGGCTATGATGCCGATGGCACAGGGACTCGGCTTCTCCATCCCTCTGGATACGATGAAATCAGCTATCGCGCGCATCAACAGGCGACGTGAAACGCCCTCGAGCGGAGTTACGCTCGGCGTCGGGGGAATGCGCGTAAAACTTGATGACACGCTGCGGCGCAATCTCAATCTTTCGCAGCAGCATGGCATGGAACTACTCGAAATCAGGCTCAATGGTCCGGCAGATAGGGCAGAACTGAAGCACCTCGATATCATCATTGCAGCCTCTAACGAACTCATCACTGAGCCACAGGACTTGCAGCGCGTTGTGCGCCGTCATCACGCTGGCGAGAAGATTCCTGTCAGTTTCTTGCGAGGAGGAAAGCAGCGCAAAGTGACGGTGATACTCTGAAATTCATCTGTTACCTGTGTTTCCTTTGAAACATCTTAAACATTACCAGCACCATTTTTGAAATTTCCCGGAAGTTACGTCTATCATGGTGGAAGATGAAAACCATGAGCGGGCATGATGCCCGAAAAGGGAAAGACAAATGGAACCCATTCTGGTTGCGCTGGTGGCCCTGTTCGTAGCCGTCGTGTTAATCATCGGTGGCACACGTTTCAGCCTGTACCTTTTCTTGCTGAGCGTTGAGGGTACTCGTCATTTCGCACAGCGTATGCCTGTCACTGAGGAACGGATGCCGCAAGATACTGAATATCGAGTAGAGCGTCAGATGTATTATGAAAATGTAGATACGGGCAGCAGCAGCGCGCGTTTCGCGAGGAACAGTCTGATAGTGATCGCGCTGATCCTGCTGCTAGGGATTGTAGCGACCGTCTCCATCGTGGCGGGGCTGTTCCATTAAAAAAGGAGCCGCTCACATCGATCCTTTGGCCTGCCGTTATACAGCGGCAGGCCAATATTTATCCCAAAGCATCCCTTTCCACTCTCACACAACATCAATAGCCACCGCCCAGCTTCCTGTGATCCCACGAGACTATCTCTACAGGTTCCACAAAGACTATCACGCGCTTAGGTGCCTGGGCCGCGACTAACTGGCGTGTATTATCATTCAAGGGGCCGGTGTATCGCTCAAAGATGATCTCGCCTGTGCGCTGGACAGTGTCGCGGTTATCGTTGAGTGTTGCCCGTCCTTTAATCTGCACGCCTCGCAGTTCATTATAACGCACACCAGTCTCTACAAGACAGGTAAGCCGATCATCGCGCCGCAGGTTGACCGCCTTTTGCGATTTCGCATATGTCCAGAAAACTACCTGGTCATTTATCAGCGCATACCACATTGCTATCAAGTGCGGCCATCCATCGTGATCAATGGTGGCTACTTGAAGTATGCGCTGCTCTTGAAGAAATGCGCGTATTTCTTCGTCACCCATACGGATCAGATCTCGACGGCTCATGTATTTCCCTCCATTATCGTTTGCCAAATATTCGATGTGAGGTGGCAATACGGTCAGTATCGCTTATTGCCGCGACAATGGCAAGCGCAAGCGTATATGTTTGCGCTCGCCGCTTTGTTTACTTTCGATCACTTCACAATAATAGTCGCCGTCATAAACGGGTGAATACTACAGTGATACGCAAAGGTGCCAGCCTGCGTAAACTTGAAACTAAAGGTCCCGCCCGGAGAGATCGTGCCGCTATCGAAGGCACCATTATCGCTGGTCACGGTATGAGGCGCACTGGTATTATTCTTCCATACGATAGTGGAGCCGACCGTGATATTCAGGGTCTGCGGACTGAAAGCAAAAGTGCTATTGGTAACAATTGTTACGTTCACGGTGGTTGGTGGAGGCGGTGGCGTCGGTGTTGGGGTGGGCGGCGTCGGCGTTGGTGACGGATTCGGTTTAGGAGTTGGCGTCGGCGTTGCGCGCGTTGGGGTTGGCGTCGGTATTGTCCTGGTTGGCGTTGGGGTCGGGTTTATTTTAGTGGCTGTAGGACTCGACTGAGCTGATGTTGGCGTCGCCCCCGGTTGTGTCGATGTTGGAGAAGGCGAATTATTCGTCGCTCCAACATTAATCGTACTGGTACTCGTTGGCGCAGGCGAGCTAGTCGCAGCGTTGCTGCTTCCACCGCAACCAGCAAGTATTACAAGAAGAGCAACCACCGGAACGCCGCACAAAGCCATACGGCGTGGTAAATAACTATTATTCACTATGGGTAACATTTCTTCCCAACTGGCTCGCTGGGAAAGATGAGGGGAATTTCCAGGCGGACTCATCTATTGTCCAATACGGACATATGTTACAGTAAAGAAAGGTGACTATTCAGAGGGCAAATAGTATGAACAACAATTTGATAGATAAGTCATGATAGAAGTATGGAGAGCAAAGCTTCCTCGTACTCCCCAACCACCTCAAAGCCCAATCTTTTATAGCTAGTAATAGCTGCGACGTTATCCGCTTTCACATTCAGCCCGATATGTTCGACCGTTCGCAATAATTCCCGGCAAAGTCTGGCACACACCGCCGTTCCAAGCCCTTTTCCTCGATAGGCGGGATGCGTGGTCACATTACCAACGACGCCAACTTTGTAGTGCGGTGAATAGACATGCACACCAGATACGCTGACCAGCATGTTATTGCGCTGGATACCATAAAAATGACTCGTTTCTAGCATTCGCGGGTCAAAAGAGTTGCTGGGATAGCTAACATTATATAATTCTTGCAACTCATCCAGGTCGGCCCCGGTCAGTGAAACTACCTCAGATGTATCCACTACTTCCAGGCGCGATGTATCCGCCAGCGCCATCTTGTAATGCAGACCGTGAGAGTCCACACGATAGCGCGTTGCCAGGAACGTTGGCAGGTCGCCGCTAAGATGCGCGTAAAAGCGTGGCGGGAGTAGATGCATCGCTGATCGCAGCAAATCGCGCAGCGCGGGCAGGTTTTCGCTGATTGCCAGCAGCACCGGTGGATCGATGGCGCTGTAAAGCAGGAGCAACGATTGTATCTGTTCCATCTCTCTCAGAGCGTACCATGTCGTGTTTTGCCAGAAAAAGTCGTCAAGATCGCCCAGCTCATACAGATGAATGAGCGCATTCTGCCGTAGAAAGCGCTCTATTTCACTTTTATCATGCAGACTGACGATTTGCATAATGCTCCATCACCTTATCTCATATTTTATGAGGTCAGTTCGACAACGCTAATGATGTGACCTTTGACGAGCGGCATCCCTTTTCTGGCGCGTGGGAACATTTTAATTTCGGATGCCTTCACAACATTTGCCTGCTCACTGCCATCGCCATTAGTGATAATCAGGAAATGCTGGCGTTCGTTGATGATGATGGCTAACATTACTTTGTCTTTGGCGACCAGTTCAGTTGTCACCACACCGCCAGTAGCGCGACCCTTTGTCGGATATTGGCCCAGAGGAACCTTCTTCGCCAGGCCGCTTTCAGTCAGCACAAACAGGCTTAACGGATCGCTGGCCGTATTCTCTTCCTCGCTATCCAGGTAGCTTGCGCTGACTACCTTTGCGTTTGGAGCAAGCGATATGCAAGCGACGCCCTGACCAACACGCCCCTGCGCGCGTAGATTCTCGTCGCCGAAACGCAGCGTTTGTGCGTTGTCGGTCGTCACAAAGTACTCACCTTGCCCGCGCGAAACGAGCGCGGCTACAACGGCATCGCCTTCCGCCAGTTTCATATCCTGCACACCATCGGTGTCCGCCGCTTTGTAGTCGCTCAAGGGCGTTTTTTTGACCTTGCCCAGCTTGCTGAAGGTAACAAGATAGCGGTCTTCGTCAAAGGACTCCAATGGTAGTAAAGTCAATACTTCTTCGCCCTGTGCCAGCGATAGCAGCTTGCGCAAGGGTTCGCCCTTCGCCGAGCGTGTTCCCTGTGGAATGCGATGGGCTGCGACCTGGAACACGCGCCCACTGGAGCAGACGCACAACACATAATCTTGCGATGTTGACAGCACAACCTGGCGCAGTTGTTCATCACCACGCACAGATGTATAGGCGGCATCGCCATTCTTGCCTCTAGGCGTGTAGGCATCGGCAGGCAGCGATTTGATCGCGCCAGAGCGTGTATAAGCAAGCACCATTGGCTCGCGTTCGTGCAGGCTGGCAACCTGGGTAACGGGCGCGTTGGCCTGTCCCTCGATTTCGATGACGGTGCGCCGCTCATCGCCAAATTGCTTGATGAGTTGCTGCATTTCCTTCTTGAGCAAAGCAATCAGAGCTTCGCGGTTTGCCAGCAGATGCTCCAGTTCGCTGATACGAGACTGGAGTTCTTCCTTTTCTTTCGCGTATTTACTGGCATCCAGGCGCGTCACCTGAGCCAGCGTCATAGAAGCAATGACCTCCGATTGCGCGGATGTCAGCTTATAGGTTGTCTCAATCTTTTTGCGCGCTTCGGCACGATCTTCGGCCTGCTGAAAGATCTTTACGATACGGTCGGCATGGGTCGCGCCGATAATCAGACCCTCCACAACATGCAAGCGTTCGCGTGCCTTACGCAGATCAAACTGGGAGCGGCGCGTGATGACATCCACCTGGTGCGCGTTCCAGTAGTTGAGCAGTTCGAGCATCCCAACCTGTTTAGGATGGCGAGCGGCCTGCATCGGCTCACCGAACAGGTACACCATCTGAAACGACTGGGCAATCTGTAGGTCTGTCTCATTGAAAAGCTGTGAGAGCGTTTGCGCGGCATCGGCATCTTTGCGCAGTTCCAGCACGATGCGCGTCCCCTTTTCGGTATCGCTCTCGTCGCGCATATCTGGCATCAGACCCTCGAGCTTTCGCGCGTTGATAGCTTTGACTATCGAGGTTTTGACTTTATCGCGTCCGATGGGCGGAATCTGCGTCACCACCAGCGAACGGCTGCGCGGTGTCTCCTCGAGGCGTACCTCGGCTCGCACAATGATACGTCCTTTGCCCGTTGACAGGTAATCTTTGATACCCTCGACGCCCATAATGCGTCCGCCCTGGCAGAAATCTGGCCCCTGTACGTAGGTCATCAATTGTTCGAGGCTCATGGTCGGGCGATCTAATAGCGCAATACAGGCTCGCAGCACTTCGGTCAAGTTATGCGGCGGGATGTTAGTCGAAAGACCGACGGCAATCCCGCTCGATGGATTGACGACGGGCGGAATTCTACCAGGCAGGTAATCGGGTTCCTGCACCTTCGGGTCCTGTTTATAGGTCGGATGCAGCGGCACAGTTTCGCGTTCCATATCAGCCATTAGCGCCTCAGCCAGTGGTGAGAGGCGCATTTCCGTATAGCGATAGGCGGCGGGCGCGTCGCCATCTTCGCTGCCCATATTGCCCTGTCCCTCGATGAGCGGATAACGCAGCGTAAAGGGCTGTGCCAGGCGCACGGCTGCATCATACACCGAGGCGTCGCCGTGCGGGTGATAGTTACCCAGGATGAGACCGACCACTTCCGCGCTTTTCACCGTCGTATGCGTGGAGAGAAAACGCGCATTGCGCATTCCAGCCAGAATACGCCGCTGCACCGGCTTCAAACCGTCGCGCGCATCCGGCAGAGCGCGATCCGTCACGACCGAGAGACCATAGGTAGCAAAAGCCTGCGAGATGATAACGGAAAACTCTTCTTCGCGGATCGTGCCGCTTCCCGTCGAGGTTTCTATGTTTCGAGCCATGTCTTATACGTCCAATTCCTTGATTTTACGCGCATGTTCCGCCAGGAAGACCCGACGAGCTTCCGCGTTTTCGTCTTCCATCAGTTCACCGACCAGGCGAGCCGCCAGTACGCCATCCTCCATCGTGACGCGCTTGAGGGTGCGATGCGCTGGCTCGAACATGGTTTCGCGCAATTCGCGCGCGTTCATCTCGCCCAGACCTTTGAAGCGTTTGAACTCCAAATCCTGCGCATCTGGCCGCGATTTCAGGAATTGCAAACGCGCCTCGTCGTCCAGCAGCCAGGTCAACTTGCCCTTGTACTTGACGGAATATAACGGTGGGCAGGCGATGAAGACATGCCCACGTTCAATCAGGTCGCTGAACTCCTGGTAGAAAAGCGTGAGTAACAGGCACTGGATATGCAGGCCATCCACATCAGCATCGGTGGCGATAATCACGCGATGGAACTTTAGACGGGAAATGTCAAAGGAGTCGCGCGTGCTGGTTCCCAACACATTGATGATGGTGCGTATCTCCTCGTTTTCGACGATACGTTTCAAATCGGCCTTCGCCACGTTGAGCGGCTTGCCTTTGAGCTTCAAGACGGCCTGGAAATCGGAGAAACGCCCCTGACCAGCGCTCCCCCCGGCGGAGTCTCCTTCCACGATGAACAGTTCGGCGCGCGAGGGGTCGTTGGTATTGCAGCGCAGGAACTTCTTGGAGAGCGAGGTATCGATCAGCTCACCATTTTTCTTATTGCCCGCGCGCGCCAGTTCCTCCACCAGTTGCGCCTCGTTGCGAGCTTTCTGCATTTGTAGGATACGCTTGAGCCAATCTTTTCCGGCGCTCGTATTGCGTTCAAACCACTCTTTCAGACCCTCGTCAACAACCGAACGCACAATCCCTTCGACCGGCGCATTGTTCAAGCGGTCCTTCGTTTGTCCCTGGAACTGGGGGTTGACAAGCTTCACCGAGATCACCACGTTCAGCCCCTGCTGGATGACCTCCGGCCTGAAGCCATCTTTCTCGCGGCTCTTAATCACGCCCCATTTCAGCGCGTAATCGTTGACTACTTTGGTCAGGGCGGCCTTAAAGCCTGTCTCATGCACGCCGCCATCTCGTGTGCGCACAGCATTGGCGTAACTGTACATGGTGATCTTGTAGCCGCTGGTGGGCTGCAGCGCGACCTCTACCTGCACCATATCTTTGTCTTTGGCAATGCCTATTACCTGTTTGAATAGAGGCGTAGTGGTACCAGTCGCCAGTTCGCGGGCATAGTCTGGTAAACCCTCGCGCGAGTAATAGACGCGCTGCACCTGCTGTTCGGCGTCATCGTCCCAGGCGTCCAGGTGAAAGGTCACGCCGCGATTGAGATAGGCGGAGGCTTTCAGGCGACTTTCGATAGCTTCGAGTGAATAGTAGGCATCGGCATCAAAAATGCTGCGATCATATAACCAGCGCAGGCGCGTGCCGTGCAGTTTCGGATCGCACAATAACACTTCATGCGGCAGGGCTGTTCCGCGACTGAAAATTTGCCGGAACTCCTGCCCGTCTTTCCAGATGGTCAATTCCAGCTTTTCCGAGAGCGCGTTAATGACTGTCGAACCCACGCCGTGCAATCCGCCCGCTGTCTTATACACACCCTCTTCAAACTTGCCGCCAGAATGCGGCACCGTCAGAATGACTGTTGCGGCGGGTAAATATTCGCCCTGATAGAGCATCATATCGAATGGCATTCCGCGCGCCTCGTCACGCACCGTCACCCAGCCATTGCGGTCAATGCTCACCCAGATATTTTTACCATACCCGGCCACGGCCTCATCAACGGCATTGTCCAGCGCTTCCCAGATCAGGTGCAACAAACCCGTTGTGGACGTAGAACCAATATACATACCCGGACGATGCCGGATAGCCGCAATGCCCTCAAGCACCTGAATATCTGCGGCTGAGTAATTTGTATTGGATGACTTCTTTGCTTTTCCCATCGGTTTAGCATTGACAGCAGGCGCGGCTTCCTTCTTCGCCATGCTTTCTTTCTCTTCATCGGATTTCTTCGCGTTGGCAGCAAACAACGAGAGTTGCCCATTCAACTCCATATCTTCTTGCGTTACCGGGGATACCCTGGCAGACCGTGCCATACTCCTGATTCCTCTCTTCAACTGGCTATTCATGTGTCTTCAGCATACAGTGTTCTATTCTTCCTGTCAATAGGAAATCGGTCATGCGTTCTATTTTCCCTTTGACATTGCGCTGTTAAAAAAATATGCAATCCGACCCGATGCGAATAATTACTATGTATCAAAGAACGTTGGTAATTAAGTTTCATACTTTAACTTCATTCCCCTGAAACACAGAGAGTAGTAAACAAGACGAAGAGCTAAAATTTACCGTTAGAATTTATAGAGTTTTGCTCTCATGTGATATGCCTTCCTTATTAGAAATTTTTTTCATGTAAAAAATGTGCTGTAAATGGCATCCCTGTATTTTAGAAAAAACGAGATATAAAAAACTGAGAATTTTGCAACCCAGGCACGAAAGCTTGCGTAGTATGTTATAATATGTGTTATATGAAACATTTTCTTTAGCCTGTTAGTTCCATGAATTCTTTATTTTTATATAAATATCACAGTTATTTTAACAATTTGATAAATTTTTTAACCTGTTTAGGAAGGTGAAGGGTTTTTGAACAATGCCACGTCCATTAAAAGTCGTATCGCCGGATACCCTGGGTGGGAGAATCCGGGCGGCGCGCCAGGCTCAGGGGCTTTCGCTGGCCCAGGTAGCCGCTGGTAA
The DNA here is from genome assembly GCA_050695155.1 of Ktedonobacteraceae bacterium. Classification (GTDB taxonomy): domain Bacteria; phylum Chloroflexota; class Ktedonobacteria; order Ktedonobacterales; family Ktedonobacteraceae; genus CF-113. The sequence continues at coordinate 47,035 of JBOGTO010000294.1, forward strand.
ATATAGTACCAGTCTCATTTCACAAATCGAACGCAATAAAATAGAGCCATCGACAGGAAGCCTCAAATACCTGGCAGGTCGTTTGCACCTGCCCCTGGAGGAGTTGGCACATTTAGCGCAGCAACATCGTGATACCGAGGCAGAAACCCAGCAGTATCAGAAGATCGAAGAGAAGCGCATCCTCGCTGCCCAATTGCTGGAAACCACCCACCCATTACGCGCGCTTGAACAATTGCAAAATTTGCCATCAACGCATCTATCGGTGACGTTACGCTGGCGTATCAGCGCGTTACGAGGCCAGTGTTACTTCGCCATGCGCGAGTTCCTGGCGGCCCAACAGGAATTTCGTTCAGCGTTTTCGATCTTGCCCGATTACACTCCGCCCGACCAGTATATGGAAGCGCTCCTGCTGCGGCTACACCTGGCGGCGGCTTCAAGGGAACTGGGCCAGTATGAAGCGGCCTACAAGCAATTCCAGGACGCGCGCGCTTTTATGAATGCGACGACGCCCCTACGCTATGTTGCCGAAGCCCACTGGGGTACCTCGCTCGTCCTTTATGAACAGGCTTACAAGCTCTGGAATGATGCAGAGAACGGAAATCGGCAAGATCAAGAGGCAAAAAAAGCGTTCTTGGCGCTGATGCAGCAATCTCTCAGCTTCGCCGAGAATGCCTGTACTCTCTATAACTCAATCAATGAACTATCGCGTAGCGCATTGATGAACTGCCAGATTGCATTAATAGAGCAGTCGATGGAAAATCTCGACGCAGCCCGTACACGGCTCCAAAAGGTGCTGGATGAATGGTCTCCTACGTTGGATGAAACTGAGCAGGACAGGCCAGTAGCCATCGCGGAAAAGATAAAACGCTACACCTATAAAGAGCGAGCAAATATCGTCTCGGCTGCCGCGTGTTACATGGCAAGCGTCGAGTTTGACGCGCAACATTGCAATACGGCGCTCGAGTATATTGATAGGGCGTTGGAAGCTGGCAAAGATAGTTATATCGTGCGGCGCGCTGACGCCTATATGACCAAAGGGCAAATCCTCGCGGCGCGCGACCAGCCAGAGGCCATCGATGCTTTCAGGCAAGCTCTGGCAGAGCTTGAGCATACCGATCGTCTGGGCGCAAAAATCCGTGTCCACCGGATGCTCGGCGCATACTTGATTAAACATGGCGATGATCGAGCGGGCAACGCCGAACTGGACAAAGCTTTGCGTCTCGCCAATGTGCCATCACAGTATCAAACGACAACCGATGAAGAGGAAGCCATTTCCAAAGGGTAGGCTGTTAAGATTGCTTTTTCATTAGCAACTGGTATGCCGCGATAATGCGCTGCATTTCCCGTTGACCTCCACCCCTATCGGGGTGGTATTTTTTGGCGAGTTCGCGGTAACGGCGCTTAATCTGCTGATTGGTAGCATCGGGTGGTAGGCCCAGCACGGCCAGCGCCTGTTGGCGTTCCACTATCGGTCGTACCGGATTGGCGCGACTGCCCCACAAGGCTTTCGCGCTTAATCGCAATATATCCCAGAGCAACGATGCGATGCTCGGCGGTTTCGGTGGTGGTTTTGAACTCATCAGAAGTCACGCTGGTCATACATATGCTTGACGTATGCTCAATTGCTCGACAATTTCACTCGCTTTACCCGCTAGAAAGAGTCCCTCAGCCAGCACAGCAGCACCAAGCGCGCACTCAAAACCGGGAACATCCGCTTCGCTGGAAGGGAACAGGTACACCTGGTAGCTTTCGGCAAAATGATCGATAAAGGCATCCTGATAATCGCCCAATACAACGATATCTTCAACATGGTGAACCGCCATCAACCCCGCTATATCCTGCGTCAGCCCTTCCCACAGGGCGCGTTCGTATGCATCTTGCATCAGGGCGTCATCTGCTGATGAGATAATCTCTTTTGCCATACCATTGACAATACAACCATTTTCTATCGCCTGAATACTCTTAAACTGCTGATTTACCTGAACACAAAACAATTGCATCTCAGGCCATGTCGCCTCTCGCTCTCTCAAACGAGAGAGAAGCGCGGCAACGATGCACAGATCATTTGAACTCCCCAGCGATGGACATGCTACCTTCCTGTGCAATGGAATAGCAGGCAAGTAGCGCAGTGAAGGCACAAGATAGCTATGCAGGTTCATATGCTTTACGGCTATAAGAAATTCGCAGGCTTCCGAGATTGTCCAATCATGCAAGGGAAAGGTCAGGAGAGATTCCCATTGCCGCGCTGTTGAGTCACTTAACGCCAGAAAAGGCGTCTCGCAGGCAAGAGAAATGGCGAGGGTCAGTTCGGGATACTGGGCGCAGGTACGTTCCAGATAGGACAGAGCCTGCATAGCATCTTCAAAAGCGTGCTGTTCAACGAACTGCCCCTGTTCTATCATACATGTTTTCCACGCATTCCTATACCGAACAACACCAATACTGAGAGCCATTTATGTAATTCCTTCTTTTTATCCGTCATTTTGCGACTTTATTATACCACTTCGTTATGCATAGCTAAAAAAGGCCGACTTTGCATCTAAAAGTCCCTTTTTGCTTGACGTAAAGTGTACTCATCTGCTACACTCTGTGCAAGAGAAAACACAAGCTTTCGATTCCCAACAGCGTTCTATGCAGATTGTTGACATAAGCGATTGTGTCTTCTCCAGTGATACCTCCACTTCTACTTAACAAATGTAAATCACCACCTGGCTTAGTGCATAGGAACTTCTCGTACCACCGGTACAATTTTACGTGCGAGCATTCTATAACGAGGTCTAGATTATGTCAGCCGACCAACATGCAGCCCCCAATACAGATGAGCATATTCGCTTGCAGGATGCGCTGCGCGAAAGCGAGATACTGCGCGAGCTGGCCGAACTGCTCGCATCATCCCTTGACCTTGACCATATTTTACGGGTGCTAGTACAACGCACAACCGAGGTCTGCGGAGTTGTGCGTTGCACAGTGTGGCTATTGGAAGACGCGCGTGGAACTCTGCGCCCACAAGCCTACCACCTGTCTTCGCAATTCCTTGATCGCAAGACCATCAGGGCGGCTGATGCTATCTGGCACCGCAGCTCTTTGCCTGTTGATGACCCGGCGATACAACGCTTGCTGCAATCAGGAGGCATGTTGTACCTGGAAGATTTGCACGCTGAACCTTCTATGAAGAAACTGGCGGATACCTTTCTGGTACGCTCGATGTTACTGGTCGCGCTTATCCGCGAGGGGCGACCCGTTGGGATGCTCTCCCTCGATGATCCAGCACAAGAGCGCGTGTTTACTCCCAAGCAGCAGCAATTGGCTCGCGCCATCGGCCAGCAAGCGGCTGTCGCCATCGACAATGCGCGGCTCTATCAACAGGCGCAGACGGAACGCCAGCGCGCTGAACGTCTCATCGAGCGCGTCCGTTCGATTTCTCAGGTAGCCTTAGCCGCCAATGCCAGTGAAGACCTGTCCTCCGTTTTCAGGATAGCCATAGATAACCTGGTGCGCTTCCTGGGCGCTGATGGAGGCGCGATTGCGCTACTCGATGGCGATGAGCTACGGCTGGTGAGCAGCCACTTCGGCTACACTCCTCCCAATGTGAACGGCAGTATGCAACTGGCACACCTGCCCAATTGTCACCATATCGCCACAACAGGGCAGCCGCTCTATGTCAAAGAGGAAGAAATCGAGGGAGAGGAAATCCTCTTCTATCGCAAGGTGGGCCTGCGCAACACCATAATTGTTCCCATGATAGTGAGCGCGAGTTCTCCTGACCAGCATATCGTCAATGGGACTTCTTTGAATATACCGGATCGATGCGTTGGACTGGCTTTCGTCAACTACTACATGCATACTTTTCAACCAACTCGTGGTCAAATTGCCTATGCACAGGATATTGCGACCCAATGCGCCCTGGCAGTCGAGAAAATCCGCCTGCTGACAGAGGTACGCGAGGCCGCCACAAAAGCCACTGAGCGGGCCACAACCCTGGACGCCATCTTTCACGCCATGACAGAGGGCATCACCGTCGCCGATATGCAGGGCAACGTGATGATTCTCAATAACGCCGCTTCGCATTTTATGGGTATGCCTAAAAATTACAAGAATCACTTGAACGCTTTTTTGAGACGCTACCCCACCTATACGTTGGAGGGGCAAGCCATCACGTATGACCAGTTCCCTCTCACACGCGCGCTACACGGTGAGCGCATTCGCGCCGAACGTTTCGTAACACGCCGCGCCGATGGAGAAGAACGTATCCTGGAGATCAACATCGCCCCTATGTATGATAGTCAGAACCCGGATAAGCAGATCGGGGTAGTGAGCGCATTCCGCGACATCAGCGAGGCAATACGGTCGGAGCAGCGCATACGCCAGGCCCTTGATACTATGTTGCACGTTGCGGAAGCCGTTTCCGGCGTGACTGACATCAAGGCTATCTTGCGCAGCGTACTGGAGCGTACACTGACCGTTTTGAATTGCGAGCAGGGAGCGGTACAAATCTTCGACGCAGAACAGCAAAAATTCGTCCCCATGTTCTCTATCGGATTTAGCGAAGAGGGCGAAAAGCAATGGTTGCAAGATCAGCAAGTCTGGCTTGAACCCAAAACAGACGACTATCATGGTTTTTATCGCCAGATCATGGATGGTCATGCAACCCTCATAAACGCGGAGCAATGCCCTTACCAGCCCAACCCGCTCAGTCATGCAATGGTGCTGGCGGCTCCCATCAAGCATAATAAGCGCGTACATGGACTACTCCTACTGGACAGGTCAATGCCTCGCGCTGATGCTAGCGGAAACACGACATCAGCCGAAACGGGTCCGCAAGAGCGTTACGAATTTAGTATCTGGGACATCGCTGTACTTGAAGGTATCGCGCAACTCGCCGGGCTGGCGGTCGATCAGGCGATCTGGCAACTGGAAGCCTACGCTGCTCGCAGCAGCGAAGCCGCGCTACGCGAGGCAAACGAGAGCAAAGATGACTTTATGGCGATTACGGCGCACGAATTTCGCACGCCGCTGACCGTCATCCTGGCGCAGAGCCAGTTGATTGCGAAAAATATGGCACCGCTCCAAAAAAAGGTTGCAGAGTCTGGGCAGGAAGTGCTACAGAAGGCTACGACCAATCTCGGTATCATAGGAGAGCAGGCGCGCCACCTGACAGGCATCGTTGAGACATTCCTCGAAGCCTCTCAAATCGCGAATGGTCAGTTGGCTCTCACCTCGCTAGAGGATGTCGATCTGGCAGCGATTGCGCAAGAGGTAATTCAGCAGAACGCTGCGATTACCTCGGATCATACGCTCACCTGTCTCATCGAGCCGTGCGACCAGCCCTACCTGGTCAGAGGAGATAACGCGCGTTTGCGGCAGGTACTGGCAAATCTGGTAGAGAATGCCATAAAATACAGTCCATTCGGTGGTCCCATTACCGTCTGGATACACCATACATTGAACAAAGAACGAAAACAAGTGATCGAAGTGTGTGTCGAGGATAAGGGTATTGGCGTACCTGCCGAAGCTCTTCCTCGCCTGTTCGAGCGATTTTATCGCGCTCCCAATAGCTCTAATGGTAAGGCCAAAGGCGTCGGCCTGGGTCTCTTCCTGGTCGCCCAGTTGCTCCATTTGCACGGCGGGGAAATTCACGTTGAGAGCAATGGCATATTTGGCGAAGGAAGCCGCTTCATTTTTACCTTACCTGAACTGGAGAGTACTGAGACCATTGAACAAGTTTAGACACTGGCTGCTGGAACTCGCGGAAGAGACGATGGAACGGGAGGGCAGCGAAGATGCCGCGCACGATCTCGATCACCTGGTGCGCACAATGGCGCTGGCGGACACCATCCAGGCACACGAAGGCGGCGATCTGCCGATCATCTGGGCAGCAGTGGCACTGCATGATATTGGGCAGGCACGCGAGTTGCGACATGGTGGAGATCATGCGCTCATCGGCGCGGAACTGGCGGCGGAACTACTTACAGGCACCCAATTTCCCCAGGCATCCATTTCAGCCGTGCAAGAGGCTATCCGCGAACACCGCATGACGGGCGGCGTTATCCCAAAAACACTAGAGGGGCGCATTCTTTACGACGCCGATAAAATTGATTGCCTGGGAGCCACCGGCGTTGCGCGCCTCTACATCATCACTGGCCGCTACAATCAGAAAGTCTACTCACCAATACCGACCGGAATCGTAGAACCAGTTGAGCCGACGCTAGTACGCCAGCTTAGACGACGGCCCGATTACTCGCCCAGCATCGAATTTCAACTGCTCTTCGGCAACCTGCCCGACCGCATGACTACCACCACAGGGCGCGAACTGGCTCACGAACGTTTCGCATTTATGGAAGAGTTTTTCCGCCGCTTGCGCAAAGAAGTCGAGGGCGACCTCTAAAACAGTTCTCCCAGCAAAATCACATAATTGAACGACGTGTTAGCGGTAACAGGCGCGCTCAGATGCGCCTTAAAGCCATAATCGGGCAACAGTGTGTAGTACTGTACAACTACCGGACCAGGGTTGCCGAGCAAATTCATCATCACTACACTCGATGAGGACACCAGTGTATTTTCGACGGTAATCTCGGCCTGCCCCTGAACAATCTGACCACTACCGGCGAGCTTTGCGCGCGCTGCCCTCTCGTCCTTTTTCAGCAATACGGCCATTGGCTTCTCAGTCTGGCCTGCATTCTCACGAATCTCTGGTAGAGCAATAGCAGGCGTAGCTTGCTCCGCAATAATTGGCTCAACGATGCCGGGGGATGAGGCCATTTTTTTTGCGCTCCGTTTCTCCGTTTTCGGCACAGCCTGCAAATGTATCTTTGTATTGCGTCCCGCCAGGCGTTTCTTTTTTGGCGCGGCTGGTAATGCCTCCACATGGTTCGTTTCGGGTTCAGGTAATGTCTCAGCTTGTGGGGGTCTGACCAGTTTATCCGGCACGATATGCACAGCAGGCATCTGCTTCGATTGTAAGCTTAAACGCGGAGCTATGAGCATCTTATGCGACGCTTGTGGCATCGGCTCCGGTTCATCGCCCTGCTCGTCATCGAAATCTTCTTTCAGATGGGGATCGGCCAGAGCCTCATCTACCGAAGCTGAAAGTCCCAGTCGTTCTTTCGCAAAGCGCTCTCGCCAGCGTGGTTGACCCTGTTCGTCTCGTTCATCATGACCTACCATTATGCACTCCCATGTGTATTTACAATCTCAGGTTTCCATACATCAATGAAATAAAGTGACACAACTAGAGGCAGTATAGCATAGGTACCCCGGACTTTATGAGTAAATAGCACATTTGGCTTATAGCAGGGTTAAGAAAATGAGGCGCAACCCGGTGAAAATAGCAGTCAGACCCAATACCCATGCGTATAGGAAGTTTGGGGTATTATGGTAGCCATCGCTTGAAAGAAGTCCGCAATACCGCTACAATACACTTCGTGTAATAAACGCAATCATCCTGGCCCACCGCCTGAAGAGCGAACAAGCAAGGCCAGAATATTTTTGTTGGAGGAAGGGTTTATGAAACTTAACGGCACCCACAAATTTAAGGCCAATAGCTGGCAAGTATTTAACGCCATACTCAATCCCAGCGTCTTGCAGAACTGCATCCCCGGCTGCGACTCTGTCGAAATACTCGACGCGGCGCGTCTCAAGGCGAATATTACTACTCCCTTGCCCGGACTCAAGGGACCCTATGGCGTCATCATTCGCATGGCGCAGCGCCAGGACCCCAACCTGCTTGTGCTGGAAGTGAAACGCCAGGGCAGAGGCGGTTCCGTCAACGCCACCAGCCAGATCAGCATTGCCGACGAAGCAGATGGCGCGCTGCTCACCTACGATGCCAACGCCGACCTCGAAGGTCCCATCGCCATCGCCAACAATCCCATCGGCCAGGGCATCACTAAGAACTCACTCAAATCATTCTTTGAAAAGCTGGAAAAGTCCATCGCCTGATCCAATCATTCGTCTATAGATCGGTGATTCCCCATACGTGAACACCGGCAGGGTGTTGGAATCCACTGGATCGGGAGATTCTTCGCTGCGCTCAGAATGACAGCCTCGACATTGTCATTCTGAGCGCAGCGAAGAATCTCCCGTCATCTATGGGGAATCACCGGTCTATACATGAATGACTTATTTTCCAGCAAGCAGGATAACGATTGGCGCAAATTCCTCCATAAGCGCATCAGCAACAACATAATAGGAGAAGCCATACTGCTCTCGCCGTCTCCACATCTCCTCTGTCACCTGGTCAGGAGTACCGATAAAGACGGACGGCATCTCCAGGACTTGCTCAACAGCAACGCCACTCCAATCGCGCTCATGTATAAGTTGTTCTATCCTTTGTCGCCTGTGTTCGGTGAAGACGGGCGAAATTACCATGTTCAACTCAAGTTCTGGAAACCGTTCGCCTGCCGCCTGGCGCACCCATTCAACTTTCTGTGCCATCGTGGCAGGCAAACGCTCCGTTACCTCTTCCATGGACATCCCTTACTCGACTGGCAAAGGCGGTCCCAGTAACTCCATGCCATGAGCGCGCCATACCTCCGGTTCTTGAGGAGGCATCGCGTTCGCCTTCGTCACTTCACGGAAAAAGGCTTCCATCTTCCCGGCAGGCTGAAACGCGACCAAAATCCGGCCAGGAGCCTCACCGACAAAGGCCCAGACATGGGGAACCTGGCGTGGCGCCAGCAGCGAATCCCCCCGGTGGAGGTGAAAACGTTCCACTCCAACCTCGAACTGGAACTCGCCTTCGAGGACATAGAACCATTCATCCTGGTCGTAATGCAAATGACGAGCCGGGCCGCCTTTCGCCTGGAAAGTGTTCTCAAGGATGAAGAGGTTCGGCATGATCACTTTGAAGGCAATGGTGCTAATACCCAGTCTGCGCTGTTCGCCAAAGCGATCAGCGCCCGCTGCGACTCGCAAGGTCGCTGGCATGTCATTTGATGGCGATTCGCCCATCTCTCGCTCCTCTCGTCACGCGCAAGCCATGGTCATGTCATGGTAACGGCGCAACCTACCCTTTAACAAGCTATGTCCCTCGTTCCGTTGTCCTATCGTATCAAGCACAACCCACAGGGGAATTGACTACATTGTAACGAACACTACCCTGGTGGTCAAGAGAATGGTGGCAAATAGGGCTGAAAGGGCCAATTATGCTGATTATCGGGATTTGTAAACCATCTGTGGCTACGTGTGCGCCCACCACACAATCGCGCATACCATCTCTCGTGGTGGCGGCACAAGCATACCATCACGCTCAACCAACCACTCTGCCAGTAAATCGCGCAATTCCCCTCGCGTCTTCTCATCACCGGGCAAGATCAATTGTTCCGCCATTTCCTCGACCGCCACATCTAAAGAAGGATAGCGCAAACTTGCTGGTAGCGAGACGATCTCAACATTCGCATAAATGCCCATCTCGTAGAGAACATCGAGTGCATGGATATAACCCGGAGGGTAGCAGCGCTCATCGCCATGAAAATGCTTCCAGAGAGGAGCTGTCAGCGCATCGATTGGCGTTGCTCGCATGTAGATATAGCAAGCTTGCCGCGTTGCACGTTGGAGCTTTGTCAGAAAAGGTACAATATCGCGGATGGGATAGAGGACGTGACTACAAATCACAATGTCGGCTTGTAAATCATCCGGGGCATCCTGCCAGGTATTAAGGCTATAGGAAATATTGCTGACATGCAACGTTTGCGCGTCACGCCGCAGGTAATCGAGCATGGCCGTGTTAGGCTCTACCGCAATGATTTGCTTTGCCAGAGGCGCGAGTGCCAGCGCGAAACGCCCACTGCCCGCGCCTACATCCAGCACGCTTGTTTGAGGAGTAATGACGGCACGAAGCTTGTTAAAGAAAGGATCATGAACAACTGTGTTTTTCGTTGATGCGTGGTAGCGACTGGCGCGCCGGTCCCAATAACCGGCGCTAGTGCGACCCAGTTGCGCGTAGGCGGCATCCATCTGTTTAGCGCGCGCGTCGATGATAGCTTGCCAGCGTTCGACAGCCGTTTCCATGCCAGTGACTTCTATTCGCTGCTGCTGGCGGCGGCTGTACCGGCCTCGCTTGCCTGCAATTTGGACTTCAGGCAATCAAAGAACTGGCCTGTCAAGCGTTCAGCCACGCCTTGCATGAGTCGCGCGCCCACACTGGCAATGGTGCCGCTAACGATTACGCTGGCCTTCCAGTCCATTTGCGTCTGCGTACTATCGAGCGCGGTCAGGCGCATGTCACCGTTCAGGTCAACCGCGCTGCCGGGAGCTTTGCCGCGCCCTTTCATCGTCATATGATCTGGTTGTTCCTTCTCCGGGCGTGTTATATCCATCGTAAATTTGGCTTTTACCGCGCCGATACCGACCCCGACCACCGCCTTCCAGTGTTCCTCGCCCAGTACTTCCATGCTCTGGAAACCGGGCGCGCAGGCCGCAACATTGCTAACATCCTCCAAAAATACCCATACCTTTTCAATGGGCGCGGCAATGGTTTGTGTGCCAGAAAACTCCATTGTTAAACTACCTTTCGTTCTTGACCAGGTATTCCTGCGGATTGCGCTCAAACAGTCGCTTGCAGGCAGGACAGCAGAAATAAAAGTCTTGCCCGTCCAGCACGCTGCGATGGCGGGCAGTGGCGATTTCTACCATCATACCACACACCGGGTCAAGCGCAGTACTGCTGTCTGGCACAGGTTGCGCGTTTTGCGCCTGCTCTTCCTGCGGCACTGCTTGCGAAATAGTGCCAGGTTGAGCTGCATGTCGTACCTGCACCAGTTCGGCCAGAATGCTGGCAGCAATCTCGGCAGGCGTTACCGCGCCAATGTCCAGCCCGACCGGCGCTCGCAGGCGCGCGATCTGCTGCTCTGTCATCCCCGACCCTCGCAGGTAGTCACGGCAGGCAGAGGCGCGTCTATGACTCCCTACCATGCCAACATACGCCGCCGGACTGCGTAATGCCTGTTCCAGCGCGTCCTCATCGTAAAAGCCATGCGTTGCCACGATGATCGAGGTGCGTTCATCGATATGCAACTGACTCAGGTCGGCGGATGTAAGCTGCGTCACATTGAAATCGACTATTTTCGCAAGGCTTTTCAGCGTGCCGATTACCGGCGAATCGCCGATCAAGATCAGTTGTGGTAAAGGGACATGTGGTTCCATATAGATATCCAATACGCCACCACTGGCGCAACTCATGGGGAACATGCGCATATTCTCGCGTTCCATTGCCGTTTCCGACGTGCCTAATCTTAACAGGTAGGGAGCGTCGCCCTCGCGCAAGATGCGCTGCGCTTCGCGGACCACTACAGGTTGAGCGCAGCTTCCGCCGATCCAGCCCGTTATGGTGCCATCGGCCTGGATAATCGCGCGCGCGCCCGGTTTGGCCGAAGTGGGCCGCTCGCACCACACAACGGTGGCAAGCACAAAAGGTTCATTCGCCTTTGTCAAATTATATTCAAGTTCGAGCAGTGCATCGGTCATAGTATCCC
>JBOGTO010000295.1:0-1717 GCA_050695155.1 Ktedonobacteraceae bacterium
GGGTGGAACTGGCCGGTTGGCTCCAGTCAAAGGGCGTCGAAAACACGATTGGCTTCAATAAGGGCGGCTCAATCAATGTCGATGGCATCAAAGTCAGTATGAGGCACGCCATCCACTCGGGCAGCACCGAGGATGGCACGTATGGAGGCGAACCTGTCGGCTTCGTACTCGAGTTCGAAAACGGCTTCAAGCTCTATCACTCCGGCGACACCTGCGCCTTTAGCGATATGGCGATCATTGGCGAACTCTACCAGCCCGATGTAGCCCTGCTGCCCATTGGCGACTTCTACACGATGGGGCCGCGCGAAGCCGCCATAGCGGTACGTATGCTGGGCGTTAAGCATGTCATCCCCATGCACTATGGCACTTTCCCGGCTCTGATCGGCACTCCTGCGGCACTGAGTGATGCCCTGCACACGCTCGGTTTGCAAGATGTCGAAGTGGTCGAGCTAAAGCCAGGACAAACCATCTAATCAGGCACTGGCGATGATACCGGCGGTTTGCAGTTCTTTCAGCGTTCTCTGGGCTGCGACCGCCGTGCCTACGCGAAAGCCGGTTCCGCGCATCCGCTGCATTAGAGGTTCTAGTATAGGTTTAGCCTCTGTGTCACGCCGGGCATAGCTATTGAGTACATACGAGGCCGTCTCTGCCAGCCAGGGCGTCATTGCTGCCCTTATCAGCAATTCCAACACAGGCTTGAGGCTGGCTTTGCCAAATTGCGGCAGGCTCTTGGCTGCCATCCACGCCACGGAATGGTCGTTATCCTGTAGCGCCTCCACCAACACAGGCAGAGCGCGGCGGTCATGAATTTCCCCCAGAGCGCGAATACAATTCCAGCGAATGTGCGCCGAACTGCTCTTGCTCTTCTGGATCAAGGCGGGAACAGCCAGCGAACCCAGCCTGACCAGCGAGGCAAAAATCTGGCTGCTCATTTGCTCGTCCGCTCCACGCAAGGCTTTGAGCAAAACCGGCACAGCTTCAGCATCGCCAACCCTTCCCAATGCTTTAGCAGCCTGCAAGCGCACGCCGGGTACAGCGTCGCTGAGCGCGTCGATTAAAAGGGAAGTCGCGGAAGGGCTGCCAATGATGCCCAGCAGATGCGCAACCGTCTCGCGCATGGCCGGATTTTTATCCTGCGCGTGCGCCAGCAAGACACGTTCGGCGCGTTCATATTCAATGCCGGAGCCGGGCAGGAAAAGCGTGCGCAGGCGTGTGCGAGCGTGCGCGGTACGCAGGGGAATCGGCACCACAAATGGTTTACCCGCCCATGTGCCTGTGGCGATAAAACCCAGCAGGTTCTCCGCCAGGCGATCATCATCGAGCGATGAGACGGCCACCACCGCGCGCGGATCGTTCTCCATAATCCAAAGCATCAAGCGCCAGGCTGCGCCGCGCCGCCCGGCAGCCGCATCGCGCGCCAGGACCTGTGGGGGAGTATCGCCTACGGGCGGCGCAACATCAGCCGGGGATTGCTCAGGGCTTACAGTGTCATACAGCGATGTTTGAGGTTTCCGTGATGAAGAATCAGATATACTCATCATTCAAGCTCCTTTTGTAGGTCAGAGGCCACGCTATATGATAGCGAAAGCTGAACAGCGCAACCGGTAGCCGTTGGTGTTTTGATACTTGTAAACACAAGACGGACACGTCACACAGAGCTATGCGTGATGTGAGGTTAGTTGTAGTATACCACATGCAGGACGAACGTGGGCCGCGC
>JBOGTO010000296.1:0-2923 GCA_050695155.1 Ktedonobacteraceae bacterium
TCATACAACTATGCAACAGCCCTGGGAATTAGCGGTTTTGGGTGCGATGAAATTCCTCAGCGTACTCAACCCAGTATTTCTTGCCGAGGTCGCCAACGCGGGCGCGCATCATCTTTGCCAGTTCCTCGGTGCGACCAATAAACTGGCTCTCGTGACACATCAAAGCCTCGATCTTCTTATCCATTGTCGAAGTAATATCGACGAAGTAGTTCACATGCGGCGCGCCAGAGATGTAAACTTCCTTCACTTTATGCGGCGTCAGCCCTTCATCCAGGAGTTCGGGAAAGTCCCAGGGGTTCTGCGAGGCCGGGTAAAGCGCCATGATGGTCGCCTGACCTGCCGCCAGGTGATCGGGATGGTAGCGACCAATTGCCATAAATGGCTCCCAGGTTCGCTCCGGCGACTGGCAAATCACGCGCGTGGGGCGATATTTGCGCAGCACGCGCACAATATCGCGCCGCAGTTGGATGGTAGGCTCCAACATCCCATCGGGATAGTCGAGGAAGATGACATCTTTCAGCCCCAATACCGCGCCTGCCGCTCGCTGCTCGCGTTTGCGCGTCTCGGTCATCTTCTGGCGCGCGGCAGGACCAACATCGGTGGCTTCATCGGGTCCGCCGCCCGCCGCGTCTGTGCATATCACATAGTAGGCATCCCAGCCTTCTTCGACCCACTTAGCCACCGTACCGGCTGCGGCAAATTCTGCGTCGTCGGGATGCGCCACAATAACTACTGCTACCTTATTCTGTTCCTGTTCCTGTTCGCTCACACTAAATCTTCTTTCCAAAATTGATGTACGAGTTATTGGCTTAAAACAAACTCTATCCTAGTTAATCACTATTTTCCCGCCAGCACAAGCAGCAGGCCACCGATTAAGCCGAGATTCTTCATGAACTGTGTTTGTTGCGCTTTACGACCCGCCTCGCTCTCCTCTTTCCAGAAAGCATGACCAACCAGCGTAGTCGGCACAAGCGAGCCGATCAGGGCAGCGGCGGTCAGTTTCGGCGCAATATCCAGGGCAAGCAGCGTTCCACCGATCACCATCGCAGCCCCGTTGAGGACTACCATCGATTCCGGTTCTGGAAGACCGGCATTCGCTACCTTACTGACGCGGTTGCCGGGTTTCAAAAACGCCTGCGAGCCGCCGCTAATAAAGATACCTGAAAGAGAGAGTTGTCCAATTGTTCGTAGTAGTGACATAAATTGACTCCTTATTTATGAAAGTGGCACCTGCCATTGAGCCATCCAATGGCTCTCTCTATGATTACGGAGTCGCACGGTCACATAGTTTCGATAGACCTGGAAGGCAAACGACACGATCAGGTCTGGCTCGTCGAGGTGAAATTCATAGCAGCTTTGTTCGGCGTTGCGTCCAGGTTCTTTCTCGTAACCGGTGAACCAGGGAGACATCAGGTTGATGTGTGTTACCGGGTGCTGTCCTGTTTGTTCAGTATACACGAGGTTGGGGGCCTGCCAGCCGGAGTGCGTATGCCCGCTAATATAGAGACAGCCATTACCATGCTGCGCCAGCACTGCCCGCGTCTCGTCAGAGTTCTGAATAGAGAAAAACGGCATCAGCGAGTGGTAATCACGCTTTTGCTCTGGCTGGCGATCCAGCACGGTGTTGTAAAGCGGGCAATGGGCAAAGATTATGGCAATATGCGCGGGATGTTTTGCCAGCGCCATTTTGAGGAATGCGAGCGTATCCTGGGAAAAACGCGGCTCAGGGTAGCCAATGGGATCAAGCATGACACAAAGCACTTCGCCCTCAACCCAGTAGTAATGAGTGGGTTTGTGCCAGAAAGTAACAAAGTGCTTCACAAACTGCTCAAGATCATCCTCATCGTCGTTGCCGGCCCACAATTCATGGTTGCCCAATCCTGGATAGAATGGAATATCGCCCAGGTGCGCCGTCAAATCCTGCCGCGCTAGCTGGTAGTTTTCGGGCGCGGCGCTCTCGACAATATCCCCCGGCGAAACACAGAACGCTGGCGTGCCTTCCTGCGACCAGAGCGTGCCAAGATCGCGGAACATGGGCGTGAGACGCTGCGTGTGGTATGTGCGCCACTGCTGCGGCGTGTTGTAATGGAGATCGCCAAAAGCCCAGAAGTAAAGCAACTCGCCGTTATCGCTCATAGCCTCACCGCTTGCCTCTTTTGCGTAGCCAGCGCAACGGAGCGGTCAGGGTATAGAGCATGGTACGCATGGCGGCATTCTGCCAGATGTTCTTGAACTCAGACCATTGCATTTTCGGGTCCAGGCATGTTACGCGCGTTTCTACCACCGCTGCCTTTACATTAAAGCGTTCAGCCAGGGCTAAAAGAGTGTGTTCCCAGAACTTATTCTCCGTTTTATGGCCGCCGAAACGCAGGCCCATTTCATAGATGGGATCATTGGCGCGTATCAGCAACTCCACCTGGGCTATGGTATTGTCACCCTCGGCATCTTCATAAGCGCTAAAGGTAATCCAGCCCGCGAAGACATGCCCCTGTGGAGTCATTAGCGTGAAAGTTTCGTCATCGGCATAGAGTACCATCACGCCTGTCGAAAGTGGCATACCACCCGGAATAATACGCAGGATAGCAACCTCGCCAGGAGCGATGCCGATCAGTGGCGCGTGAAAACGGTTCCCTTTGGGCCAGAACGTCTCAAAATTCTCTTTCCATATTTTGATAACCTCGGCAGGGCTAACCGTGATCCCATCCAGACGAACACGGTAGACTTTTTGCCACATCTGGCCGAACCCCTGCAATGGGCTGAGTCCGTGTCGCCCTTCCACATTGAGGTTGAGCGCGCCACTGCGCACCTGTGTTACTTTGAATATCGCGGTCTGTTCCGCCCAGTATGTGGCATCGCGCGGCTTTTCATCGCCGGGTAAATTCGCCGGTGGGGTATCCATGTCTGATTCCCTTCTAGCATGGTG
>JBOGTO010000297.1:0-4042 GCA_050695155.1 Ktedonobacteraceae bacterium
AGGCTGCTCACGGCTTCGTGACTGTGATGACGTGCATCGTAGCACCATCGGATGAGCGCGATGGAGTGATCGAGAGCCTGCAAGCGTTAGTTCAGCAATTTGCTCAGATGCTTTCCCTATTTGTGAACTAAACTGTATGCACAGGTTTGGCTAGATGTCATTCACACTATTAACGATTGTTAGAAGGTGAGCAAATTTATAAATTTCTATCCCCGCAACCGCAGCGCCAGCACGCCGCCCATTACCATACATACAAAGCAGAACCCCAACGCCCATAACGGTCCGGCACCGTTGAGCAGGAAGCCGAAAAACCAGCTACAGAAGACGGTGCTGATACCGGCGGAGAAGAGTAGGATGCCTGCTACTGCACCGGGGGAGCGTCCGGCGCGTTCGCTGCCGATGGCGAGACAGGTGGCGAAGATGGGCGAGAGGCCGATGCTGGTTAGCGCGATGGCGAGCGTGGCAAGCAGCGCGTTGGGGCTGAACGTCATACCAACCAGGCCGATGAGCGTGACGCACACGCCGAGCATCACCATGCGCCAGGCTCCGATGCGCGCGATGAGGATGCTCGCTCCCAGGCGACTGCTCGCGGCCAGCATCCACGACACGCTGCTGAGAGCGGCGGCTATGGCGGGCGTTTGCCCATAGACGACGTGCAGGTAGGCTGGCGTCCAGGCGCGCGTACTTGAACTGATGCCGGAGGTCAGCATCATTACGACGATAACGGGTGCCAGGATGGCTAGCAGCGACCGCGATTGACGGGGTTCTTCCACTATTTCTGCTATTGAAGCTGCTGGCACATCGAGCAAATAACCGCGTGGGATGCCGATCAGGGAGAGCATCGCAACCATTGTGAAACATAGAGTGAAGATCAAGGATGGGCGCGGGTCATTATGAAAGAGCGTGAGCAAGCCCGCATCGATGAGCGCGATACACACGCCGCCCAGGGGATAGAGCAGGTTGAACAGGTTGAGCGCGCTGCCACGTTTCTTCGCGTATACGCTGCTAATCAAGCCGTTGGTAGTGGCATCGATGATGCCACCGCCGCTTCCCGCTAATCCGGCGATAACTAACAAAGCGGCCACCGGCACATATGGAGCCAGTGGCTTCCAGGATACCGCGCTCACTCCCAGCAGGATAAGCAGCATACCAGACAGGATGATGAGGGCGGCCACAAACAACACGCGCCTGGGGCCGTAGCGATCCAGCATCGCGCCGCCTACCAGCGCGCCCGGCAAATAGCCGGTAGACCAGATCACGTAAAATAGCCCGGCAACGGAAAGCGGCGTGTGCAGTTGAATAGAAAGCGGCGTCAGTTCCGGCCCCCAGCCACTATCGACAAATACAAATATCCAGAAAATCAGGCAAGCGGCCAGGGTTAAGCGAAAGATCAGCCCCTTCTGTGAAGCGGTTTGCCCGATGGCTAGTTTAGGTGTGGTAGACATGAAGTTGATCAGACCTATCTGCTAGAAGACAATATGTATTATAAACCAGGGTAAGGGCAAGGGGACGAGGGCGGCGCAAGCGCCCCCGCCCCTACTGTTCTGACACCGTTCATTGAACCATCTCGCCTGTCATTCCTTGCAGGCGACCGCCTGAAGAGGTCTGGAAGAATCTCCCTCCGGCCTCAGTAAGGGCAAGAGGACGAGGGCGGCGCAAGCGCCCCTACTGTTCTGACTGCGCTCAGAATGACACTGCTGAAGCAGGGCAGCCAGAGAGCTTAATGAACGGTGATCAGAACACTACGACGGCGTTCTCATGTAGGGGCGGGGGTTGGGTGGATGTGGGGTGGGGGCGCTTGCGCCGCCCTCGTCCCTTTCACGCTTGCGCTGGCGCTTGCGCCGCCCTCGTCCCTTTCACGCTTGCGCTTGCCTTGCGCCGCCCTCATCTCTTTCACGATTGCGCTTGCCTTGCGCCGCCCTCATCCCTCTCTGTGGGTCGGATAAAAAAGTCAAAATCCATCATTCAGCATGGCAAAACAAACAAAGGAATCTCCATTTCTGCGGGGGTGAGGCCACCGTGATGGCCTGCGAAGTTCATGGCGAATTTGCCGTATTCGTGCCACCAGACGGTCTGGTGAGGTTCGGGCAAGATCAGCGCATTGCCGGCGCGCGCCATAAATTCGCGTGACGGCGTGGTCGTACCGAAATAACCCTGATCTATGAACTCCTGCACATAATGTACCCTGGCTATACCGTTGAGGCGGTGTTGCAGCAGCGCGACGGCCTCGTCAAGGCGTTCAGGCTTGACGTAGAGGAACATATCACGCGCCGAACCTGCCGGTACGAGCAACTGGCCGCGCCTGTTGGTGCGTAAATAAGAGGCGATGCCGGGTATGTGCCGGTTGAGATAGCATGTATTGCTGGCATTTACCGCGATCTGCCCGTGATCGGCGGTCATCATGAACAATGCTCGGCCTTTCTGACCGCGTAGAAGCGTGGCAAGATGTTTCTCGAAAGTCGCAAAAAAGCTGTCCGCCGCCTGATCGAGTTCTCTGGAATCTGGCCCATACGTGTGACTCGCGCTATCTATCAAATTGTAGTAAAAAAAGCAGTAGGAGGAATGCGCTTGATCGTGTCTAGCCACGCCCGGCTCAAGCGCGCGCTCGAGCAGCGTAAAGCCCTCATCCAGGTTCTTATAAGGGAAGATGGTCGCGCCTTTGTAGTAGACATCGGAGGGCGTGGAGGGCGTGAAGGCCGCGCTTTGAAAGACGTAAGATGCTATGCCCCGCGCTTGTAGTTGCTGGTAGAACGTTGGCGATGGAAAAAAGGTTTCCGGCGGCACATTAGCGCGTTTCAATGTATCGCGCGCTTTATCGCCTGCGAATGAGAACAGCAGCGGGGTGATTATTTCGTCAACCAGCGGTTCGTAATAGTTCCATTCGTAGACCCCGCTTTGTCCAACGTTGAGACCGGTATGAATGCAGGTGACGTGCGCGGCGGTGGTCGATGGAAATTGCGAGGTCAGTTTGGAGACGATGCCATGCTGCGCGAAGGTCTGGAGAGAGGCATATTTGTTGGCATAACGTTCAAAGAAACGCCAGCCAAAGGCATCGATGAAGAAGAGAATCACTTTGTCGAAAGGCGCTGACAGGCCCGCTAAAACATCGGCTGGCAACGCGCTCTGGCCTTCTCCGGTCAACAGGTAGGTGATGGTGGCGGGGATATTGGCGAAGCAATAGGAGTCATAGAGGGGCCGCGCAAGACTGGCGGATGTTCTTGCGCCATTGACGGTGTTGATAGAAGCCACATTGAGCATGGTTATTCCTTATCCCGCGACAGCCAGCCACGCCCTTAACAATTCCGTGACACTCCACGCCTGCGCGAAGCACCCGCCGGGCGCGAATGGCGCTTCGGGTTCAGCAACTTCGCAGATCGAGCCAACGCAATCGTCCCACAGATGCTTCACCAGTGGTTGCAGGAGTGGCAGCAGGCTCAGGCAGTCATTGTACAGGCGCAAATGCACATCTACATATGGACCAATCAGCCAGGGCCACACCGCACCCTGATGATACGCTCCATCACGTTCTTCGCGCTTGCCGTTGAAATGTTTATGATAGGCACGGTCTTGCGGGCTAAGCGAACGCAAGCCCATCGGTGTGAGCAGAGCAGCGGTCACTTTCTGGAGCATGGCGCGCGTCTGCTCTTCGCTGAGCAAGTGTGTTGTCAGCGAAGCGGCGAGCAACTGGTTGGGGCGCAGCGCGGGATCATTCTGGCCTGCTACGCCGTCCACATCCACCACGTCGTAGAGATAGCCACCCTCTTCGTACCAGAAACGCCGCGCGAAGTTTTCGCGCACCTGGGTGAGCGATTGCGCATATTCCAGCGCGTCATAGGAGAGGCGCATGGCCCAGCTTTCCATGCAGCGCAACGCGCAATACCACAGCGCATTCACCTCGACCGGCTTGCCCCGGCGCGGCGTCACGACCCAATCGTCCACTTTGGCATCCATCCAGGTCAACTGCACGCCCGGCGCGCCCGCGTGGAGCAGGCCGTCGATGGGATCAACACCGATGCCATAGAGCGTGCCGCGCTTATGCCAC
>JBOGTO010000298.1:0-6976 GCA_050695155.1 Ktedonobacteraceae bacterium
AGCGAGCGACGATGAACGCGCAGGTTCGTGTTGTCTGCGTCTGGTGGGAAGGCTCGTCCTCCTTCTCCCGCGGTGAACTCCGTTTTGCCTGCACCCTTGACAAACAACACAGTATCTACAGGACGGAACTCCGCTATTACCCATCCGGTCGGCAAAAAAATCATCGTGCGTCAGCGGCAAAAGCTATGGCTGCATAAACAGCTTCACGCGTAAGATGGGGATACTCTTCCAGCAATTCTTCGATGCTTGTGCCTCCAGCTAGTTCATCAAGAATTAGCTCAACAGAGATGCGTGTATTTTTAATGGCAGGCTTTCCAAACAAGATGTTAGGATTTGACGTGATGTATTGTCTATAGTCTTGCATCCTAATGCCTCCTTTGCCTAAAGTTTACCCTAGAATAAGCGGATAGTCAAAGAATAGCACCTGTTCAACTTTGCTTATTTGGATGGCCCTATTTCCTATGAGTATGAAGGTAAGTTACAAGAATTGGCGGCTGATGAGTGCGAAATCAGCCGCCCTATTGCTACTCCTGGGAGAAGAAGATGCTCTTTACTTCGGTATAGAGTTGGGCGGCGTGCATGCCCATTTCGCGCCCGATGCCGCTGCGTTTGTAGCCGCCAAAGGGCGCTTCTGTATGCACGCTGTGGCTGGAATTGACGGAGATCACGCCAGCGCGTAAGCCGCGAGCGACGCGGATGCCGCGTCCGAGGTCGCGCGTCCATACCGAGCCAGCAAGCCCGTAAGGGGTATCGTTGGCGATACGCAGCGCCTCTTGTTCGCTATCGAACGGCATCACGCAGACCACTGGCCCGAAAATCTCGTCCTGAGCCACACGCATATTGTTTTCGACATTGGTCAGCACAGCCGGGTGCAGGTAGTAGCCTTCTTCACCGCCAGGGATAGTGGGTACGCTTCCGCCAGCGCCAATCAGCGTCGCGCCTTCCTGCTGGCCGAGCGCGATGTAATCGAGCGAGCGTTGGCGCTGTCCGGCGGAAATCATGGGGCCAAGCTCGGTCTGCTCGCTGAGCGGGTCGCCGACCTGTAACGCTGCCGCGCGGCGCGAGAAGCGTTCCACAAATTCATCGTAGGCTGAGCGTTCGACGAGCAGACGCGAACGGGCGCAGCAATCCTGACCCGTGTTGCCGAAGACCGAAAAGACCGAAGATTCGACACAGCGCTCCATATCGGCGTCCGCGAAGACCACGTTGGCCGCCTTGCCTCCCAGTTCGAGCGAGACGCGCGTAATGTTATCCGCGCACAGGCGCATGATCTGCGTCCCTACCTCGGTTGAGCCGGTGAATGAAACCTTCGATACGAGCGGATTCTTCGCCAGCGCATTGCCGACCGCCGCGCCAGGGCCGGGTAGCACAGAGATGACGCCGGGTGGCAAGCCCGCCTCCATTAAAATATCGGCCAGCATGAGTACTGAAAGTGGTGTCAACTGGGCGGGCTTGACTACGATGGTATTGCCACAGGCCAGCGCCGGGGCGATTTTCCAGGAGGCGATTACCAGCGGGAAATTCCAGGGCGTAATCAGGGCGCACACGCCGACAGGCTCGCGCAGCGTCACTTCGAGCCCGGCATCCTGCACGGGAATGGTCTCGCCAAATATCTTGTTCGCCGCTCCTCCCCAGTATTCCAGCACCGCCGCTACCAGCGAAATCTCGCCGCGCGCGTCGCGCATGGGCTTCCCCGCGTTGCGAGCCTCGACGGTGGCGATGGCTTCCAGTCGTTGGCGCACCAGATTCGACGCCTGGAGCAGGATGCGACCGCGCCCCGTCGCGCTCATGCGCGGCCAACTGCCCTCCTCAAAGGCGCGATAAGCCACCTGCACAGCCTGTTCCGCATCAGTAGCATCCGCCTGCGCCACCTCGGCGAAAGGCTTGCCCGTCCCCGGCTCGATCACAGAGAACGTCTTGCCATCTGCGGCGGAACCGCGCTCTCCGCCAAGTACTAAACGCTCGATGTTCATATGATATACCTCCTTTACACCCTATCTTAAAGTATGTCGCATGTTGACCACAATGTATGATACACACAGGACTATTGCAAGAATACATGTACTTATGAAGAAAGTGGGAAAAAGAAGTATGAGTCCGTCGCCTTTTAGCTGATTTGCGCAGCTCATCAGCTAGTCAGAGATCAAGATGTGATGTAGCTCATCTCCGCTGAGCTTGCCCGGTCATTTATGGTTCTCTCCTTCCACTCATTAACGCCTCCTCAAGATCACGTAAAAGCTGATGCTGGCCCAATGGAGAGGTTTTTCAATTATATTAGTCATTGTGTAGCCAATAATGCGCCCAGACGAGAAACACCTCGCTCATTTTTCCATTTTGATTGTGCCAGCCCTGAATAAAGATGCTTCACACGCGAAATAGTCTTGTTAGACCCGGTTGAACGCGCCATCGTGAATGCTTCTTCGGCGTGGACGAGACAGCAATCAATTTCCCCCAATCCAAAATAGGCTTCGGCTTTCTGAATAGTTAGACGAGCACGGGTGGGGACAAAGGTTGGCTTCACATGCACCAGCCCCTTATCGATGAGATTAATTGCGCGGTTATAATCATGCAAGAAGGCGGCATCCACACCTTTTTGCGCGGTCACAGAGGCAAGACTAAACTCACGTTGAATAAACATACTCCGCTCTCTCTGGGAAGCCAGTTGCGCTAAGATATTTTCGGCCAGCCCAACATTCCTCCAGCATTCCTGCGGCTGTTGTGATTTGGCATAGGCTTCCGAAAGCAATTTGAGGGCATGTCCTTTGAGGTAAGGATAGCCGTATCCATTGATGGTAGTGAGAGCGCCTTTGAGCGAGGTAATAGCTTTATAGGGTTGATCGGCATTGATGTAGGTCACGCCTCGCCTAAAAAGAGCTATGGCTTGTAATTCGAGATCATTAATTTCCTGAGCAATGCGGTAGGCTTGCTTGAATGATTGATGTGCGGCATTGTAGTCCAGGTTCATACTACGATCAATTGTCCCTTGCAATAAATAGCTCATGCTAAGTACCGCTAAAGCTCGCGTGTGCCATCCGGTTCCTTGCGTCTCGTTCACAAAACGAGTCACTTCACGCATCCACATCGGTAAGCCTTGTGAAGCAGAGCGTGTCCCACCAATTTGCTGTGCTTCAAAGCGCAAGATCATGGCATTTTCCAGATAAGCCATTGGATCATCATTGAACAGCAAGTTCAACGAACTGTGGGAAGGCTTCTCATTCTCCAGTGCCATGAGTGCTGCTGGGATACCGAGCAATTCTACTAAAAATTGTCGCCTTTTCAAGCTCTTTATCATCGGGCGTTGCTCCATCCGTTGCACCGTGCGCAAATCAACGCCAAGTTCATCAGCTAAGCGCTGTTGCGTCCAATGCATAGCCTCACGATATTGTGTGATAATCTGCCCCTGATGTCTAGTCCCTGCGCTTGTTGTCTCCATCCTGCATCTCCTTTTTGCCGCATTTCTACATAAAATGCCGTAGTGACATTTCCCGTTTTCTTCCATACTTGAAGTGCAAGATGCATGACATGTACGAACGGAATGGAATAGCGTTCGATGCTACAAGTTCCGTTTCTTAGAGTAGGCCAGCGTTTCGCTACGCTTTCTTCTCTCTAAGTGTACCATGCATCCTTCCCTAACACAAACAATATGAGGAGCTTTTAGCCAATCAAAGACAAGGAGTGTTACTATGCCAGAAATTCACAAAAGCGAAATCGCGCGTTTCAGAGAGCAGCAAGCGTTGGAGGAAGAGGCGGCGCGGCTGGCTCTCTCCGGCTTAGCCATTACCACGCGGCACGATTTCATCACGGCGCGAATGCAGCGCGGTGGGGAGCATATCTTGCGACTGATCGAGCAGGGCAAGCACGAGGAGGCGCAAGTTCTAATGAATAGCGACAATTGGGGCGTGGAGGGAGCAACAGCAAAAGGCAAAGGACGTAAAAGGAAGAGCCATGCATAAATATCATCCGAACCGCTTGCCGGCATTGGCGCTAAGTTTTAATGATCTGGTATCGGTGCGCAGCATCATCCGTGCCTATATCACCTATACGCGCCGGGTGCGCAAGCCGACACGCGAACGCGATGAGCTGATGCATGTACTGGAAAGCCTGTATCTACGGCTGACGAATCTGCCCACCAACATAACAGATGTGGCTCTTTTGTTGAGTACGGCAGAAGTGGCCGCATTGGATTGCGCGATCGCGGGATTCTGCGCCTTTGTGCGCGCAAAGGTTCCACCCTCACAAGAACGCGATGAGACCTTGCAGGATGTCGAACGAATGCGTCAAATATTGGCGCAAATGCTTTAGAGAGTGTTATATATAGGGTTGCCATTCACATCGTTGTCCAGCCGATGACCTCTAGCTCGGTTCCGTCGCTGATGGAGGCGAAGGTGTTTGATGCGCCGCCGTTCATCGAGCCGTACAGCAGCGTGTAGCTGGCGTTCGGGCCATTTGTGCCGTATTCTTCCAGCGCGTAGAGGTTGCGGTCGCGCGAAACGTTGGACCAGTAGTATTGCGAGTAGGAATTTAAGGCGGGTGTCAGGCCGTTGCTCGCCGATACCAGGGGAATAGCGTTGCCTGATCCGTCTGTGGCTATCTTATAGAGGCCGTCTTTGCTGCGGTCGCCACTCAATCCCATGTTGGAATTTGAGGCTGTTGCCAGTAAAAAGGCATTCTTATTGTCAAACACGCGCACCGCGCTGATGGCGAGCGTGGAACTGCTGAAGACTTGCGACGCGGTTGCGTTGCCTACTGGCTGCGCTGCTACCGTGCTGGAACCCTCCGGGTTGCCGGGCGTACACTGGTTGTAGAAGACGGTTTTCCCGTCGAAGCTGCTATCAAAATTCCAGCAGGGGGTCGAAATCGTCGCAAACTTCTGGAGCGCGCTGCTCTGTTGATTGGGACCGAGCGCCGTATCGAGAATATAGATGTTCTGGGCGGGCGCGTCAGAATTTGGGAGATAGCCGACCAGCAGTATCCGCGTGAGATCCAGCCAGGTGCGCGGCAGATAGGCCAGTCCAGAAGCAGGCGGGGTCAGTTCGGTCTGGAGCAAACCGCTTGCCACCGACAACAGGTAAATTGTCGCGCCTCCAGTGTTCGGCGATTCGTCAAACACGATTAGCTTCTGGTCGAGCGACCACTGCGGGCTTCTAATGGTGTCGCCGCCGGGAGCGCAGGCCAATGTTTGCAGGCCCTTGCCATCCATGCGCACCACCGAGAGCTTCACCTGCCCGCCAATATCCGCGCTGAAGAGTATCCACTGCCCGTCGGATGAAAGCTGGGCGCTGATGATGCGCGTCCCTGGCAGCTTCAGTACCTCGGTTTTGGCACCTGTGATGGTATCAAAGCGTTTCAGGGTGCCAAAAGTAGAGGCGTTGTTCTTAAATTCGTTGACGGTGTAGACCAGGTTGGGAGCGTTGCCCAGTGTCATCGCCGTTAAGACGGGCGCTCTCCCTGTGCCATTGGCGGGACACGCGGTGATAGTGGGCGGCCCGCTCACAAGGGTGGTTGTAGTGGGCGAGACAGTTTTACCGGCTGTCGGTGATGGGTTGGCCGTAACAGTGGGCGTCTGTCCGGTGCCTCGTCCAAAGAGATTTTGCCCCAGCGGTGTCAACGTCACTGCCAGTACGAGGCTGGCGATAATGAGCAGCGAAATTGCCACGAGCAGTAGAGGCAAACGACTCGACTTGCGTTTCTCAGGAGGTGGAGGCGTTGGGTTGACCCCAAAGACGGGAGTGGGTGGCCCGGCTATGAAAACGCCTCCACTGGGCGGTTGTCCAGGATTGGAGGGCGGGCCAGATTGTGTGCGCGCCTGCGCGAATGGCGTTTGCTGCGGATATGGCTCCTGCTGCGCATTGCCGGTGAAGCCGGGATGAGATGGCGGATTACCTGGATGCGACGGTGGGTTGCCGGGCGAACTGATTGGCGATGCCGAAGACCAGTTTGTCGCCATCGTCGGGCTATTCATTTCGGGATTGGTCGCCATGCCCGGCGAACCAGCCTGTGTCAGCGCCTGCAAGAAGTCGATGGGGCGTTGATAGCGGCGCGCCGAGTCTTTTTCCAGCGCGCGCATGACTGCCGCGTCTAATTGCGGCGAGATATACGGGTTTATCTCACGCAGGGGGCGCGGCTGCTCGTTCACCTGCTGCATAAGGATGCTCAACACATTGTTCGAGGCAAACGGGCGTTGTCCGGCCAACATTTCGTAAAGAACAATGCCAAAGGAGTAAATATCGCTGAGCGAAGAAGCCTTGCCCTGTATTTGTTCAGGCGACATGTACTCCGGTGTGCCGGTCACGGCTGGCCCTGTCTCGTTAGCTGAATGCGTTGCCAGGGTTTCACCCTCAGCGGCAAATACTTTGACCAGGCCAAAATCGGCCAGTACCAGGCTGCCATCTGCCTTAAACAACATGTTGCCGGGCTTAATATCACGATGCACCAGCCCGCGCTCCGAAGCGTATTGCAGAGCGTTCAAGATGGGTGCGGCCATGCGCAATGTTTCGACGGGCGGGATCACTTTACGCTTTTGCAGCAACTCTTTCAGAGTGCCGCCGGGCATGTAAGGAGTAATCAGGTAGGCGAAGCCGTTTTGCTCGCCATAGTCAAATACGGGTAATATATTGGGGTGATCGAGCTTTGCCAGCACGCGCGCCTCCCGCTCAAAACGCTTCAGAAAGTCGCGCGTTTCGCCCGGACGCGGCCAGAATACCTTCACCGCTACCTCGCGGCCCAGGTGGACATCTTCCGCGAGAAAGACGGTCGCCATGCCTCCATAGCCGATCTGCTTGATGATGCGGTAATGCCCCAGTATCTGACCGACCAGACTTTCGGGTTGCTGCATGGCTCTTATCACACTCCCCTGTTGATAGGTTTTGCTAGCTTTAGAGCATAAACGCTGCTATCGCCATTTCCTAGAGCATAACATGTATTGCCTCTGCGGTAAAGGAGGGTAGGATGTATGAAAATCGTTCTGCTCAGGCCG
>JBOGTO010000299.1:0-7364 GCA_050695155.1 Ktedonobacteraceae bacterium
GCGCGGCCCACGTTCGTCCTGCATGTGGTATACTACATTGCCTTGAACAGACGCTCAGGAGTGATGGGCAGGTCTGGCACGCGTGCGCCGACGGCATCGAAAATGGCGTTGGCGATGGCCGCGCCCACCGGCACAACCGGCGGCTCGCCCACGCCTTTCGCACCAAAGGGACCAAGCGGCGAAGGAATCTCGATCAGCACGGGCGTGATATTTGGTACCTCCGGGCTATGCGGCAGCGCGTAATCCATCAGGGTTGAGGTCAGCAACTGGCCGTTTTCGTCATAGACATAGCCCTCGTAGAGCGCCCAGCCGAGACCCTGGGTAACGCCGCCGATAATCTGCCCCTCGACCTCTGCCGGATTGATGGCAAAGCCGACATCCTGTGTCGCCAGGTAATCCAGTACACGCACCGTCCCGGTTTCGGGATCGACGGCCACGCGCGCCACATGCGCGGCATACATGGGAGATGTGGTGCTGAGCGCGGAACGCCCGCGCGCGTAGACGGGGGCATATTTACCCGCGAACTGCATCGACGCCGAGGCGATGTCTTTGAGCGCAACATCTTTGCCCGGCACGCCGCGCACTACAACTTTATCTCCCTCAATGTTCAGGTCGTTGGGCGAGGCTTCCAACATCTCAGCAGCAATAGAGAGTATCTGGCTGCGCGCATCCTGGGCAGCCGCCAGTACCGCCGCGCCCATCGCATAGGTGGTTTTGCTGCCGCCCGTGCCGCCGCTGTAGGGCATGGTATCGGTATTGTCATGCACCGTCTGCACTGCGTCAACTGGCATACCCAGCACCTGCGCCGCAATCAACGACATCGAGGTATCAGAGCCGGTCAGGTCAACTGTTCCCGATACGACCGAGATAGTCCCGTCATTTTCGAGACGACAGGCCGCCGCCGCCGGTTCTGTGCCGCCGGGCCAGCCTCCCACGGACAGGCCAACGCCGATCTTCCAGCCTTTCAACTCGTCAGGCACGGCCTTTTGCGCCGCGCGATTCGTCCAGAGTGGATGCTGCTGCACCTGCTCCAGGCACTCCATGATAGCGATACGCGGCCACTGGCGGTGGTCTATGGTCGGGTCGCCCTCTTTCAGCCCATTCTTGAGTCGAAAAGCAAGGGGGTCCATCTGCAATTTCTGGCATAGCTCATCAACCGCCGATTCAAGCGCGAAGGTGGCCTGCGGCGCGCACGGCGCGCGGTACGCGCCCACGCCAGCTTTATTGGTCATGACCTCATAGCAACGGAAATCGAAATTGGGGCAGCGATAAGTGCTGCCGAGGATCAATCCGCCCAGAAAGATGGCCGCGCCACCGTATGCGCCCGTATCGAAGACAATCTTGCTTTGCATGGCTACCAGCGTCCCATCGCGCTTCGCGCCCAGTTTGAGGGCGAAGGTAGCTTGTGGCGCGGGATTGCCTGCCAGCAGATCATCCGCGCGCGTTAATGCCAGCCTGACGGGGCGGCGCGACTTGTACGCGGCGGCGGCAGCTAAGGGTTCCAGCAGTCCAAATTTGCCGCCAAATGCGCCGCCAATCGGCACCGATTCCACTCGTACCTGCCGTTCAGTAAGGTCGAGTACTTCGGCAACGTTCGAACGCACACCCATCATACCCTGCGAACTGGCCCAGATAGTGAGTTCTTGTCCACCAAAACCGGGTTGCACGGTGATGGTCTGTGGCTCAATGTAGCTCTGATGCACAATACTGGTGGTATAGGTGCGCTCGATCACCACTTCGGCCTCGCGCCATCCCGCTTCGATGTCGCCTCCATGCATATGCGCCTTGTCACTGACATTCTCGGAAAGCGGCTCTTGCTCGATTTCGGACACGTCGCTCTCTGAAACTGCCGCGTGCGCTCCACCCCCCGCGATCTCGGACGATGTCTCCTTGATAATGGCGCGTGTCAAAGGCGCGCCTGGCTGCATAGCTGCTACCGGGTCCATCACGACTGGCAATTCCTCATAGTCAACATCGACTGCCCCCACGCCATCTTCGGCGGCTGCTTCGCTCTCCGCCAACACAATGGCAACGGGTTGTCCGGCCCATAACACTTCTTTGTAGGCCAGTGGGGCATTGGCGCGAGCATTGCTGGCAGGATCAACCACGCCAAGCGTTTCGCTCGTGTAGACTGCTTTCACTCCCGGCACCTGTAACGCCGCCGAAATATTGATAGAGACGATACGCGCGTGCGCGTAGGGGCTGAGGACGAGCCGGGCATGTAATAGCCCTCCTATGGGGAGATCGCCCGCGTAGCGCGTGCGCCCGGTTACTTTATCTAACCCATCCTGGCGGCGTGTTGATTGTCCGACAGTAGAGTGTGAAGTCTTATCAACCGTTTGTGTCATCGATGAATCGCTCCTGTCATCAAAAAATGGGACTGAGAATAGAGGTAATCGCTAACAGTCTTTTGTTTGAACGCGAGACTAGCCGCGATTTAACGCTTTAGAAAGTGTAGCACACGGCCAGGGCGGGGACAAGCCCGCGCCTCCCCCGCGTAGGGTAGGGGCGCGGGCTTGTCCCCGCCCTGGCAACCCAAACTGTTTTTCCGTAACGTTTTCGAGACGCTTGTATGCTATAGTGGGCTTCAGACTACAATCCAGGATTATACTATTACGAGTGCCAGCAATAGGAGATGCGGCAGGAGATTTTCATGGCGATTGCTCTCAATACAACAATGCGGGAGGTATCAAACAAACCATATCGTTCGCGGACGACATGGCTTATGATGGTTGGCTTTCTCGTCTATACGCTGCTCATCCTGATCGGTCACATCGCAGGCTTCGCGCCGGGCTACGCATTCTTGCACACGGTCTGCGCCGATGGATGCGGACTCACGCCGGAAAATGTCCATGCCCTGACATCTCATGGCCTCTCTATTGACATCTATGCCAATCTCTATATGTCGATCCAGGTACTCTATATCCTTGTCAGTGTCGGAGTAGGCTTGCTGATTGTCTTCAAGAAGCCCGGTCAATGGGTACCACTGGGAGTGAGTTGTTTTCTTCTCGGCTTTTCCGCCTACGAGGGCGTGGACTATCCGGCCCTTGCTACTACCTATCCTGTTCTGAATGTGCCTTCGCAACTCTTGATAAGTCTGGGCATGGGTGTCGTAGGCATGTATGCGCTCTTGACGTTTCCCAACGGCAAATTCGGCTCGCGCTGGGCGCTGGGGTATTTTATCTTCCAGATCATCCAGGGAATATTCGCACTATTCATCACCAATCCCATCTTTGTCCAGATCAACAATATTCTGGGTGTACTCGGCTTTCCTTTTATTCTGGGCGTTTTGATCTACCGTTATCGCCGTCTCTTGAACGCCAGGGAACGAGCTGCCATCAAGTGGCTCATTTTGAGTTGGGGCATCTTCATCCCAACGCTTGTGCTTTTTGGAATCGTCTCCACTGTAAGCCCGGCGGACTCGTTGATTTTCCTACTGGTCAATACTATCGGCTTCTTTGGCTGTGGCATCAATATCGCCGGTTTCCTGATGGCGGTGTTGTATGCCAACGTCTTCGATATCGACGTGTTCGTCAGGCGCACGCTGGTCTACACGCTGCTGACCGCTATCCTGGCTTTGCTCTATGCCGGGTTGGTGCTTGGTTCGCATTTCGCGCTCGCCACTTTCAGCCCGCAGGCGGCGCAATCTCCGGTTATTCTGGTTGGTTCGACGCTGGTCATTGCGGCGCTCTTCCAACCGCTGCGTCGTCGCCTCCAGCGCGCCATTGACCGGCGTTTCTATCGCCAGAAGTACGACGCGCGACGCATCATCGAGGGTTTCAGCGCCAACCTGCGCAATGAAATAGACCTGGCGGAACTGAGCGAGCAACTGGTAGAAGTGGTGCAGGAGACCATGCAACCCACCCATACCTCACTCTGGCTGCGCAAGGCTACAAAGAAAGACAAACCAGCACGGTAGACAAAACAGGAGTAAAAAAGCCAGGGCTGAAAGGTGTCTCTCAGCCCTGCTTCCATTGCATATCCAGTTCGTGATAGATGTTCAGCGTTACCTGATCGGTCTGGCTATATAATGGAGACCACCCTTTTTTCTGGCCTGCGTACTCGCCGCAGCGTTGATATTCTGGCTGCTCGTGCATACCGTATTACCCATGACCGTTGGATTGGTCGCCATCATATCAATCATAGACAGATAGGGAGGAGGAGTTACGGCAGTGTAACCAACGCCACAGATCTGATTGTTGATCAATTGATCGGCATTGCCCACATCCGAGATACCAGCCTGATAACCACCGGGGAAGTTAAGCAGGTTTGTACCCGAAACATTGCTTACAGCGCTGTTCGTGATGTGGTTGTGACTCGCTGCGACTTTAGTTGGGGTTATCGGCAGGGAACACTGGTTGTTACCATCAAGGCTCAGGTTGTCGATAAGAACACCGACATCGTTATCCTGCAAATTATTATTCTGAACTTTGGTCCCGGTAGTGAGCGGTGTGGCCGCTCCATCACATGAACCACCATACACGAGAATACCGCCATCAGATGCGCCGCCTGTTCCCGTGTAAGAGTTACCCGTGATGGTATTACCCATTACCTGGGCAGAAGCGCCGCGCGAGATCTGAATACCGTTCTGGGCGATAATTGGAGAGAGCAGGTTTCCGTTGCCGCGCCCGGCACCGTTCACTGTGCTTCCCGAAACGATAGCCGTCGTGCCAGGGCCATCGATAGTCATACCATTTTTCTGGTACCCGGAAACAGTTGTTGTTTTTATGGTCGCGTGGCCGATGAAGCTCTCGGTTTTGTCGGTGCTGAAGTCAGCAACGGGCCAGTATTCGCGGCCAACCTGAATGGCAACGCCGAACTGGCAACCATAAAGGGCAGAGTTCGTGTCTCGAATATCGTTGACATGGTCTCCAATGAGTGCGGCTGTCCCTCCGGCGATTACTAGAACACCGAACTCCTGTTCGCCACAACCACCGTCGCCCGGCATCACGCCAGCAATGATCAGGTTTTTGATCTTGACGTTTGAACTCGTACCCCAGACAGTCACCACCGTCTGTGGTACAAACAGGCCATCGGTGGTGAATTGTGAAGGCAAGCGGCCAATATACGTAGCTGCGGCGGGGAATGGATTGGGTGCTACGATGCTCGCGCCGGGGTCGCCAGTCAGTGTAAGAGCCTTCGTGATAATCACCTGTTCAGCATAAGGCGTTGTGCCACACAGGTAGATGGTATCGCCAGGGTTGGCGACATCTACCGCCGTCTGTATAGAAGTGAAGCCTGGAGATGTACAACCAGAATTTAGTCCAATGGTCTGACCTACATAGAGTGTCACACCGGCGGCATGTGCTTTGAGAGGTATCCTCAATGTAAAAATGCCAGTAATTACCAGCAGTAAAGCAGCAATAAGCCCCAGTACGAGCCATACTTTCCGCTGGCGCAAAGAATGTAACATACCTTCCCCCTTTTTTCAGTTCATTAATAACAAACTTGCGATGAGCGTAGCATTTATACATTCAATTGTCAATGATTTGACAATAAGGTCTTTATAATTATGAAAATATTGTAATTTTATTTCATCACAATATAGAAGAAATTATTTGAATTATATAGATATTTAATGAAACAATTTGACACATCACGGACCTGGCTCTCACTTTTTGCAAACCACCAGGCGAAGAGGCGTCAAAGAAAAATATACCCCTACAGTACTAGTTCAGCTACAGAGAGGCGTCAGATACGTCATAATGATCAGGGGTTATTACGATTCAGACTCTTAAATTTAATCAGAAACTCTGGGGGAAATATGAAACGCCGGGAGCCATTCCATCCGTTCAAGCGCTTCTCGCCTGTGTCATTGTTTATTATTGGGGGAAGCATTATTTTAATTGTCGCGGGAACTTTTTTTACCCGCGCGCTCATACCGACCGCGCGGCAGAGTGTTGATCCGGCTAACACTTTGCCTGTACTCACTTACAACATACCAGCTATACAGGCTCAGCAGTCTGTTACACCCGGCATATCCATTTCCGTTCCAAATAAAACGCATGGCACACCGACGCCGGGAAGTACATCGTCTCCTACGCCCTCGTCTTCACCTTCAACTTCGCTGCCGCCCACACCGACGGGGGCGCAAGGGACTCCTATACCTACAGCGCCGCCTTCTGGAAATCCTGGCACTACGCTTCCACCTGGCAGTGCCTTGCCGAGCGATAGTACGTGCGCAGCCCGTGTCGTCGCATCGTCGTTTGAGCCACGCCCGGACAACAATACCGCTAATCACAGTGTGCCGAGCGCGGGACAAATCGCCGGTTTGCAGTCGTGGAACCCTTTGTCTGGCATGGACAGTAAGTCGGACAGCCTGCGCAGACGAGTCACCGGCAATTACACCGGCACCACCGACGAAATCTTGCAGTGGGTAGCGTGTAAATGGGGTGTCGATGTCAATATCGTGCGCGCTGAGGCTGTTCAGGAGTCAAACTGGCATCAGAGCCAGCTTGGGGATTTTACCAACGACCAGAGTCTTTGCCCGCCGGGAGCCTGGAATGGCAGCAGTTGCTACCAGAGCTACGGCATTCTCCAGATCAAATATACCTACTTCAAGTCGGAATGGCCCATGAGCCAGCAGGATACGGCTTTCAATGCAGACTTCGTGTACGGCTGGCTGCGCAACTGCTATGAGGGATGGGCTGACTATCTCTACCAGCAGACCCCATCTCCTGGCTATCCATCCTACCACGCGGGCGACATCTGGGGCTGCCTGGGCTTCTGGTTTAGCGGTAGCTGGTATACATCTGGCGCGATCAATTACATTAATATCATCAAGCAAGACTACCAGCAAAAGCCCTGGCTGCAATCAGGATTCTAATTGTTACAAACTCTGTCGCCAGGCGCGAATCTGCTCAGCATGTTCCTCGAAGTGGTGCCACGTCGCGCCCTGCACCCAGGCTCGCACATAGCCGTTCCAGCGCTCGGCAGGCAACGCGGCCAGCAGGCCGAACAGTTGATAATGGGGGGCCTCGAAAAGCTGGATGGATTCTTGCAGCGAGAGCGATTGCAAACCTGCCTCCCACTCGTCGTTGAGCGCGACAGCGTCACGATAATCCTTGCCGGAACGCTCGCCGCGCAGGTGGATTTGCAGTTCTTCCAGACCCACCTGTTCCCAGTGACCAATGTGTGCCATCAAGTCCTTGACCGACCACTTACCAGCCGCGCCTGGAATGATCAATCGCTCCTCGCTCAAACCAAAAATAGCAGATGTGAGCGCCACCCGCGCTGACGTAATATGCGCCAGAATTTCTCCTGGTTCGCGTGTATCTTTCGGCATGTAAATACTCCTGCCGCCTTTGGCGGCCATTCTGAGAGTTGGATAGGTGTGGGCAGCACAGCCATCGGCTGTGCTGCCC
>JBOGTO010000300.1:0-31466 GCA_050695155.1 Ktedonobacteraceae bacterium
CCCCCGCCCCTACGGATTTGGGAAGTACAAGGAGAACATCCATGCCAGAGTATTATCCCGTCATGCTTGATGTGCGTGATCGGGTTGCGATAGTTGTGGGAGGCAACGAAGTAGCGGCGGAGAAAGCCGCGTCCCTCTCAGCAAGTGGCGCTCATGTAACGGCGCTTAGTCCAACGTTTTGTGCCGGGTTGTTGCAGCAAGCCGAGGCTAAGCAGGTGACGTTACGGCATAAAGCGTATACGCCGGGCGATTTAGCGGATGCGTTTGTGGTTGTGGCTGTGGCCGAAAGTCCTGAACTTGTGGAGGCTATCTGGGCCGAAACGCAGGAGCGCGGGCAACTGGTCAACATTGTTGATGTGCCTGCGTATTGCACGTTTATACTGCCCTCCATCTTGCGGCGCGAGCAACTGACCATCGCCGTTTCAACTGAGGGAGCAAGCCCGGCGCTTGCCAAACGCATTCGCCAGGAACTGGAAGCATACTTTCCGCGCGCTTACGGTCCCTATTTGCGCTTAGCGGCGCTGGCGCGCACCCGTTTGCGCGAGAGCGGCGTCTCCTATGAGCAGCGCGATTCCTTTTTCGCGGACTTCTTCGCCTCGGACGCGCTGGCGCAACTGATTAAGGGCAACACTGCTGGAGCTACAACCATCACCGCCGAACTGCTGAGGCGTTATGGTGTCTCTAGCGCGGCTGGCACACTCGATGAGGGTCTTGTAGAGGAAAAGGAGTATAGTCATCGTGGCGCGTGAACACGTCTCATCCGGTAAGGTCTACCTGGTTGGCGCGGGTCCCGGCGACCCGGATTTGATTACACGCAAGGGCTTGCGCTGCTTGCGTATGGCTGATGTCCTGATCTACGATCGTCTGGTCAATAGTGAACTGTTAGACGAAGTGCCTCAACGGACAGAGCGCATCTTTGTGGGCAAAAAACCGGGATGCCACGCCATGACGCAGGAGAAGATTTCAGCGCTGCTCATCCACTATGCGCGGCTTGGATATTGTGTTGTCAGGCTCAAGGGTGGCGATCCTTTCGTCTTTGGTAGAGGCGGAGAGGAGGCGTTAGCCCTTAGCGCGGCGGGCATTCCATTTGAAATAGTACCCGGCGTGAGTTCGGCTATCGCTGTCCCGGCATACGCGGGTATACCCGTCACTCAACGCGAATATGCCGGTTCGGTGACAATCGTGACGGGGCATGAGCAGCAAACACCAGCATCCGCCGCCGTCAACTGGGACGCGCTGGCAAAAACGGGCGGCACGCTGG
The DNA here is from genome assembly GCA_050695155.1 of Ktedonobacteraceae bacterium. Taxonomy (GTDB): domain Bacteria; phylum Chloroflexota; class Ktedonobacteria; order Ktedonobacterales; family Ktedonobacteraceae; genus CF-113. Next base: position 1,262 of record JBOGTO010000300.1, read on the forward strand.
TCATTTTAATGGGAGTCGAAGGTCTCTTACAAATCACGCAGCGCCTGCTCGCTGGTGGTCTTGCCCCTGATACAGAGGCGGCGGTTATCCAGCAAGGAACGGTACCTCAACAACATGTCGTAAAAGGCACGCTGTCGAATATTGCGCAACGCGCTATTGCGGCGCATATCTCGTCTCCGGCCATTACTGTGCTTGGCGCGGTAGTGGGTCTCGGCGATGCGCTCAACTGGTTTGAAACGCTACCACTCCAGAGCGCCGAAAAGCCTGTCATTTTATCATCCAATTCTACAGAGTCAAAAGAAGTATTTCACAGAAAGGTTTCAGAGGTCATCAAATGAGATTGTTGCTTAGTTCCATTTCAACCCGACATTCAACCCTCAAAAAGCACTGGTCCGAGACAGGCCAGGTGGCTTCATGTCCCCTGACGGTGCTGGGGAGCATTGAGAAGCCTGAAGAAGATACTGGCGGCCTGTTGTGTCTCATTGATGATTTTGGCTTTTCGCAAAAGACGGTTGATCTGAAAATGGCGGCAGGTATGGTCAACACCGAAAATGGCGTATTAATCACGACCTTTGGCAGCATTCACGAGGCGGATACCGACCTGGGAACGCTCAAGCGAGATGTTGTGAGTTCCCCTCTTTTTAACGCGCTGCACTCTATCTCTCGTACCGAACGCGGCTACCTCGTCGCCAGCACAGGATTAGACCTGCTGCTTGAATTTAACCGCAAAGGGGAGATTCTATGGAGCTGGTGGGCAACCGATCATGGCTTTGAGTTCACGCCAGATGGCAGGCGCCGGACGCTGGACAAATCCGCCGATTACCGCACTACCCAATTTGGGACGCTGGCGCAGACGACGCACATCAATTCGGCGGCAGAGTTGCCCGACGGACGTGTCCTGGCCTCGCTCTTTCACCAGGGCATGGTGATCGCGATTGATCGTGAAAGCGGCGACTGGCAATCCGTCTTAGAAGGCTTAGACCATCCCCATTCGGTACGAATTCTGGATAATCATCATTTCACGGTAGCAGATACCGTGCATGGCAAAGCGCTGCTGGTGCGCATCGACGAACACAATGGACGAGGCATCGTCGAGCAAGCCATAGATGCCGGAACAACCTGGCTGCAAGATTGCCGCTATGATGCAGAATACGATGCCTGGATACTGGTGGATGGCAAAAACTCGCGCCTGATCTTGCGCGGCAGCCGTTCCGGCAATAAAAGCATTGCCCGGCTTGACCTCGACCCCGAATGGCGTCTCTACGAAGCCCATGTAATGTAGTTGCGTTCAGTCCACAACGTTGAATAGCATTCGGTTCCATAGAGGAAGTGTACTCTATGGAACCGAATGCTACTTTTCAGCTTTTGACAGGCTCCTTGAAAGCCTCTTGCAGCAGAAACTTCATCATGTGGGGCTGCGCCGAGAACGTTGCCACCGCGATAACTTTGCGCGAATACTGGTCAGTGGCGAGTTGTTTGAGCATAGAGTCCGCCAGATCGTCCCTGGAGGTAAACTGCCGGCGTATGTGATCTTCAGCGACCTGATAGTCGGTGACGGCTTCCGTCTCAAAGAGACCGGAGGGCCGGACGACCGTCCAGTCAAGGTCGCTCTCCATCAACAGCGTTTCCATCTGTTTCATATCCGCATAGGTCGTCTTCCCAAGAGTGGACACAATGATTGGTTGCAGAATTTTGTCAAAGAAGAAACCGCCCCCAGTCTCGTGATTCGTCCCAACAGCGCTTGAACTCACACAGACGACGCGACGAACACCAGAGTGCTTCATGGCTTGCACAATATGGGCCATGCCCCGCGAATAGATCGTAATCGGTTCGCGGCTAAAGGGGACACCAAGAGTAGAGAGGACGGCATCCTGTCCGGCCACCGCTTGTTCAACCAACGCGAGATCGAACACATCTCCACCCATTATGCTCAAGCGAGCGTCCCGTAGTGGAAAGGCTTCCGGGTGACGAGTCACCGCCGTCACAGTATGTCCTGCATCCAGGGCTTGTTTCGTTAAGATTTTACCTGTCACACCATTCGCTCCAAAGATGACAATTTTCATGCTAGTTTCCTTTTTAGTAGTGTATCTCCACCATCAGGTGATGCTTTTTCCTCTGAGTAGAGACAGTTTCAGCATGACCACCACATGTGGTCATCACAAATAGAGAGGGTTGACCTGCCTGATTTGGGACAACTTTCCTGTCTGGTTTTTCGTTCCTCTCGTCATGCTCAACCTCCAGGTATGCCAGGCAGCCTGGAGCAAGGGATTTGCTTTGATAAAACGGATGATTCTGCCGACAGGCTTATGAGTCAAACGACAAAAGCGTTGAAAACCTCAACCTTCTATGTTAGGATAGCCACGATGATTTATTGACCGTAAAGATGATTTATAGACCGCCAAAAAGTCCACTTTCCGGCGTTTCATCAGCATATCCGGTATAATTACCACACTTACCCCGAAATATTCAGATTTCATCAGGAGTACGTCATTATGCAACGATGCGCCAATTGCGGAGCAGACCTGCCAGACAATGCCCGCTTTTGCGGCAATTGCGGAGCCGTTCCACCTCAACCGCAGCCCGATCCCTGGTCACAGCCACAACCTTCGATGCCGCAGCAGACTGGCGGGTGGCCGCAACCGGCACCGGTACAGCAACAGCCATCACAGGTCGGCGGATGGCCGCAGTCGAACCCGTTACAACAACCACCGCAGATGGGAGGATGGCCGCAGCCAGCGCAAGTGCAACAACCATCGCAGGCAGGTTGGCCGCAACCGAATCCATCGCAGGGCAATGCCTGGCCGCAATATCAAGCGCCTGTACAGGCCGACGGATGGCCGCAATCACCGTCCGAGCAATTTTATGCGCAGTCGCAGAGCGCGCCGCCTGCTCAATTCCAACCATCGCCCTCTATGCCCCAGATGCCTTCAGGAGGCGGTTGGCAACAGCAGCCACCACCTTTCATCCCTCCACCGGGCGGGCCGCCAACACCCAACAAACGCACCGCATTCCCCAGGTGGATATTCATCGCGCTTATCGCGGTGCTTCTCATCGGCGGCGGTGTAACGGCCTTCGCGCTGTTCAATCGTCATGGAAATCAACCAACAACGGGGACAGGAACGCCAGGGACACATACGGTGCCGACCAGTGCGCCAACCCAGGCAGCAGTCACCAATACACCAGTGCTGGCGGGTGGCAGCCCCCTGGCAACACCGACGGTGCTGGCCGATTGTCCGGGCGGTTTTAGCCGCGCCGGCTCGTTCAGCTTTTCAGGCACGGTTTCCGGTCAGATGTCGATTGTGCAATTCGCCGCGTGTGGCCCGGTCACGGTCGCCGAGAATGGCATACAGGTCAAGGAATATGCCGGTGTAGCGATGGGGACCATAGGAGCTAAAGCATACGAGTTCCTCTTCGGCGCTTTTCCCTATAACAACCCTGGCACGTATCAGAGTATAGAAGTCATCGGGAGATTGACCGATACAGGAACCAGCCAGGTATGGCAGGACATTTTAGCAGCCGCCCCTGGCTCCATCACTATCAATGCCGATGGCAAATCTGGCTCATTGAACATCACAATGCCTCTGTCGTCACCAACAATCGATCCGAACAACACGGTCAAGGTTACGGGGAGCTGGTCAAGTTAGGCAGCAACTAAACTAGAGACGCGGGCAACACATGTGCTGCCCGCGTCTCCTTGCCCGCGTTTCTAGTTCAACACACCTTCTCTGACAGGGATTTCGATGCGCTCGCTTTGCGTCATCTGAGCGAGGAGCAGAGCCTCAGAGGAGCCAGGAACAGGGTGTGCCTCAAAGTCGGCGAACGTGATATTGTCGCGCCCGTTGGAAACGCCGGACATCTTGAAGAGCGGCGTGAGACTGACACACAACAGCAGATTGATAATGAGCGAGGGAACCGCCGCGTACATCGGAATAGTCAAACCACCGATAGAGACGGGAAAGATTGTTGACCCAAAACTACGTGATACGATCATCAATGTGCCAGTGAGCAGGCCACCCAGCAAGCCAATAATCAGAGCGCGACGGTGAAACCAGTTGGTGTAGAGGCCAAGAAAGACGGCTGGCAAGGTCTGGATAATCCAGATACCGCCGAGTTGTTGTAGATTGATGGCTAATGTCAGTGGGAAGAAGAGGATGAAGGCCAACGCGCCCAATTTCACTAGCAGCGAAACGGTGCGCGCGGTATTTGCTTCCTCGCGCTCGGTACAAGTTGGCCGAAAGTACTCGCGGTAGATGTTGCGTGTGAAGAGGTTGGCAGCGGCAATTGACATGATGGCGGCGGGAGTCAACGCGCCGATTGCGATGGCCGCGAACGAGAAACCCGCGAACCAGCCTGGAAATTCTTTAGCAAACAGGGCAGGCAGGGCGATATTCGATTTGTAGACGGGCGAAGGCTCGATGCCAGCCGCGATTGCTACATAGCCGAGCAGGCAAATCAGGGCGATTAAGCAGCTATAGGCCGGCAACAAGGCAGCATTGCGGCGCACGACTTTACGGCTATTGGTGCTGAGGATGCCGGTAAGGGTATGTGGGTACAGGAAAAGCGCCAGCGCGGAACCCAGGGCCAGTGAGGCATAAGCGGTATATTGTGACGGAGGCAGCACATCATGAAATGTGCCGCCAGAGGCCAGCGCTTTGGCATGAACCGCCTTAAAGATAGCACCGAAACCACCAAGCTTCATAGGAATGTAAATGACCGCCACCAGCACTACCAGCCAGATGCATATATCTTTGACCACCGCAATCAAGGCGGGGGCGCGCAACCCACTGGTGTAGGTATAGGCAGCCAGAATCACGAAGGCGATGATGAGCGAGATTTCGATAGGGACGCCCATCTGCGCGATGGAGACTTCGATGCCATAGATTTGCAGCGCGATGTAGGGCATGGTTGCCAGGATACCGGTGATAGCGATCAGCAGGGCCAGCAACCTGCTGTCGAAACGATCTCGCACAAAATCGGCAGGAGTCACATAACCACGATGGCGCGCGACCGTCCAGAATTTGGGCAAAATAAGGAACACGATGGGATAAACGATAACCAGATAGGGTATGGCGTAAAAGCCGAGCGCGCCGGAAGCGAACACCAGCCCCGGCACAGCCACAAACGAATACGCGGTATAGACATCGCCGCCAAGCAAGAACCACGAAACAATGGTGCCGAAACGCCGCCCGGCCAGACCCCATTCCTGCAGGCGATTCAAGTCACCCGGACGCCAACGCGCCGCCCAGAACGCCAGGATGGTAACAGCAGTGAATACGACCACAAAGACGCTCAGCATCTCCCAGTTAATCATTTGTCGCTCCTCGTTATTGCAGGACTATCACACGAAAAGACCAAGCTGCCGGGCGGTGTATGCGTCGATCAAAATGTTGTAGAGCGCATTGATATCGACATCCGAAAATTCGGCGGTATTGGCCTGTACTTTTTGCAGGTCGGCATTGATAAACACACAGTTGGTAAGGACCGCGCCCGTTAAACGAGCGGATTGCAAATTTGCGCCGCTACAGTCGGTGGCGCGCAGGTACGCATCACCCAGGTTCGCCCCCTGTAAGACGGCGTCGCGCAGGTTAGCCTTGCTCAAATCGCAACCGCTTAAATCCGCGCCAATTAAGTTGGCTTTACTCAAATCGGCTTTACTGAGGTCGGTTTTATTCAAAAAAGCGCGAAAAAGATAGGCGCGGCTCAAAAACGCCCCGCTCAGGTTGGCAATACTGATGTCGGCCTCGACGAGGTTCGCGCCGCGCATGGAAGCCCGGCAGGCGTAAACGCCGCTCAGGTTGGCATTGCTGAGAATGGCAAGATTGAGATTCGCGCCGATGAGGTTGGCTTTGCTCAGATTGGCGTGGCTGAGATTCGCGCTCACCAATTTAGCGCCGCTCAGATCAGCCCGGCTGAGATCAGTGCCATTGAGGATAGCTTTACTCAAGTTGGCGCGACTCAAATCCGCGCCCGCCAAGTTGGCTCCGCTGAGGTTGGCGCGACTCAAATCCGTCTCGGACAGGTCAGATTTGCTAAGGTCCGCGCCAATTAAGTCTGCCTCCGACAGGTCTGCCCGGCTCAAGTCCGCGCCGCTCAGGTTTACCCCGGCCAGGTCAGTCGCGCGCAAATCGGTGCCGCGCAGGTAAGCACCACGCAGATTCGCGCCAATCAGATTGACGCCCATCATGACCGCTTTGCTCAGATCGGTACCACTAAGATTGGCGCGGCTGAGATTGGCTTTGCGCAGATAAGCCCCGCATATGTACGCGCCGCTCAGATTGGCCTCAGACAGGTTCGCCTCGCGTATATTGCCTCCGCTCAAATCGGTTTTACGCAGGTCCGCATGCGCCAGGTCCGCACCGTCGAGCATCGGCACGCGCTCCTGACGCTGCGCGAGCACTATTTCCGCGAGAGCCTGGTCTCTTGAAAGAACATAGGTGATGGTATCTGCCATCAATAGCCTCCTGGTCGGATAACGCCGATACGTTCGAGATCAACTAATAATGCCTGTAATTCCTGCTGGTTTTTTGCTGCCAGGTGCGCTAATTCTTGCGCGGAACGTTTCCCATCGATGAGGAGGAAGAGTTGCCGGTGCGAACGCGAAAGCCGGTTTTGCTGAATACCGTGCAAGGCTGCATCGAGCGACTGTGCTGGATGGAAGATCATCGCTTCCTGGGAGGGCGGAGAAGGAGGTCTCCTTTCCCATCCTGAACCAGAAACGGGCAGAAGTGGCTCCGCCACTATTTCAGTAGGCCAGGATGGTATGGGTGTTTCGAGGTCTCGCGTGATAGGGCGCGTTCCGTCTTCACTGGTAGCGCGAACAGTATTTAGCGGTTGTGTCTGTCTAGTATCGGATGAGGCGAAACTGTAGCGGCATTGCCCCCAGGTACTCAACCAGTTGAGGGCATTCGCGCCGCTGCGTCTGCCTGCAGTCGTCTGTTTGACCTGGCCGTTGACAAAGACAATACTGCCCTCTTCAAGAGTGGCACCTTCGCCACGCCTGACAGTCAGCACGCCACTCCACTGGGCCATCTGGATCGATTGTATTACGCTAACCAGGCGGTCTGTCGCTATTTCCTGCTGCGACATTCATCCATCCCCTCATGATGCTAACTATACCCGTATCAACAAAAATATGGATACTAGAGATGCGAAACAGCCATAAAGAGATGCCAGACATGAGCCAGGTGAAACAAGTTAAATCGAATCGAAGTATAACATTATGCATTGACATTTTTTGAAGATAGCTCTGCAATAGTACTTTTGGGGCATATAAAGTGGAAAACTATACTTTTTGAGTACAGCATGTTGAAATAACTGTAACTTGCGGTAGTATTAACAAGCTACGTTTTGTTGACGTGAGGAAAGGGAATCTTCCCATGATGACTCGCCAAAACCGTTCGAGGAGAAAAGGCCGCCCCTGGCTCCTGCTACTTCTCCTCCTTCCATTCCCGTTGACGCTGTGGCCCGGTTTCTATAATACAACCCAGCCAGTGTTGATTGGCATCCCGTTCTTTTACTGGTTTCCGATGTTGTGTATCTTACTTACAGCTGCCCTGACGGCTATCCTGTACTATTTCACTGATTAAAGTCATCAGAAAATCATGGGAAACGAAGAATTAGACTTCAACGGAACAAGTGACGAAGAAACTGGCAGCGACGAACTGCTCGCGGATGATAATTTGCGCCTGCCGGATAGCGCGAATGTGCTGGTGCGCGTACACGCGGTACGCGCCTGGCTCGCGCGCCGCCACGACGAAGCGGCTATCGAGGCAGGTATGGCGGCGCTTGCCTTGCAGCAGGCCATGAGCAACCCCGGCGCGGAAAGTCGCCCGCGCCGTCGCTCCCTCCAACCACCCGATACGTCCCTGGCACAACAGCAACTGGCCGATGCCCGCCAGCGCATAGATGCCATTGAAGAGGCACAGGCGCTTTTAGAAGAATGCATCGCACATACAAACGGCGAGCGTGTCCTGGTCGAGTATTACCTGGCAGTAGAACAACTTCTACTCGACAACGGGTACGCGCTCTCTGGCGAAAACCCTGAACACCCCCAACATACACCCTGGTTCGATGCCATGCTTGACATATTGCAGCGCATAGAACATGTGGGAACTCCCCAGGAAGACTAGTTTATCCTGATGCAGAGAGAATTGATGCGCTTTTTTGCGTACATACCTGTAAAGAACTACTATGTAAGAGTAACGAAAATCACCCGCAAAATCACCCACAACGGGTGACATCGATTCACCCCTTTGTGCTTTATACTACTGACAAACGTCCACCCTCAATCTGATGAATATTAACAACCAAAGTCGGCTATGTCATTCTTCGCTGCGCTCAGAATGACAGGTCACTACCGATCTTGTCATCAGATGGCTGAGCTTGTCGCGCTGAGGATAAAGCAGAGGAGTGGTTTGAATAGTTACTTATAAGGAGAAACTAACTTCTATGGAAATGATTGAAACGAAAGGGCTGACAAAGACTTTCAAGTCGCGCAAAGGCAACGTCGAGGCAGTGCGCGGCGTTGATCTACAGGTGCATGAGGGCGAAATCTTCGGCTTCCTGGGACCCAACGGAGCGGGCAAAACCACCACTATGCGTATGTTGGCAACGCTGCTGGACCCCACCAGTGGGCAGGCGACCATCTGCGGGCGCGATCTGCGGCGCGAGTCGGGACGAGTGCGCACCCAGATTGGCTACGTCGGCCAGAAAGGCGGCGCTGAGGTGATGGAGAGCGGGCGTGAGAACCTCATCCTGCAAGGGCGACTCTATGGCATGAGCAAAGCCAAAGCGCAGAAACGCGCCCTGGAACTCACCACCAGGCTCGACCTGGAGCCGTTTGCCGACCGACTGGTGCGCACCTATTCAGGCGGGCAACGCCGCCGTCTGGATATAACGATGGGCATGATGCACCAGCCCCGGCTGCTCATCCTGGATGAACCTACGACCGGCCTGGACCCGCAGAGCCGGGCGCGTATCTGGGACGAGGTACGCCGTCTGCGCTCCGAGGGCGTGACCATCTTCCTGACCACCCATTATATGGACGAGGCCGACGGACTCTGCGACCGTATAGCGATTATCGATGACGGCAAGATTGTCAGTGAAGGTACGCCTAACAGCCTCAAGCAACAGATTGCTGGCGACATCATCTCGCTCGGCCTGCAAATGCAGAATGGCACTGGCGCGCATGTCAAAGAGGCGCTACACGCCCTGTCATTCCTGCGCGAGCTACAGGAAACCGATGCCGGGATGCAACTTTATGTGGAGCGCGGCGAGGAGGTGCTGCCCGAAGTCTTGCGCCTGCTCGACCACAATGGCGCAACAATCCGCACCGTGACACTGGCGCGTCCAACGCTGGAAGATGTGTTCCTGCGCCTGACCGGGCGTTCACTGCGCGAAGAGCAAAATGTTTGAGATAGAAAATAAGGAGAATCTATAATGACAAAACTTATTCGTGATAGCTGGCTGATCTTTGGCTCGGCCTTGCGCGTTATGCTGCGCAACCCGGCCTGGGTTTTCTTTGGTCTATTCCAGCCCATTTGCTATATGCTCCTGTTCGCCCCACTGCTCAAGAACCTGGTGGGCATACCTGGCTTCCCCGGTGGAGGAGCCTACAACGTCTTCACGCCGGGTTTAATGATAATGATGGCAATCTTCGGCACCGGCTTTGCTGGCTTCACCGTCATCGGGCAGTTGCGCGAAGGAGTCATCGAACGCCTGCGGGTGACGCCGGTCAGCCGGTTGGCGATGATGGTAGGTATGATCGCGGTCAGCCTGTTGAACCTGCTGGTGCAGGCGATACTGCTGCTGGGCATTGGATTGCTGCTGGGCTTCCGGCCCGACGCGGGCGGTTTGCTGCTCCTACTGGTGTTGCTGCTGGTCGGCGGTTTGATGATGGCCGCGTGTTCCTACGCCATAGCCCTGATACTCAAAAACGAAGGGTCGCTGGCGGCAGCCGTCAACCTTGTAGCGCTACCATTGTTGTTGCTGTCGGGGATCATGCTGCCCCTATCCTTAGCGCCCGACATCTTGCAGAAGATTGCCAAAGCCAATCCGTTCGCCTACGCGGTCGATGCCTCGCGGGCGCTGGTGGCAGGTAGCCTGGGCGATGTTTCCGTGATGCAAGGCTTCATCATCTTTGGCATCCTGGCGGTGCTGTCCCTGTTCTGGGTAACAAGCTCCATCCGCAAGGCGACGATGTAGCAACGCCCGATTCGTCTCACGATGAGAACGGCACAGGCGAGCTACTGCCCAGTTGTAAGGTGAGACCTGACAGGGTGACGGGCGAATCTACCGGGAAATCGATAAAGCCGGTGTAGGTCTGATTGGGCAAAACATTGGGCGACATATTGACCAGCTTTGGCGCGATACGTTGCCCATTTGCCAGTTGTAAACGCGCGACGGCGGCGTAGTCGATGCCAACGGGAGATTGCTGCCCCTTATCGCTCTGCACCGAGAGAGCGACGCGAATAGTATAAGCACCGGCGTGCTTGTGATCGTCAGAAAACTTGCTGGCCTGCTGCACGCTGGCAACCGTGATGTGGATATGGTTGTAGTCGGCCCCGCGATTGACGGTCATTGAACCGATAAGGTTGGTGACGGTAAGCGTAGACGGTACCGTATCGCCGGTAATATTATCCGAGTCGCCTTCGGGCGGCGCGAAAAAAGCGAAAACTACCGCGATACCTATGATTACCAGAGCAATAATAACTTTTGCTCTATGCGATACCCGGGGTCGCTTTTTGATCGGCCCCGGCGATTGTACTTCTGCTGGTGATGACATGTTGCCTGTATGCTCCTGGTCAGACTCGTTACCAGGTCATATTATAGCAGATCAAAGATATTGTGACACCCTGACAGAAAATGGAATCACAGGTTAGCCCTCTTGCTAATAAAGCTCATCCATGCTATTATGCCGAAAACAAGTGGAAAGGGCATTCAAAGGCATGGTAAAGAAGGCAACTGAAGAACCCTCGCAAAAGCAACAACAGCCCTATGACAATCTCCTGAAATCACTGCTGGAGGGGCAGGAAAAGCAGATGCTGCCCTACTTTGTCCCCGGTGTGGAGTATTTGGAAACGCTCAATGTGGAAGTCGTCCGAACTCCATTACGAATGGATCGCGTCTACCTGGTCAAACACAAAGGGCGTAAAAAGATCGCGCATCTGGAGTTCGAGTCCGGGCCAAACAACGATATGGCGGCTCGCTTACTCGACTATCACGCCTACTTGTATCGCAAGTATAAGAAGCTCCCCGTAAAATCGATCATCGTCTATCCCTTTCCGGCGAAAATGGCCGAGTCTCCCTTACGAGAAGTCGATGAAGACGGGGAGATCCTGACATTCCACTTCCGGGTCTTTCCCCTGTGGCAATTGAAAGCTGAACAGTATGTGAATGCACATGCTGTGGTTATGTTCGCTTTGTTGCCAACTATGGAAGGAGCCAATGCGCCACTGCTTCACAAAGCCATCGATGAGATGGTAGAATATTACAAAGGCAATGATACAAAGTTGGCTCAAGAACTTAGATGGATGGGTATTGTACTGCGTAGAGTCAAAAGCATACCGCGTACAGACAAGCGCGAGATTCAGGAGCGATTAAATATGTGGGACGACTTGATGGAAAAAGACCCGAAGATGCGGAAAATACGCAAGGAGAGCGAAGCCAAAGGACGAGCTAAAGGGAGAACAGAAGGTCTGGTGGAAGGGTTGCGTCAAGCTGTAATTACGGCTATTAGACTACGCTTTCCCCATCTGATCGAACTAGCTCAGCAAAGAGTGGCCCAAATTAATAAACCCGATAAACTTAATTTACTCCTCGATCAAATTGCTGATGCGCCTGATGAGAGTACTGCTCGCTCACTGCTTGATCTGGTGGCAGCATAATAATAGAGGGGTACACAGGATAGCCGCCAGATTTCGTAGGCTGGGATGGAGAGCGACATAGTATGATGACAGTAACCGTCACCATGCTATGTCGCTCTCCAATTTGTTTATGGCTGTGACAGGAAATTCTGCGAGCCGAAATCCGCGCCGAGAACGTCTTTTGAGGATGCGCCCATCCAGCGGTCGAGGACGGTGGCGTAGACGGAGCGGAAATCGACGGTGTATTTCAGGTTGCCGCTCTGGTCGAGGCTGTTCAGGCTGGGCGGCTCGCCGAAGATGCCCTTGTTGATGGGGCTGCCCAGTACGAACATGGGCGCGGAGGTGCCGTGATCGGTTCCCAGGCTGCCGTTTTCTTCGACGCGCCGACCGAACTCCGACCAGGTCATGATAACGACGTTATCGGCTTTGCTGTGCGCGGCGAGGTCGTTGTAAAAGGCGGAGAGGCCATTGGCAAGGGTGGTCATCAAGGCGTCGTGGGTTTGCTGCTCGTTGGCGTGCGTATCGAAGCCGCCCAGCGTGACGTAGCCCACGCGCAAGCCTAAATCCTGCACGATGGCCTCGGCCAGAATTTTGAGGCCAGCAGCAAATGGCCCGGTGGGATAGGTCACGGCGGGATGATAGGTGGCATCGGCGGTGCGCAACTGGCGCGAACCATCCTGGGCGTTCAAAGCGGTCGTATCGAGCAGAGCCGCGTATGGAGCCGTTTTGGGATAGGAATTGTAGAGGTTCATGAGCGCCTGCAAACGCGCATTGCCGCCATCGCCGTCGGCTGGATCGGGCGCGATGGCATACGATTTGACGCTGGCAACGGTCGGCACCTGTGTCGTGATCGATTGCAGCGCCTGCGCCGTCTGCACGCCAATATCGAGCGACTTGAAGGGGTGTCCTTCCTGGTCAACCAGTCCGGCCACCAGCTTGCCCAACCAGCCATCGCTGCCGTTGCCGCTCAAGTCCAGCGTCTGCCAGATGTCCATAGCCTGGAAATGCGAAAGGCTCTGGTTGGGATAACCCACACCTTCGACAATCGCCATATGACCGGCATCCCACAATTTCTTCAGGGGAGCCAGGTTGGGATGCAGTCCCAGGCGTGTGTCGAGCGTCAGCACTTTTGATTGCGGTATGCCCAGCGTGGGGCGCAATTTGATATAAAGTGGGTCGGTGTAAGGCACGACGGTATTGAGACCATCATTGCCACCTGCCATTTGTACGACGATCAAAGTGCGATCAGTGGCCGTCTGCGCGATCCGCGAGCCATCCAGAGATTGCGACATGGCCGAAGCAACGCCGCGACTGAAAATGGCGGGCATAATCATCCCGGCTGAAACCGCTAACATGCCATCTTTTATCATTGCTCTACGCGAGAGTTTCATAGGAAATGCTCCTTTTTAATTGAGATGATATTCAGGCGCTGCCATCATAAGGTATAGTGTGCCGCGAGCGCGATTGATGGGGTAGCTCTGGCCGCCGCTTAATGTGATGCGAGTGGCGCTTCTGCCACTATCGCTGGCGTTGAAGTAGTTAATCAACTGCGTGCGACGGTCGCTATCGAGCGTGCCATCATACAGGAACGAGGCGAAGTAATCGACAAAATTTTCGGGCGAAGTGATCTTGTTGGTAGTAACGATGTTTTGCAAGTCCACCGGCGGCGTTGACCCCACGCGCTTCGCCGTGCCACGCACCAGCAGCAGATCAAGGTAGTTGAGGCGTGTCATCCAGGTACCGCTGTTGAGCCATAACGAACTCACCTTATCGCCCGGCCAGCCAGCAACATTGGGCGGGTCAAACAAGGTTTGCCCCATCAGGGTCGTAATAGCAGGCAAACCGGTTCCATCGCCCGTCGTACCCAGCAGCGAGCGGTACGCGCCAACGGTGAATTCCACGGGCGACTTGACGCGGGCGCGATACGCCTGCGTCGAGGAGAATTGCGGCGAAAGGAGCAGGGTGCGCATGACCGCGCCCATGTTGTGACCGCTCTGCACATAGCTATCGGCAAGCGGCTGCAAATCGTCAGCCGAAGGATTTTCATAGACGAAGAAGGTGAAAAGCTTGCGAGCAAGGGACATGGGAGTGGCGGGATGATTGACAAGAATGTTGACGACATCCTTGTAATCCAGGTTGCCGGTATGCCCCAGGTAAACTTTAGTCAGGTTGTTGTGGTCGGCGGGATAGTATTTAGACGTAAGACCCTTTACATGCCAGCCGGTCAGCGCGGCAGCCCCTTCAGAAACGTCCACCTGCGTGTAATGACCCAGGCCAATCGTGAATAGCTCCATCATTTCGCGGGCATAGTTCTCGTTGGGCGCGGTCCGGCGGCTTTTAGTCAGATCAAGGTAGAATAGCATGGCAGGGTCGCTGGTAATGCCCAGCATGATGTTGTCGAAGGTATCAAAGGCATGAGCGCGCAAGAAGTTGTTCTGGATAATCATGCGCATGTAGGCATTTGGGCCGCCGACCTTACGAAAGCTGCTGGTCAGGACGCCATGCCAGAAAAGCGTCATTTTCTCCAACAACGGGCGCTGCGTCCAGGCCATGCGCAACAACCACCAGCGCTGCTGATCGGTAGGCGAGCCGAGATTGAGGTTCAAAGCTCTCAGGCGGTTCTCCATAGCATCATCGGGAACCTGCGAGTAGTTCAGCAGGCGATCTACCGCGCCAGTATAGCTCAGGTTTCTGTAAAGGGTCAATTCGTCCGAGGTGGCTCCAAATCCGGCGCGGCGCAACAGGTGTCCTATCTGCACCTCGCTTGCCATCGGGCCATGCGATGTATTACCTAACCCGCCATGTTGAATCCATTGCTCCAGCGCGATACCGCCTGCTGCTGCGGCTACACCAACGCCACCAAGCGCGGCAAGGCCAGCAAGCGATTTGCCCATAAAGCGGCGACGCGCAGGCGCGCGCATGGCATTCTGGCTGCCGGGGCTGCCAGGCGATGGGGCAGTGGGCTGCATTGGTATAGTAGGTTCACCCGCGTCTGGCGGATAGCCAGGGGTGGGCGTCACATAGAATGCATCTTGCGATTCGGTTGGTTGGTCAGAGAGTGGCGAATCCATATTGCATTGCTCCAGCTTATGCGATTACAATTTATTCGTGACTTATGCAGATTCCATTTCGTCTTAGTGCATGATACCCATCGTTTGAGATGGCTTCTGGACGTTATTGTAACAGATAAACGTCAAGAATTTCTCAAGACATGCTCTCTATTTTCTCAATTGTGTTGGCAAAGGCAAGCAACATTTCTTTGTCGAGGCAGAGTTTTGTTGCATTTAAGCGCTCATGAAAATCAGTGTCGAACGTGTAGAAGACCAGGACATTATAGCTTCGCAAGACAATGCGCACGCGGGTAAGCAGAAACGTCCTCCCGACGAAACTCCTACCCGTTTGCTTTCTGTTGCCCTCATACTCTTAGCGATGGTCGCCGCCATCTTGCTTTTGGATGCCGCATTACCATTGCGCGATCTCTGGTTTCATGATGCGCTGCTGACGCAAATGGGGGCCTGGCCTGTCTTACCGTCTATGCTCATATTTCCTGAGCGGCCTCTGCTTCCCCACCTGCCGTTCCAATATGCCACGCCAACACCCGGACTAATGGATGGTTGGTTCGCGGTTTCGATGCTGTTTGTGGCGTTCGCGGCGATTTTTGCGGTCTACTTGCTGGCTGTGCGTCGCCTGCCTGGCGCTATTTCCTGGCGTTTCATCATACGCTCGACACTGCTGATTGGCTGCCTGTATATGCTTATTCCGGTCGTCACGTCGCCAGACCTGTTTTCCTACATCGCGTATGCGCGTATGGGGGTACTGCACAACCTCAATCCCCTGACAACCCTTCCAACGGCTATACGAAGCGATCCTATTTACAAATATGTCTTCTGGGTAGACCAGCCCTCGGCATACGGCCCCACCTGGGCTGTTATTACCAGCATCCTGCAATGGCTACTCGCCATTTTCAGGAATGCCTACATCATGCCGATGGTCATTGCGTTGCGCGTCATGGGCCTGGTCATGCACCTGATTTCAACGCGGCTGGTATGGCTGATCTCCGGCCAATTACAACAACTCAACGGGCAACCCGCGCTGGCAACGCGCAAACGCATTCGCGCAACGCTGGCCTTTGCCTGGAATCCCCTGTTGCTCTTCGAGGCCTGCGTCAACGCGCATAACGATGCGGCGCTTTTAGTCTTCGTGCTGCTCATGATATGGGTGCTGGCAAAGGATAAGATCAGGAAAATGCAGGTTGATGGAGGCGCGCAGGATTTGGACGGATCACATAGCGGTCGAAGGGCGGCGCAAGCGCCCCCACCCCTCGTCCACACAGCCCCCGCCCCTACGGCAATCGTTCCCGGATCAGGTAGGGGCGGGAGAGGTTGGGAAGGGTGGTGGGAGCGCTTGCGCCGCCCTCGTTCTCTCGACTCTGCCCTGTCATCAGGCAACAAGCTTTTACACGAGCTTAGAATTGCGCTTGCGCCCAAATTTGAACTTCTGATGCGCCCACTCAACCGCGGCATAGAACGCATCCCGCTTGATCTGCGCGCGCCGATTGCAGCCGCGTGTTTGCTGGCATTAGGCACCTGCTTGAAAATCAATGTTGTTTTGCTGGTGCCAGCGCTGCTTTGCTATATGTGGATGCAGGCACCCACAGGTCGCAGATTAAAGCAGGCGGGCGCGACACTGGCGAGCTACGTAGCAGTCATTGTGCTGTTTTATGCTCCTTTCTGGCAGGGCGGAGCTATTTTCAACGTGTTTCGCGTAAATCCTGCTACCTATCGCACGATCAATACCACCGCCGACTTCCTGGCACACAGCTATAACGCTATCGCCGGATTGTTCGGTGATCTATCGGGCGCGCCGGTTGACTCACCTGCCGAGCGTTTTATGCACACCTTCAGCACCGGTATTTTTGTGCTGCTCTTTCTCGTTATGCTCTGGCGTATGGTACGCGCTCCCTGGCGCTTACGGTCGCTGCGCGGGCTAATTTACTGGATGGCGGTGGTGTGGATACTATACTGTGCCATTGGCTCGCCCTGGTTCTGGCCCTGGTACATGGTGACGTTCTTCGGCCTATTCGCGCTGCTCGAAGCCTCCGATGAAGAGGAAGAGACAGTGGACGAAAACCAGCAGCGCATCTTTCCCTGGCGTTTGTGGTTCATGCGCACTCCCTGGACCGCGCGCCTGCTCAGCATCAGTATGCTGACCCTCTATTGCCTGATTACGGCCCCCGCGCGCAACTTCGTGTATGGGCTGCCGAGCTTCCAGTGGTCAGACACCACGGGAGCCTGGGCGTGGCTGTTGCCACTGGCGGCAGGCGCGCTCCTGATGAAATACATGCCCCGCAAAAAAGCTGATTTTTGATGGCGGAACAGAGCATATCATCCCAAAAAACGTGGTAGAATGGCTGCGTGATACCTCGAAGACGACCACATTTGAATGAAAGGAGAATACCATGGCCGAAAGTGTGTACAAAGTAATCGCGCTGGTAGGAACCAGCGAGGAATCGTGGGAAAAGGCGGCGGCAGCCGCCGTCGAGCGGGCCTCAAAGACTTTGCGAAACCTGCGGGTTGCGCGCATTGTCGAGCAGGATGTCCATATCGAGCCTGGCAAGCCACTTGCCTATCGTGTGAAGTTGGAGCTTTCCTTCAAATATGAGGACGGCGAGTAAAGGGCAGTACGTCATTTTATGCGTTGTATCGTATTGCGGCAATTTGAGTAGAGCATCAGGGAGTAGTCATGACAGTATTGATTACCGGCGGCACAGGTTTTATCGGCGCGGAAGTGGTGCGTTTGCTGCTGGACAGGGGAGAGCAGCGGCCGGTTGTTTTCCATGTCAGCGCGAACACACAACGGCTGAGCGACGTACTCGATCAGGTTGAACTGGTGCGAGGAGACCTGGGGAACTTCAACCACATTTTGGATGTGGTCAAGAAGGTCAAACCGTCGGTAATCTATCATCTGGGCGCGACCCTGTCGGTTCCCTCCGAGGCCGATCCATCGAACGCGATTTACACGAATGCGATGGGAACGTTCCATGTGCTGGAAGCAGCAAGGCTCTTCGATGTGCCACAGGTGCTGTTCTCCAGTTCCATTGGCACCTATGGGTCAGACATAAAAGGGGGCATGATCGACGATAGCACCATCCAACGGCCTATGTTGATGTACGGCATCACCAAAACATTTGGCGAACACCTGGGACTATTTTACAAGCGCAAGTACGGCTTAGATTATCGCTGCGTGCGCTATCCGTCCATCATCGGCCCCGGCGTCAAAACGCCCGGCGCGGTGCAATATACATCATGGGTCATCGAGGAGTGCGCGAAAGGGAAGCCTTTCACCATCTGGGCGCAGCCTGAGACGCGCGTCCCGCTCGTCTACTTCAAGGATGCGGCGCGCGCCATCGTGCAATTGGCGGATGCGCCTTTGAACACTATCAAGACCGTCAATTACCTGCTGTCAGGAGCCAATCCCAGCGCAGGCGAACTGGCCGCTATAGTGCGAGCCAGAATACCGGACGCGCAGATCAATTTCCAACCCGATCCATCGCTGCAATTCATTATCAACCGCCTGGCAGTACGCTTCGACGATAGCCGGGCGCGCGAGGAATGGGGCTGGGAGCCGCGCTACACACCAGACGAGATGGTCGATGACTTCTTGCGGGAGATGAAAGAACATCCTGAGCGGTATGGCTAACATGCATCTTTTTTCCTTTCCGCGTTCACTCTGCTCTTACGGGTACTGATAGGCCAGTCAATTCTGCGCTCACCTCCCATAATCGCTGTTGCAAAGAGGTGTCATAGGAAATGGGGACTGATGGTTTCTCCTTCCCCTTATCAAAGTACTTTCCTGTCACACCTTTCACCTGCGGTGATGTTGCCAGGTAAAGCGACGTTTTAGCTCCCTCTTCCGGGCTAACTCCAAGAACAGACAGAACGAGCTTTGCCGCAGTGTGGGCAACGGGTGATAGGTTGCCCTGTGCGAAATTCGTAGCCACGAAGCCGGGATGGAGGCTGTTGGCAGTGATTCCCGTTCCTTGCAATCGGCGAGCCAGTTCATAACTGAAGAGTACCAGGGCAAGCTTCGATTGTCCGTAGGCACGCGACCTATAGTGTTTCTTTGACTGTAGGTCTTCCAGATTAATGTAACCAGCTTCGTGTGAATTGGAACTGACATTGACAATACGTGCCGGTACGCTTGCTTCGATCACTTCCAGCAGCAAATTGGTGAGCAGGAAAGGAGCGAGATAGTTCACAGCAAAGGTCATCTCCAGCCCATCAACTGTTTCTCGCCGGGTCAGATTAGCGACTCCAGCATTATTGATGAGTACGTGCAACTGTGAGTAGCGCTGCTTGAAATGCTCTGCGAGTTGTCGTATTGACTGTTGCGACGACAGGTCTGCAAGCAACAGGTCAACAGCATCGTTGCCGCTTTTCGCCTTGATCTCGCGCTGAGCGGCCTCGCCCCTGGCAAGATCTCGAGAAACCATGACCACAGTTGCACCCATCTGTGCTAATCCCATGGCGGTTGCCTTGCCTATGCCTGAGTTTGCTCCAGTCACCATGCAGATCTTGCCTTGCATACTTGTATTCGACGTTGACATGCTATTATCCTTTCATTGTGCAACAGCGCGAAATGGGGTTCCCGCCGGTCTCACGCATCCTGACCATAAGCCTCGGGTCGGAAACCCTTGATGATGAGCCAGAATGGCAGCACCAGCTCAAAGAAGAAACCGGGGATCGTGAGATAGAGGCTGATGTGGGTTCCGAAGATTTCAGCGACACTCCCCGCCATGAGAAACGCATAGCCGATCAAGCCCGAAATCGCCAGCCATCGAGGGATTAGCCGGGTACGGAACAGCAGCGCACACAGGAAGAGGGCCCCGAATCCGAGCGCTGCCTCGCCAATCTGGTAAGCCATAGCGTTCGACTGGACCGCGAGTGATCCGAGGCCTTTGGCCCAACCCTCCCCAGCGTGCTGGCTCAAAGGAACGATCATCAGAAGAGCGAGTACGCCGATGGTCAGCAGGACCACCTCGACAATCATCGCGGCCAGATAGGCCAGCGCAGTTCTCTTGCCGTGCTTCTCCAGGATCGGGAAGAACAGAACCGCCTTCGCCACATCCACCGGGGTATTCAACAACATCAGAAAGGCCCCGAGGACCAGGATGGTCTTATGTGAGGAAATCGTCGAGAGAAAGTCAGGGGTGCCGGTAACGGAAGTCACCAGGACACCGCCCACTCCGTAGACGAGAAACCCCGCCAGGAACAGCGCTCCGATCAGCTTCGAATACGTCATGCGAGACCTTGTCGACACACTCCTTTTCAACGATTCCCCGGCGCCGACCGGTTTGGGACTGCTTAAAATGCTAGACGAGATGGCCTGGTTCATTGAATCCTCCTTCGATTCCAGACATACGGTGTAAAATTTGGAATTCCAACGTTAGGATTTACAGCGAGGAGTAGTTGTTCTAATCCACAGTGATGACTACTTTTCCCTGGGCGTGTCCTGCTTCAAGATACCGGAGAGCTTCAGCCGTCTCACCTAACGGGTAACATCTCTCGATGACAGGGATGACTTTGCCAGCTTCAAGCAGCTCTTTCACAAAACCCAAATCTCTGGTGTTTGGTTTCGCCATCAAGTTGCCCATTTTCTTCGTCCCGGTCCTGGATAGCCAGGGTCCGAGGAGCATGGCCTGGAACATTTGCTTATCAGAACCGCCGGTCATGACATACGTTCCGTTGGGACGTAAGGCACGCTTGTACTCTGAAATGGAACGATTGCCATTCGCAGCCACAATCAAGTCGTAATGCTGCCCATTTTGAGTGAAGTCTTCCCTGGTGTAATCAATGACATGGTCGGCACCCAGCGAGCGTGCTGCGTCCACATTCCTGGTGCTGCACACGGCCGTGACTTCAGCGCCGAATGCTTTGGCAATCTGCACCGCAAACATGCCTACACCACCAGATGCACCATAAATCAACACCTTTTGTCCCGCCTGAATGTGTCCCCTATCACGAAGCCCCTGTAAGGCGGTGACTGCCGACACAGGGACGGCGGCGGCTTGCTCGAATGACACGCTGGCGGGTTTCAGCACCAATGCATTTTCAGGAACAGAAACATACTCGGCAAAAGCGCCAAAGCCACACGCTGATAAGTCCCCGAATACGTCATCACCGGGCTGAAACTGCTTGACGTTTCCGCCAATGGCTTCAATCCGCCCTGCGATGGCAGCTCCAAGTATCGTGTTTTTGGGCTTGAGAAGTCCATAGCCCATCAGGCGCATCAGGAATGGTTTAGCGCGCAGGAGATGCAAGTCACCCGCAGCGGTGGATGCCGCATAAACTTTTACCAGGACTTCATGGTCCCTGGGAGTCGGTTTTGCTACCTCTTTGAGCTGAAGCACATCCGGTGATCCGTAGTGTGTGTAGACAATGGCTTTCATGAGTATTCCTCCTGGTTGCTTTGCTTCGGTCATTTTTCAATGCGGTTTACTCGATGTCTGAAACATCTGCCTGACCAGGTTTGCCACGATTGACCGAGACCAATGGCATTCCTAAATCACGTACTTTCTTGAGCAATCCGTGTAACGCGGCCTGATCGACCACTGGACCAGTTAAAAGCGTGTCGCCGTTGTCTGCTAGAGTAATGGTCAGGCCCCCAAACCAGTCTGTCCATTGAGTACCCAGATGGCCCTCGATTCTGATCTGATAGACCGGTGGTTGACCTGAATCACTTCCTGAGTTGATTTCGTTTGACATTCCCCTGTTCCTGATGTGGCTGCTCAGAACCGTCTGTGCCACTTGCTTCATGTAGAAGTCGTGTATCTTCTATGCAAGGAGTATAGCTTCTCTATGGTGGGAACAGAGAGACACTAAAGTAGTGTTTGGGGTATTGTTCTATCTTCTCTATGATAGGAACAGAGAGATACTAAAGTAGTGTTTGGGGTATTGTTGTGGGAGTACTGATAAGTTGAGATACCAGGTGTGCGGGCAAGATTATAACAGACCCAACTCGCGGGCATGTGCGACCGCTTCGGTGCGCCGTTGAACTTGTAGCTTACCAAAGATATTCCGATTGTGTCCTTTCACCGTACTCAAGGCGAGGAACAGCCGCTCGCAAATCTCCTGATTCGAGAGTCCTTGAGCCATGAGGTGAAGGACTTCCAACTCGCGTGAACTCAATGGCTCGATCAGAGGCTGAGCAGGTGGGGGCAAAGAAGAGGCGTTTTCGCGCTCCTGCCCCTCCGCTTCCAATACAGCCAGCAATTTCCCTGTATAGTCCGGCAGCATCCCACGAACCTGTGCTTCGGACAAGAGATGAGCCATCGGGGGACCTTCGTCGACAAAGAGACGGATGAAGCCGCCCGGCGCGGCTAGCGCCAGCGCGTCATCCAGCAGTTGCACTGCCTTGTCCTTTTCGCCAAGCGCATAGTGAGCGACCGCCTGGAGAAGCATCACCTGGAGCCGTTCATCCGCCCAACCCTTTGCCTCCACTTGCCGGCGCCATGGCCCCAGCACCGCCAGTGCTGTGAGCGGGTCGCCCTGGGCCAGGTGGACCCGCGCCTGGCTGATGGGGAGGTCGTGCGCCTGCGCAAGGTGAGCGGCGGCTGTCAGATGTCCCTGGTGAAGCAACACCAGCACTTGCGCGGCCGCAACCTCAGGCATCCGAAACACGAAGCTATGTTGGCACACGAACGCTTCGGCCTCATCCAAAACAGCGACCGCGCCGGACACATCTCCCCGGGCAAGTTTCAGACGAGCGAGAAACACCTCATACGAAGCGAAGGTATCGACGCTATCCATCTGTCGCATCAGTTGGAGGCATTGTTGCCCATACTGTTGGGCGGTATCCAGATCATTCCATTGGTAGGTGATACGGGCTAAGCCAATATACGCTTCACAGGCAATCGGTTGCGGCGGATCACCCGCTAATTGTAGGACACGCTGGTAGGTCCTTGTCGCCAGAGGCAACTGGTTGTCTGCTTCCTGTAATTGACCGAGATTTACTGTAGCCGCTATGATGTAGATGGAATCCCCAGACGACTTACCGGTAGCTATGACTTCGGTATAGGCCTGGCTGGCTGCGGCACGGTCTCCCTGGAGCTGAGAGGCATACCCCAGCGTCCAGGTAGCGGCAGTGCGGACAGGCAGGTTGTCGGGGTATAGATACTCCAGGGCGCGGCGCGACTGGGTAATGATGGTTTCTACATCGTGCTGCATAACAGCCAACGTAGCCCGCATGGAGGCAATACGTCCTACAAGGTCCTGGGTACTGTCGTCTGGTGCGATGCCTTGCAGGGCTGCTTCAGCAGCCTGTAGTTTTTGTTCGACGGCGGTAATTTGGCCGGCATACATTAACGCCCAGGCATACATTATCCACAACGAGGGTCTGGCATCCAATACTGTCCTGGGCAGCAACTCTAGCCAGTTTAGTACCGGGGCCACCACGCCACGAAAGTGCAGGGGCATTCCCGCTCTTTCAATGAGACGTTCGGCGCGCTCAACATCATGGGCGGCAGCAGCATGGTGAAACGCTTCGATATAGAGGCCATTGTCTTCATACCAGAGGCTGGCACGTCTGTGAAATTCGGCCACGCCTCCCCTTTCATTCCTTGTAGACGAGGCGGTGCTTTGCTGTAGTCGCTGTCGCAGCAAATCAGCAAACAGATGGTGATAGCGATACCAACGCCGCTCGTTGTCCAGGGGAACGAGGAACAGGTTGGCGCGTTCAATATACTCGAGCGTTTCTTGCCCGGAAACAGTGGGGTTCAGCAGAACGGCATCACAAAGCGGGCCGCACAGACGGTCGAGGATGGAAGTGCGTAGCAAAAAAGTCTGGATGCTTTCGGGCTGCTGTTGCAGGACTTCTTCCACCAGATAATCCAGCACGAAATGGTGGCTACCGGTGAAAGATGCGATGAAGCTGGCGGCGTCTTGCTGTCCCTTCATGGAAAGCGCGGCTAATTGCAGTCCGGCAATCCAGCCTTCGGTACGCGTTGAAAGTCGCGCGATGTCTTCCTCTGATAGGTTGAGACCCATCCCCTGGTTAAGAAATTCAGCGGCTTCGGAAGGCGTAAAACGTAAGTCGGCGGCACGCAGTTCGGTCAATTTATCTCGAGCGCGTAGCCGTGCCAGGGGTAGCTGTGGGTCCTCACGGGTGACGATGACCAGGTGTATCTGGGGTGGCAGGTGATCGAGCAGGAAGGTGAGAGCATGGTCAATCGGTTTGGCATCAATCACATGGTAGTCGTCCAGGACGAGGACGAAAGGGCCTGGGATGGTAGTGATTTCATTGAGCAGAGCTGTCAGAATTGATTCGATTGGCGGTGGCTGAGGAGATTGGAGTATACCCAGCACGCTTACTCCAATGGTGGGCGCAATCGTCTGCAAAGCAGCGACCAGGTACGTCAGAAAGAGTATCGGGCCGCTATCCCCTTTGTCCAGCGACAGCCAGGCCACCTGCCGGTCGCAACCAGCCACCCATGCGCTGACCAGCGTGGTTTTCCCAAAGCCAGCGGGAGCAGCGATAAGGGTCAGGTTGTGGTACAGACCCTCGTTTAGCCGCTCGAGCAGACGGGGGCGGATGACAACTTCAGGCCGGAGCCGAGGGATATACAGTTTAGTGGCTAAAATGGGCGTAGACATAGACCAATTATAAAACACACGGCGGTGAATTACTAGATTTACTATGATCCCGTATACCCCACCACATCCGTGCCGCCCCAGGCCACGTTGTGATAATTGAAGTACATGGGGCGTTCGGCTACAATGATGCCACTGGTGGACCAGACGGACATCGAGACTTCGTAGTTCACCGCCCGGTTGGATTGCGCGATGGGTACAATGTAGCTATTGATGTTGAGCGTAACGCGCGTCTGCGGGCCAACGACCACAATCTGCTGCGAGATGATGCTGTGCGACATGTACATGGTGACGGCCACTTGCTCGCTTGTCGTCGTGGGATTTTGCAGCGTCAGGAACTCGTTGAAGCCCGTCGCGGTATAGCCTTCGGCGAAGCTATAGACGGTTTTGGCCGGGCCGGGTTCGCCGATCACATCGGTGCCTCCAGGGATCACGCCGTTGAAGCGGAAATACTCCTGGCGCTGGGCTACAATGGGCGAATCGGAGGTGATTTCGGCAGACAGTTCGGTGGTGCTTTGCGCAAAGACGGTCGAGGCGGCGTTGACATCAAAGATGAATTGCGAGAGCGGCGCGACAGCCACCGTGACCGGGTTGACGGCTCCATTGCTGTACTCAAGCTTGATGGTGACGTTGGCGGGCGTGGTAGCATTGAAATTCGCCAGCGTCAGGTATTCGTGGAAGTTCGCGCCGGTGTAGCCTTCGGCAAAGAGCCAGTCGGTGCCGGGAGCCTGCGCGCCAACAACGCTGGCCGCGCCCGTTACAGGGCCACTGATGTTTGAACGCGCCGTCGTGAAGTACATGGGACGTTCCACCACCACCGGCTGATCTGAGTGGACGGAGAGCGCGCTTTGCCGGTTAATGTTGATGGCCTGTGGGTAGGTTGTGCCGCGCTGACCGCCGGGTACCACGATGGTTTGCGTACCGATTTGCGCGCCGTTGGCAATGTAGGTCAGGGTAACGTTGGCCGTTTTGCCCCCTGGCGGGTTCAGTATAGTGACGAAACTGGAATAATTACGTTCGGATTCAATATCGGCAAAGTAGTAGTCCGTTCCCAGTTTCGTTGAACCCAGGGCATCGGTACCGCTATTGATGCCATGCCACGAGAAGTACATGGGACGTTCCGCCACGATACCTACGCCGTTGACCGATCTGACCACCATCGCCAGCGAATGCCCGACGCCATTATATGGGAAGCGCAAATCTCCATTGACGTTGACAGTATAGCGGCTCTGCGGCGACACATCATGGGTGATGGCTGGCCCGGTCTTGCCCTCGAAGAGATATTGCACCTGCACCTGAGCCGTTTGAATGGGATCGGGATTCTCAAGCGTGAGATACTCCTGGAAATAGCCGCCCGCGCGTCCTTCGGCAAAGTACCAGATGGTGCTGGTGGGAACGTTGGTATTCGCCACTGTCTGACCGAGCAAATTTAAGTTTTGCGAAAGGTTGTAAGCATCGAACGAGCCGAGGCCGGTGGCAAGGTCGTAAGCGCTGGCGGTGGGATAGGTTGTACCCGTCCCCACGTAATCGTTGTTATTGAGAGCGCCGCTCACTGGCACAATATCATGGAATGATTCAACATACGACGCGCCGGATGCGCCATGCGCGATATTGTAGAGGCTCGGATTGAGAAAGCCGACCATTAGCCCATTGACCTTGAGCGCGTTTTCGTTTGCCAGGGCGACAAACGCGGCCCATACGGGTGCGGCTGTCGAGGTACCGCCAATGACCATCCAGCCATGATTAGCGCAGCCACCCGCCGTGCAATACACATCGTAGCCCGTCTGGGGATCGGCGTTGATGGACACATCCGGCACTTCACGATTGCCGGTGGTGAAGGCATTGGCAACGCCGGGAGCCTGCTGCCAGGAGGGCATCGACCAGACCTGGCTGATGCCGCCGCCGCTCGCGCCGTTGCCGATGGCGCGGTCGTTCCACACCTGCTCAAAGTTGTAGGAATTGTCGGCGTTGAGATGCAGGGTTGTGCCACCGACGCCCGTCACGTAGGGCTGCGAGGCGGGATCATCGACGGCTGGCTGCTGGTTCGCGCCAGTCTGCGGATTATAGCAGCCATTCGCGCCCAGATCGCCACTGGCTGCCAGGATGGTCTGCCCCTGCGCGGCGGCAGCCTGGAAGAAGATATTTTCCTGCTGAATCTCAGCGCCCATACCCGCGCCCTGCTCGCAGAAAACCCAGCTTGTGCTGACTACCGGCACATGATCGTTGACGATACGCGCCCAGGCATCATTGTAGGATGGCAGCGCGTTAGCCGCTTCATAGACGCGCAGATTGGAAAGATGCGGAGCCAGCCCCAGCACCATCTCCATATCAAGCTCGACCTCGGCGGCGTTGCTGCCCGCTGCGCCATTGAAGCCATCGATGGGAATGTTCTGGATGGTGGTATGCTGACCGCCGAAACAAGCGCTATAGGCAGCGATGTCGGCGGGCGAGTAGCCATCCAGTTCGAGCAGCGCCACGCTTTGGCCGTCACCTGTAATACCCTGATTATAGAGGCGTGTGAAGTCATACGCGCTGGCGATTTGCGCCGGTGTATAGGCAGTTGGCAGTGCGGCAGAACCGGGCTGCGGGCATTTGATCGCGGCGGCCTGTTGCTTCAAAGCTACGCTGGCATTTGAAAGGATTGGATGGCGTTGGTACTGGACGCTATCATCTAACCCGCTTACGGAAGAGACGAGCGGCGCGATGGCGATGGGCAGCGAAGGAGCATTGGCATTGGCAAAGATCATATGCCCGGAGGCAGAGCGATAATCATTGATCTGCACTTGAAATGCGCGTTCTGCCTGGGCTACTGTGCCGACGACATCCACTAACAGGTGATTAGCATACGTTCCGCTAATGGTAAAGCCTTGCGAGCGTAAATAATTGACGATAGCCGCTTCGCTCTGCGGCAGCGCGCCATAAAGGGCAGCAAATGAGGCCGGGTTGAGATACTGTCGATAAAGAGGCGATGATGGCGAAGAGATTTGTTGAAGATAGTTGGTCAGATTAGCCTGATTGCGGAGCTTTAAGCCGATGGAAAGCGCTATCTTCTGGCTTGAGGCGGTACTTGCTATGGGCTGGCTCTTGCTAACCAGAGGTGAGACAGAATCCGCCAGCGCGACGCGCCTGGCATCTGGTATAGCATGGGAAAAAGGCGAGATATAGAATAGCAACAAAGCCGCGATGAGCGTGATACTGATGACCGGTACAACAATTAGTGGATGAATGGTACGTACTTTCATACAAGGCCTCTCTCAACTGGTATCCAACGGACCACGCCGCCCCAGACTGAACCCCCACCACGAAAAACCCCTGCAAATTGTCCTGAACAATTGAACGCAAGCTCAGGAGTTTTCGGGGGAAATGAGAGAGAAGTCCTATATGAGCTATTCTTCTTTTTCTAGCGCATCTTTCAAGGGGACTAGATGTTGTTGCAGAGCATAAATCGCGGCCTGTGTGCGGTCGGTCAAATGCAGCTTCGAGAGAATATTCGCCATATGGGTACGCACCGTCGGTTCACTAATCACTAGCTCCTGCGCAATCTCGTGATTTGAGCGCCCGCGAGCAATGCGGGTCAGCACCTCGAGTTCGCGCGGAGTCAGATCGTTGAGCGGTGATTGGCTATGCTGCTGCATCTCGCGCAGTACGCGCGTGGCAATCATCGGATGCAACTTGCTCTCACCTCTGGACGCGGCGCGCACAGCTTCTACCAGTTCCTGGGGGCTGCTCTCCTTTAACAAATACGAGAGAGCGCCGGCTTTGATGGCGTTGAAAATATGCTCGTCGTCGTAGTACGAAGTGAGGATGATAACCTGCGTGCTGGGTACGAGGCGCTTGATCTCGCGTGCGGCTGCAACCCCATCCATGGCAGGCATGAGCAAGTCCAACAGAGCGACATCAGGCAACAACTCAGTCACCAGTTCCAGCGCCCGCGCGCCATCGCCGCACTCGCCCACGACCTGAATATCGGGACGCTGCTCCAACATAAAACGCAGGCCGTGACGCACAACGGCATGATCGTCGGCCAGTACAACCTTAATCACCGGCATACTCCTGTGGTATATAGACAGTAACGCGGGTTCCCTGACCCGGCGAGGTCGAGAGATCGAACATGCCGCCCAATTCCTCAACGCGCTCCTGCATCAAATGCAGACCCAGCCCGTGCTGGACGCTCTCAGTCTCGCGGCTGAATCCCTCGCCATTATCCACAATGCTCAGCTGGACCTGCCCATCCTGTTCTCCCAGGCTTAGCGAAATGATCGACGCGCTGGAATGACGCGCGGCATTTGCCAGGGCCTCCTGGGCAATACGCAGCAAAGTGTGTTCGCCTTTGACATCAAGCTGCACCGGGATGAGATCAGCCGTCACCGTAATGCCGAGGCGGACGCTATAAGCGTGGGCCAGACTTTTTAAGGCACCGACCAGTCCGAGATGTTCCAGTTGCGATGGGCGCAATTCCAGCAACAGAGCGCGCATTTCGCGCGTCATGCTGCTGGTCGTCTGTTCCAGCATATCAATATGGGAACGCAGGTCAGTAGGCGAGGAGCCGGAGCGCGTGGCCTCCTGCAAGCCATCGGCCAGCATTCGTAGCGAGAAGAGGTCTTGCGAGATAGCATCATGCAATTCGCGCGAAATACGCGAGCGCTCCGACAGGCGCGCGTTCTGCTCTGCCAGTTGCTTTTGCAGCGCAATATGCTCTACCATTTGCTCGGCCATCTGATTGAACTGTTGCTCTAGCTGGCCTATCTCATCTTGATGATGCGACTCGACTCGTTGAGTATAATCTCCGCCGGCAAAGCGAGTTGTCGCCTGCGCAAGTTGTTGAACGCGCTGCACCAGGCGTCTTGTCGTCACCCGTCCGAAAAATACGCCGATGGGAATAACGAGTATCAGCAGAAGGCCATTGGCAAGCAACGCGCTCTCCAGCCTCGAAAAAATATTATACCCCTGGGGTTCAGGAGCCTGCAAAAAGATCGCGCCAATCGGCTGATGATCCTTACTCCGGACCGGTTCTGTGGCATATCCCAACAGGACCGAGGAGAGAGATTCTGTTCCCATGGAAGCCTGTCCTATAAGCGCCTGATCAATGACCCGTCGTTGCTCAGGCAAGAGAGCAGAAACAGCCATCCCGGCAGGATAGCGCGACGGGTAGGAACTGGACACCAGATGACCACCCGGCGCAATAAGCAAGGCTATAGTAACCGATATCGGATCAGGAGAAGCTGTCGAGATATAGGGAGCGAATACATTATACACCTGATTTTCCTGGTCGGGTAAAGCAATCGTATGGGCTTGCCCCGGGATAAAACTGGTACGCGGATCTAGCGCTATTCCCTGAGACTGAAAGGCAGCAATCAGCGCATAAGACTGGGCCTGTTGTTGCATATCCGCAAAAAAGGCGCTGCTCCCCTGTGAGTCGGAGAAAAAAGCCTCAAGAACTCCGGTAGTCAGCGTAACCAGAAGCAGAAAAGAGAGTACTGAGCCAAGCGTCACAGTCATATAGGAAATGGTCATATGCCCGCGCAGGCCAGACCCACTAAACGGGAGGGGTATGCGCAATCGCCGCGCTCTACTTTTCATAGCTATGCCTCGCTTATATACCCTGCTATTTCTATGCTCTATATTTATTCTGTAGGGACAGGGGGCCTTGTGCCTGTCCTCGTCGCAACAGGATTCGCCAGGGTTCCTTAATAC
>JBOGTO010000301.1:0-12094 GCA_050695155.1 Ktedonobacteraceae bacterium
AGGCCCCCTCCCATCCCCACATCCGCCCCCGCCCCTACGGATACCTGAATATGCCTCTCGCGGGCATCCGGGGTAATGTTGTATACTATACCCGTACCCCATTCTGAGGAATATGCGACGGGCTAAACCCGTCGCATTCGCATTTATTCATACTCTGTTTTCGAGGTGGTGTAGTGATAACTGGAAAAACGATTCCTGAGCATATTAGAATGCTCGTGATTGATATTGATGGCACGTTGTTGAATCCTGAAGGAAAGATTGCCGCGCCGACGCGGGAGGCTGTGCAGGCGGCGCAGCAGGCTGGCATCATCGTGACGCTGGCGACAGCCCGCCGCTATTGCAATACGGGGCAGATAGCAGATGAACTGGGCTTGCAAATCCCGCTCATCCTGTATGATGGGGCCATGATTGTGCAGCACCCGCAAGGCACAATTCTGCACACGCAAACGCTGTCTGCTGATATTGCCCAACAGACGGTGAATATACTCTTGCAACATGGCGTGCAGCCGGTGGTTCATCCCGATACGGGCCTGGACGAGCAAATATGGACAGGGTCAGCGGATTTCGATAACCTGTGGCTGGATGCGTACTTCACCACATATCCTGATATGGTGCGCCGGATGCCTTACGCGCAACTTTGCGCCGGGCAGGCTGATCCGCTGCGCGTGGTAGCATTTGATGCAGAAGAAGCCATTCTGAGCGTGTCGCCGCAGATCGCGGCGCTCGATTGTTCGTGGACAACCATCAAGCGCGGTAATTATGGCTGCGCGGAACTGGCGGTGATGCATACGGGCTGCTCGAAAGCGAGCGGCGTTGTGGCGCTGGCGCGGCTATTCGACTTGCCGCCCGGCGAGGTAATGGCTATTGGCGATAACAACAATGATATTCGCATGTTGCAATGCGCTGGCTGGGGCGTGGCGATGGGACAGGCTCCCCTGGCGGTCAAAGCCGCCGCGCGAGCGGTGACTGCCAGCAACGCCGAAGATGGTGTGGCGCAGGCCATCCAGCTTTACGCGCTGGGGGATGGCTTGCTGGAAGCCCGTCGCTCCGCATCGATGGTTGACTCGAATTCTCTCAAGCGCACCACCTGCCTGTGATTTGGCGAGGCTTGCCAGCGTTTTTGCTGCGTCAGTTGTAGAGCATCCTGAGCGTGCATCCCCTCATACGTAAGTACCGCGCAGGTGAGCAGTACGCTGCGTCCCACCCCATGCTCACAATGGATGAGTACACGCCCGCCCTCTAACATGACCCGGTGCGCCCATTGCGACCCCTCCAGCATCTGCTCAACGGTCAACGGCTTCGTGTCGCGTGTGGGCAAATACAGCAACTCGATATGTTCTTTTGCCAGCGCCTGCGCGTCATCGCTGTGTTCCGAACGAGTATCGATGACGTGCGTAATGCCCGCGCGCGCTAACGCGGGGATGTCTGCGGGACGAATACGCCCGCCAACGGCCAGATTTTCCGTAACCCAGCTCATGTTGAGTTGATCGGGCAATGGGATATGCAGCGCGCGAGCGATACGTTCCATCCGCGAATCTTCGGGGAACAGGTGAGCAGCAACGCGCGTCCAGGCACGGTATGAGACGCGGATGAGGCCGGTAAAAAACCAGCGCGCGCCCGAAAAGCGCAGCCGGGGACGTTCTACAGGCACGGTTGGAGCCGCGTCAACGGGAGGCGGCGTTATAGTTGGGTCTGACGACATGACAAGGTATCCTATCTATCTTATGGAACAGCGCCCTCAAAGGTCGTCCCTGCGGGTTGATCGTCGCGGGACATCACGCGCTCTAAGGCGGCGATGGCGCACTCGATCATGCGATCATCGGGTTCACGGGTGGTCAAGCCCTGCAAGGCCAGTCCCGGCGCGAGCAGCCAGCGCACTACGCGGTAACGATAATTTGCCGCGCCCAGGCGCATCAGTTCGTAGGCGATGCCGGCCACAACCGGCACCAGCACAATGCGCGAGAGGATTTTCAACGGCAAGGCAGGCGAACCAACCAGGGCAAAAACGAAAATCGAAACAACCATGACCAGCAATAAAAAGCCTGTGCCACAACGGGTATGCACACGCGAAGCGCGGCGCACATGGGGTATGTCCAGCGGGTCGCCATGCTCCATCGCATTGATGGTCTTATGCTCGGCTCCGTGATAACCGAAGACGCGCTGAATATCGGGAACACGCCCGATCAGGTAGAGATAACCAATTAGCAGGGCCAGGCGAATGACGCCCTCTACCGTGAGATTGAGCCAGCCTTCGCCCACCTGGTTACGCAGCAGACCAGCTATGAATAGAGGCACCAGGAAGAAGACGGCGATGGCGAAACCCAGCGAGACGACCAATGTCAACGCCAGCGCCGCCCCACCAAGCTGTGGTGGCCTTTCTGGTTGAGCGGGCAAGCCGTTTTCAACGTTGCCTTCATACGGCGCTCCAACAGGCGGGAAATCATCCTGGTATGCTGGAACGGCAGGGTCAACCGCGCCGGTAGCGATGTTGGCGGAAAGGGTCATCAGGCGCGTGCCAAGCACCAGCATCTCCCACAGCAATAGCATACCGCGCAGGAACGGCAGGCGAAACAGGCGATTCTGGTACAGCTTCGGATTTAAGGCTTCTTCATAGAGATAGATGCTCTTATCGGGACAACGCACAGCCATCGCTGCCGTTTGACGCCCGCGCATCATCACGCCCTCCATAACTGCCTGACCGCCATAATAGAATTTTGCCATGCTTAATTCACCTTCGGGCGCGCTTTAGAGCGCCTCTATGAGCGCTTGTACCTGTAAAGCGTTCGCTGAAAAAGTTTCAAACGATTTAAACGGCGTCGCAACGAAACCATTGACATATTAGAGCGCAAACGCGGCAACCGGCTCTGTAAAGTACGGGTCGGCGCAATGCTTTGCAAAGGGTGTTGCCGGGTGGACGCCATAATGTGCGTCTCTACGGAGGTCTGTTCCCATACACTGGGTACGCCCTCGGCGGGTAAATAGCTCAGAATACATTGCGCGATATCGAAAGATGCGTTGGGGCGCGAGATTTTCCGGGCATTCTCCAATTGCTCCTGCATCACCTCCGAGCCTGGTTTGATGAGCAGGCGCAGCGCGTTAATCATTTCAACGAGGTCATAGGCCAGCGTACCAACACGGTTTGCAGTGACAAATTCGACATTGCCCTCTTCCTGACCCGGTACGTAGGCGCTGAGAATAATGGGCAGGTCACACGCCAGCGCTTCACAGATAGTGCCTGGACCGGCTTTGGTGATAATGACATCCGAGGCCCGCATCATCTCCGGCATATTATGCACAAAACCAAAGATTTTGGCCGGCACGCGCAGGCTGGCGCGCACACGCTGTAGATGCGCATAGAGACGGGTATTGCGACCGGTAACTATCAATAATTGCACCGGCAAACGCGCCTGCGAAATGGCCTGAACCGAAGAACGCAGGCCGCCCGCGCCATCGCCGCCGCCCACCAGCAAAACAACGGGCTTGCCGGGCGTCAGCCCAAGCTTGCGCTGCAAGTCCTGTTTGCTTTCCGTGGGCAGTGTAAACTTGGGGTCGATGGGCATACCCAGCATATGCACGCGCTCAGGCTCGAGTCCGCGTTCAAGGTAAAGTTCGCGCGCGCGTTCCGTTGGCACGATATAGGCATCCGCGCCAGGGGCAAACCAGGAATAATGCAGGCTGACGAGATCCGTGACGACGGTGATGAATGGAATATGGAACGGTAACTCTTGCAAAGCACGCAGGGTGACATGGTTGAGTAAAGGGTGGATGGAAATAATCACATCGGGTTGGACTGAGGAAATTAAGCGTAACAGTCCTTTGTGAATCAGAGGAGTCGCCATCGTCTGTACCGCCGAAATGCTCTGCGCCTGGTTACTCAGGTGAAAAACCTGTCCATAGAGCCTGGGATTATAGCGAATAGTTGGCCCATACAGCTTCATAGCCTCGCGCAGAGGAAAACGACCATACTCCTCAAACGCATCTACAATTTCGACACGATAGGTGTTCTGGCTGCCAGCCCCACTCTCCCGCTCTGCTTGAGCCAGTAAAGTGATAGCAGTGCGTATGGCGTTAGCTGCGCTGCGATGTCCTGCCCCGGTATCAGCAATAAGGAACAGTATCGTTCTCATCTGACCATTCAACGGGTCATTCCCCTTATAGCAAACAAAAAACAAAAAAAGGGGGATAAAGCACAAAATGGGCGCGATTTATCGCACTCATTTTATGCTTTATCCCCCTTGATCCATGCCCGAATGGGCGCGATAAATCAGGCCACTATTCTTCAGGCAAGTTAAAGCGTCTGCGGAACCGCTCGACGCGGCCTGCCGCGTCCAGAATGCGCTGCTGTCCCGTAAAGAATGGATGGCACTTGGAGCAAACATCTACCTTCAAGACGGGCTTAGTGCTGACGGTCTGGAAACTATTGCCACAGGCGCAACTGACTGTGGACTCGATATACTTTGGATGTATTCCTTTTTTCATGACAACTCCCGGTTAATTCAACAGTTATGGCTGTGAGCATGATTGTACACGGATGATACGTGGCCGTCAAGGGGTCAGGAGTTTGCGGTTCCTTTTCCTCCCACTCACCTTCACCAACACATTGACTCTATTCTATCATACTATAACACACTTTTGGCAAGTTTTATGCCCCAATTTTCGAGACCAGGGCGGCGGTTCTACCCCTACCCAATAGGCGTCAATGTAACAAACAGGCCGGAATGATCCGTAGGGGCGGGGGTGGATGATGCAAAAACCCGATGCTCACCCTCTCAGTGCTTCAATCCAGTCAGCGGCGTAGCCGGTGATGGCCCAGTGCGAGCTGGTGCCGATATTGCCCGAAATGGTGGTCTCGTAGCCCAACATAATCACGTAATCGGTGCTTTTATAGCGCAGCGCAAGCGCCTCGAATTCGAGCTTGCCCACGTAAAAGGGGTCGCGTTTGCGCACGCCGCTCAACTTTGCGAGCGGGGCGATGAAGAAGACTCGCTTCTCGCCGCGATTTTCGGCGCATACCAGTTCGCGCTCGAACAGGTAAAGCCTGCCCCTGGCGATGGTCTCACCTTTGGTATTGAGCAGGGTCATGAGAGTAAAGCGCGTGGGGTGGCGCATCTCGCAATGCTGCGCAATAGCGGCTATGGCCTGTTCGCGCTGCTCCGGCGTCAATCCTTCCAAATGCAGGCGGATGTAGCGCGTATCACCAAAGATGTGACCCAGCCCTTCTTTGCCCTTGCTGAATTGCAGGTACTCTTCGCCCTCGTTCACGGCAAAACGCGCCTCCGGCCATGCTATTTCCTGGAGTTTCTCGCCCGGAAAGCGCACGCGCGTACCCTCATCGTCGATCCACAGGCCGCAGCGTGCGTACTCGTAGCTGAGGATCAGCATAGGCATCAGAACTACAAAGGCAATAACGCCCACCAGGTAGCCTATTATTCCCAGACCGCCCAGGCCAGCAGGCAGCGCGCCCGTAGCATCCAGCACAATCGCGGCAACGGCGAGCAATAAAACAATGGCAGAAACCAGCGCCAGGCGTGTGATACGGCGCGTATGCTGCGCGAAACGATAATTTACAGTTGTCGCTATGAGTGCGTTCATGATTATTCTTCCCGCGATAAGGTGTGATACACTAAACTAAATGCAAAGAGCATGTCCTGCGTCGCAGTGTAACATATTGAGGGTGATTTTTATACCATGATCGAACGCTATTCGCGGCCTGCAATGGCCGCCATCTGGTCCGCGACCCATAAAAGCGATTGTTGGCTCAAAGTGGAACTGCTGGTCTGCGAAGCCTGGGCGCGTGAAGGCATCATTCCGCCCGATGCTCTGGCGAAAATACAGGAGGCGCGTTACAACGCGCAGCGTATGCAGGAAATCGAGCAAGAGACCCATCACGACATCATCTCCTTCCTGCGTTCCGTGCAGGAGCAGCTCGGTCCCGAAGGACGCTTCATCCACCTGGGGTTGACCTCCTCCGATGTGCTGGATACCGCTCTGGCAGTACAGATCAAAGAGGCCGGAGAAATGCTCTCTGGCGCGCTCTCCGGCCTGATAGAAGTGGTAGCACAGGCGGCGGTGCGCTATAAATACACGCTGATGGCCGGGCGCACGCATGGCATCCACGCCGAACCGATGACCTTTGGCTTAAAACTGGCTCTGTGGGTAGATGAGTTGCGGCGCGGCCAACAACGGCTTGCCGACGCGCTCACGCAGGTGACGGTGGGCAAAATCTCAGGCGCGGTCGGCACGCACGCGACGGTACCGCCGCAGGTCGAAGAGTATGTGTGCGCTCAACTGGGATTGGGCGCGGCACCCATCTCCAGCCAGATTGTGCAGCGTGACCGCCATGCCCACTTCATCACCACGCTGGCCCTGCTCGGCGCTTCACTGGAGAAGATGGCGCAGGAGATTCGCCATTTGCAGCGCACCGAACTGAGCGAAGCCTTCGAGCCGTTCAGCGCGGGTCAGCAGGGTTCATCCGCCATGCCGCATAAGCGCAATCCCGAACTATGCGAGCGCATCTGCGGCCTGGCGCGCGTACTGCGCGGCTTTGCCCTCACCTCGATGGAGAATGTCGCCCTGTGGCACGAACGCGACATCAGCCATTCATCCGCCGAGCGCATCATCATCCCCGACGCCTGCACACTGCTTGATTATATGCTCTCTATCTTCACGACGGTCATGCGCGGCTTGCAGGTTGATGAGGAGCGAATGCTGGCAAACCTGCGCATGACGGGCGGGCTGGTCTTCTCGCAGCGCATCCTGCTCGCGCTCATCGACAAAGGCGTGGGTCGCCAGGAAGCCTACAAAATGGTGCAGCGCAACGCGCAGAAGGTGTGGGGCATGGCGAGCAAAGGCGCGATAGAAGGTCCCGCCCTGCTCGACGCGCTCAGCAGCGACCCCGAAGTCGCTCAATACCTGTCACGCGCCGAACTGACCGAGCTGACCAACACCGATTTTTATGTGAAGTACATAGACAGCGCCTTTTCAAGAGTGGGATTGTGAACAGCATTCTCTCCCTGGCGCTCATCCTGATGGGATCAAGCTGTCTTTACCTTCTCGCTATCGCCAGCAGCTTTCGCTTGAGCGGCAAGCGGCGCTTCTCACCTCCCTGGCTGCTTTTGCCTCTAAGCGGCGCGGCCATTATCGGGATCACACTGGTCTTTAGCGTACCAGCCTTGCCAGCATCTACGGTACCCACAAGGCTACTTGCCCTGCTTGCGCATCTCTTCAATATTCTATTGATATGGGCCATAACGAGCAAAATTGCGCCAGAGCGTCGCCTGCCCGCAACATTGCTCTATGCCTGGAACCCCCTGATCCTCATCGAACTGGCCGTCTACGGCAATACATCGGCAGAGGTAATCTGCCTGATTTTGTTGGCAATAGCGACGCCCCTTGTGAGCATCCTGTCTTCGCCCCTACAGACAATTGTGACGCTGGTTTTAATTGGGTTGGCCGTGCGCATCAATTTCATGGCACTATTAATAGCCCCGCTCTGGCTCTGGTTTATGGTGCGCCATACGTGCGGCGTTGCCAGAGCGCTCATGGGTTTCGCGTGGCACGCGCTGATCGTGCTGGCGGTTTTCGTCGTGGCGTATATACCAGCGTGGCAGGGCAGCGCAACATTCCTGGCAATCACTAACGCGCTTAACCTCTTCAATTTCGCTAATTCGCCGCTCAGCCTCGTCGTAATGCTTGCGCGTCCGCTCTTCAAATTCGTCGCGCAGAATGGACACTTTCCCCCATCACTGATGCAGCCGGGTACAGCCGCCGATATGACCGTCCTCGCCACGTCGCTTTTCCTGTTCGCGCTGCTCTATTTACGCGAAATGGGACGGGTTCGCGCGCGACGTGTCGGGTTAATTACGCATGAACCATCGAGGGAATCGCGATGCATCGAGGGTAAAGGGACGAGGGCGGCGCAAGCGCCCCCGCCCATTCTCCCCACATCCCCCGCCCCTACAGAGGCTTTCCCAACGAGACCAGGTAGGGGCGGGGGCGGTTGGGAAGGGTGGTGGGGGCGCTTGCGCCGCCCTCATCTCCATTCCACCGACAATCCGGTTCAGGGCAATGAGGTGGCTTCAGATCTTTTATACTCATATCACACACTCTTCACAGGCTGGCTGGTTGTGTTTTTGGGGTATATCGTGCTGGCTGTGACGGTTTTCGGGCCGGGGTATATTGTGTGGGGGGTGTGGATTGTGGCGTTGCGTCGTTTCGATGCATTGAGCGTATGCGCGTTGTTGCTTTCCTGTAGCACGTTGTTGTACTACCCGTTGCAACAACTTGCCCCGCATTCGACAGCCATCTTGTTGCCTGTATGCATTTTTAGCATTCCACTCGTATACCTGATAGTACAACGTTACATCCCTGCGGGCAAGATCGCAAGAAAGAACGTGCTGACGTGACAGATGAAGTGAAACAACGCAAGTTAGAGCATATCAATGTAGCATTAGGACAGGATATTGCGGTTGCGCAGCGCGCCAACTGGCAGGATATTCAGTTTGTTCACCAGGCGTTGCCAGAAGTGAACCTTGACGAAATCGATACCTCGGTCGTTTTCCTCGGTCATACCTTGCGCTACCCCATCTTTATCTCATCCTTGACGGGCGGCCATCCCGATGTCATCACCATCAATGCCAACCTGGCGCGCGCTGCCGGGCAGTATGGACTTGCCCTGGGCGTTGGCAGCCAGCGAGCCGCCATCGTCAACCCCGATGTAGCCGGAAGCTACGCTATCACACGCCAAAACGCGCCACACGCCTTTCTGATCGCCAATATTGGCGCGCCCCAACTGATTAAGCAGGCGCGCCACGAGCCGTTCACGCTGGAACAGGTACAGCGCGCCATTGACATGATTGGCGCGAACGCGCTGGCCGTACACATGAACAGCCTGCAAGAAGCCGCTCAGCCAGAAGGAGACCGTCGCGCGCTTGGTGAGGCTGCCGCGCTAAAAGCGCTCACCGCTCAAATTGCGCTGCCGGTGATTGCAAAGGAGACGGGCGCGGGTGTCTGCCGCGAACAGGCGCTGTTGCTGCGCTCATGCAGCGTGGCTGCCATCGATGTAGGCGGGGCAGGTGGCAGCAGCATGTCGGCTATGGAGGCGGCGCGTTCTGCCGCGCGCGGCGACGGGCGCACGCACGCTATCGGCCAGTTGTTCAGCGACTGGGGCATCGCCACGCCCATCGCCGTTGTCGAGGCCAGCGTAGCCCACCTGCCCTTAATTTCTACCGGCGGCGTGCGCAGCGGGCTGGACATGGCGCGCGCCCTGGCCCTGGGCGCGACAATGGTTGGCATGGGCTTCCCTTTCCTGAAAGCCGCCAGCCAGAGCTACGACGCCGTATGCGAACTGCTCGAAACAACCATCACCGAACTAAAAGTAGCCATGCAGTTGAGCGGAGCATCCAGCATCGCGCAACTGCAACAGGCAGACATCGTGGTGACAGGCGAGACGCACAACTGGTTGACCATGCGCGGCTTTGAAGAAACGCTGAAAGCGATGGCACAACGAAGATGGGCTGCCATGCAAAATGGGGGATAAGATACCTCACCTCCTGCCATGCACGATGCCCCACCCCGTGACGCCCACAAGGGGCGTCACTACATATTTCGCGCGCCCCTCCGCTCCTCCACCTCGCCTGTCAGGAGACAGGGGTGGAGAGGAGGGGTGGTAATCCCATATGTAGGGATGCCCCTTGCGGGCATCCGGCTCGCGCTGCTCATCTCTCCATCACCGCGTCCAAATCCTGCGGGGTATTGATCCCCACAAACGAGCGCAATTGCGGGTCAACCTGCCGCAGTTGCGCTTCCTCAATATAGTGGACGGGGGCGACTTCTAAGAGGGAGCGGGGGGCGCGTTTTCCCTGTTGCAATAACGACTCGATCAGGGGGAGGATTGAGCGCGGGTAGAGCGCTAGCAGGACTTGCGGTACACCATCTACAACTGGGACAACTAGTGTATCTGGCTGGTAGCAGTCCAGCAGAAAGGCTAACAGAGCTGGCTGCACA
Source organism: Ktedonobacteraceae bacterium (assembly GCA_050695155.1). Taxonomy (GTDB): domain Bacteria; phylum Chloroflexota; class Ktedonobacteria; order Ktedonobacterales; family Ktedonobacteraceae; genus CF-113. Next base: position 10,006 of record JBOGTO010000301.1, read on the forward strand.
AAGGGCATATCAACAGCGACCACCAGCGCGGTCGTAGATTGCATGGCGTTGAGACCGCTATATAGACCCATTAATGGGCCGCCTCCCGGCTTTTGATCGAACACCGTCCGCGTATCAGGCAGGGCGGCATCCGCGAATTGCGCCACGTCACGCGCCACGATGAGTACCTCAGCGCATAAGGGGGCCAGGGTTGAGACGATATGCGCCAGAAATGTTTCGGAGGCTTTGCCGGGGAGAGGCAGCAGAGCTTTGTTGGTACCCATGCGCTGGCTGCGTCCCCCGGCCAGAATAATGCCTGTGGGCGGGTTCATACGGAAAAACCGGTCATATTACCTGCTGGCGGCTTTGGCCTTGCGCCGGTTGCCTTTGGGAATGTATTGCTTGCGATTCTGCTGAGCCAGCCAGCTATCGCGCTCCTTCGGATACTTGCGCGCCAGATAGATAATCCAGACTATTGCCCATGCCAGCAAACCAGCCAACCACGTATAACGCCAGAAGCGCCACGCGAAGAAGTAGAGGTAAAGGTAGTAGCGCGAAAAGATCAGCGGGAACCCGATGATGCAGATAATCGCCAGCCAGCCCAGGTAACGATCAAACATGTATCTAAGTACTGGCCGCGATTTGACGAAGCGTTTGCGCCCCTCTACCGAATAATAGAAAGGAATCAGCACTCCCAGAATGCAAAAGATCAGCCAGGGAATGTAAAAATGAAAGGTTTCCGGCGGCGTGCCAGGACTGGTTGATGTGGCTAACACGCAGTTGGTGGCCGTACACGGATCAGTGAATAGCCAGCTTATTAAATTGAAATTCATAGCGATTCCCGCCCCTTCTTCAAAACAGGTACTAACATTGGCACTTATGATAGCACGGTTGCGCATAAGAGTCCAGAGTTTTCAACGCAGCCGCGAAAAATGCGAAGTACTATGCTCAGCCATTTTTGATTGTATAATAGAAAGCACCAATGGCTATTTATGATCTATCTGAAGAGGGAGCAACGACATGCGACGCATAGCGATACTGGCGGAGGGCGCGTTTGAGTGGCACTACGGCAAGACAGCGACGGGAGTTATTCGCTACAGCAAAGATACGGTTGTAGCCGTCATCGACAGCACAAAAGTGGGTATGGATGTTCCTCAAGCGCTGGGTGGCGCATCCTTTGGACACGGCATCCCCGTCGTGCGCGATATTAATGAGGCCCTGAAATTGCAGCCCGACTCCCTCTTGATCGGCATCGCGCCGATGGGCGGCGCATTACCGGAGGAGTGGCGCTGGCAACTGCTGGCCGCTATCGAAAACGGATTGGACATCATCAGTGGGCTGCACTTCTTTCTATCCGAGGACGAAGAACTACGCGCCGCCGCCGCCAAACGCGGCGTGACCATCTGGGATGTGCGCCGCACGCCCGACTCGAACCGTGTCGCGCAATTTCTCCCGCATCGCCCCGGCAGCCACACTGTACTCTTCGTCGGCTCCGATTGCGCGGTCGGCAAAATGACCGCCGCGCTTGAGCTTGACATTGAAGCGCGCAAACGTGGCCTCAACAGCGCCTTCGTCGCAACGGGACAAACGGGCATCATGATCTCCGGCACCGGCCTGCCGGTTGATCGCATCATCAGTGACTTTGTGGCGGGCATGGTCGAGCAAATGGTACTCGATTTCAGCAACAAACACGACTGGGTGTTTGTGGAGGGGCAGGGCGCGCTCAACCACCCCGGCTATTCGCCCGTCACGCTCGGCCTCATTCACGGCTCCATGCCCGATGCCATGATCTTCTGCCACAAAGCCGGAACCACCATGATCGAGGGCTACACCGAATGCCCGTTTCCTCCGCTCAAACGTATGATCGAACTGAACGAGGAAACCGTAAGCTGGGTGCGTCCCAACCGCCCCTGCAAAGTCGCGGGCCTCTCCATCGTAACATTTGGCCTGAGCGATGAAAAGGCGCGTGACGCCATCAAACAGGCCGAGGACGAAACAGGGCTACCTGCCACTGATCCCCTGCGCTATGGCGTGGAGGTGCTAATGGACGCACTGAATCCGTAGGGGCGGGGGTGGGGTTGTGTGGGGAGGGGACGCTTGCGTCGCCCAC
>JBOGTO010000302.1:0-2025 GCA_050695155.1 Ktedonobacteraceae bacterium
ATTCCTCGCAGGCGACCGCCTGCGAGGAATGACAGGCAAGATATGAAATCTGTCTAAGCAAAAGATCGAAAAAATTATGGAGGAAACAACGCATGGATGTCGTTAATTCAAATCTTGGCCTGTTTTCGTGGATCATTTTTGGCGCGTTGGCCGGTTGGGTCGCCAGTATCATAGCCGGGGGTAACTCGCGCCTGGGCTGCCTGGGCAATATCGTGGTTGGCATTCTCGGCGCGTTTATTGGCGGCTGGGTATATAGCCTGGTTACCGGCCATGCGCTCAGTGTGGGCTGGAACTGGACGGCCTTTCTTGTAGCAGTACTCGGTGCCATCATACTGCTGGCAATTATTAATCTGGTGACTGGTTCTTCCGATAGGAAGTGACGCTACATGCCGCGCAGCGCATCTCTGCGCCCCGCATCACGCCAGCGACTCGTTTCTGCGCCGTTCTCGCCAACAGGCTTGCGGCGCAGTTTTTCTTCCTCGATATGCTGGTCGAGCAAGATGCCGCCCATCAACGCGGCAATTTGCGCGGGCGCAAGCGTCTCATTCTCCGTTTCTTCAGGCGCAGTAGATGGCATTTTGTCTTTGCGCGTATCCCATTCCTCGGCTATGAAGTCGGTGGACATGTCTCCGGCGAGATAGCGAGGATGATTCATTAGCCAGCGCGCGAAAGGCAGGGTGGTGCGCACGCCCATTACCTGGTATTCGTCGAGGGCGCGGCGCATTCGCGCGATGGCGTGCTGGCGATCTTTGCCCCATACAATCAGTTTCGAGAGCAGCGGGTCGTAGAAGAGCGGCACTTGCAAACCCGCGTACATGCCGCTATCGACGCGCACACCGGGGCCGGATGGCTCTTGTAGCGCCTGCACGGTTCCGGTAGCTGGCAAGAAACGATTTTCAGGGTCTTCAGCAGAGATACGCGCTTCGATGGCCGCGCCATTCAACGTCACCTCTTCCTGTGTGAAGGAGAGCGGCAGGCCAGCCGCCACGCGAAACTGCTCTTGCACCAGGTCAATGCCCGTCACCCACTCGGTCACGGGATGCTCGACCTGGATACGCGCATTCACCTCGAGGAAATAGAAGTTGCGATCGGGGCCGAGCAAAAATTCAGCCGTGCCAGCATTGACATAATGGATACTGCGGATCAGATTGACGGCAGAGCCGGTGATGCGCTGGCGCAATTCCTCGTCCAGCACAGGCGAGGGTGACTCTTCGATCAGCTTCTGGTGCCGCCTCTGAATGCTGCATTCGCGCTCGCCCAGGTGAACCACGTTGCCAAATGTATCGGCGATGAACTGTACCTCGATATGACGCGCCGGATAGACGGCTTTCTCAATGTAGACGCGCTCGTCGCCAAAGGCGCTTTTGGCCTCGCTGCGTGCCGTGCGCAATGAGGCCATCAGGTTTCTGGGGTCGCGCACAAAGCGAATACCTTTGCCACCACCGCCAGCCGCCGCCTTGAGCAGCAACGGGTAGCCAATCTTTTCCGCAAGCGCGGCAATTTCATCATCAGGCACGTTATCGAGCAGCGCGCCCGGCACGATAGGCACATCGACGGCGCGCGCGGCATCACGCGCGGCGGTTTTCTCGCCTACCTCACGTTCTATGCTGGCCGGTGGCCCCACGAAAATCAGCCCGGCTTCGGTGCAGGCATCCACAAAAGCGGCGTTTTCTGACAGGAAACCATAGCCGGGGTGTACAGCCTGCGCTCCCGCGCGTTTCGCCACTTCGATAATGGTGGGAATATGCAAATAACTCTTCGCCGCCTGTGACGGGCCGATGTGATAAGCTTCGTCCGCCATACGCACATGCAAAGCGTTGCGGTCGGCATCGCTATACACGGCCACGCTGCTCAACCCCAGTTCGCGGCAAGCGCGAATGACACGCACAGCAATTTCCCCGCGATTGGGGATCAGCACCTTCTGAAAAGGCCAGTCGGCTATAGAATCATCTGGCATATTAGAGAATTCCTCTCAGATTTTGATTTTGTTTGTATTTGTCCGTAGGGGCGGGGGTGGTGTGGATG
>JBOGTO010000303.1:0-6861 GCA_050695155.1 Ktedonobacteraceae bacterium
GTTCATAATCGCACATATCCCCTTCGTGCAAAGTAACGCGCTGTCGCACTGCTTCGTCTTCGCGCTCCAACTTGCGCCGGTATGCCGCCAGCATCTCAGGCGAGATGTCCAGCCCTTCAAGGTGAAAGCTGCCGGGGCTATGCAACAACTCCATACCAATGCGCCCGCTGCCGCACGCCAGTTCCAGCACGCGCTCCGGCGTAAAGCGCATCGCCAGTTCGCGCCAGAACGGAATATCCTGTTCCGACTGCCCCTGATACTCCAGATCATAATCGCTGGCCCGCTCGTAATACTCTCCCATATGATAAAGCATAAAAAAATTCCTCGCTGATAAGATTGAAAAAGACAGGCATACAAAAAACTCTACAAAATGGATTGACTGGAGCAAAGAGAGAGCATCCAGCCCGATTTCCCATTGTAGAGATTAGCACAAAGATGCGTTTTTACGCAAGAAGTCACATTAAAAACACTGTCCCCATACGCGCACCACAAAAGCCAGCCCGCAAAAATCCTTAGCCGCAAGCTCCCTTTCCACTTGTGCGCACAACTCATCATATTCTCCAAAGCCAATAACTCCCTTCCGCAAAAGAAACTGCTTCACCTCGTGTAGCAACCGGGGCATCACCTTCACGAAACTTTCATAGGGTATCGACCCCCTCGACAAACGAACCGCGTAAGGTTTCGCAGGAATTGCAGGATACTTCCCAAAGAGCCGCCGCGCAGTCTCCGAAGATGTATTAAACATACTACACCCTGCTTCGCGCAGCCAGAGACCGGGCATCGGTGTAATCCCCAGGTGACGCCGCCGATATCCTGCCTTGCCAACCCTCCTCTTTCCAGAACCTTGTGCCAGCAACGCAGATAGCTCCAACATGCTTTCAGGAACAAAACTCTGTCCAGCTTTGTCCAACGCTTCACATAACAACCCGATCCATCGTTCAAAAGCCGGGCTATTCGTTACCGGCAATTCCGCCTCCGTCCAGCATATAAACCCACCAGGACGACACAACTTCACGCACGTTCTCGCCAGTTTGGGGTAATCAACCGTCAAAATGTAACGGCTCAAAAAACTCAAATGCACAAGATCAAACTTTTCGAGAGGAAACAATTCAGGAGTAATATCGTGTATATTCGATACGAAACACCTCATCTGCCCCAACACATCCTGTTGCGCCCGCGCATTCGCCATCATCACCATCCCCTCGTCCTGGTCAACCCCGATACATTGCAATTGCGGATAATCCCGCGCTATACCCCGCAACCACTCACCTGCCCCGCATCCAATCTCCAATACCGACCGCGCATTCTCAAGATCACACTCGTCAATCAGTTCCTCCGGCAACAACTCCCCCATCTCACCAATCACCATTTCCTGAAACACCACCTCGTCATAACGGCTGCTTGTTCGTCCATTATTGTTAAATACCATCTGTTATATTTCCTTCTATAACACCCTGTCCTCGTGAAAGACTAATAGTTGTCGATTGAAAGGAATATATCATATTTCCAACTATTATTCAATAGTTATCAAATGTGAGTTTTTCAAAATTAGAGCTTGTGAATAGACTACCCACATGGAAAACTACAACAATATTCCTGATATGCCTGGATACATCTCCGTAAAGCAAGCTGCTGAGATACTTGATGTCTCAGATACGAGAATCTATTTTTTTATTGAACAAAATCGGCTCCATGCGGTATGGGCGGCTAATGCTCTTATGATTCCTATTGAAGAGGTTCAGAATTTTAAGAGGAGCAATGTTGGACGCCCCCGCAAAAATACGCCAACCTGGCGCATATCTACAGGCGAAAATACACAATACATGACTCTTATTTTTGTACAGGTGCGCTCTGGACAATTAGATACATTCGTACAGAAGCTAGAAGAAATGCGCAAGAAAGAGCTGCATACCTTTCCTGGGACAGTAGCACGCCACATTGTAGAGGACATCCAGAAACCGGAGCGTGTGTTTATCACACTGGTATGGCGCGGAACGATCATGCCAGATGAAGCCGCCCGCGAGCAAGCTCTGAAAGCCTTTCGTGAAAGGTTGGACGATGTGCTGAACTGGGATACAGCGGAGTATCATCATGGCAGGGTGTTCATGCATACGTGACATATAAATCGGCATAGAGGACAGCTATTTGAGTATGGCAGAAGGTAGAGAATAAGTATGCCTGATACTGTTATCAGTTTTATTGATGAACCTCTAAAGGCACTTCTGAAAGCTGGAAAAGACTATCCGCATTCAGATATTGATCTTTCTGTCGCCTACGTTTCTGCAATTGGTGTATCATGGCTGCAAACTCTGTTTAAGAGTGCTAACCGCGTAAGAGCAGTGGTTGGTTTATGTCCTATCAATCGGGTTAATGCTTTTGTAGAGTTACAAGATTACGGCGTCGATGTATATGTTTACGTTGCGGGGCCACGAAAAATATTTCATCCCAAAATATATTATGGCGCGTCAAATGGACAAGCATGGGCTATGGTAGGATCTTCTAATCTGACTCAGAAAGGCTTATCCATAAACATAGAGCGTAATCTTTTTATTGCAGGTCAGAGACTTGCAGAACCATTTATAGCAATAGAGGCCCAATTAGGAGTATTTCGATCTCAGGCATATTCTTTTGATGATGAAATTAGGAGAAGACTCAGGGAAGTTGAGAGAAAAATGCCCAGAAGTATTTCCGAAGACGAATACGTGAAAAAGTTAATAGAGGCTGGTTTCAATCCAAAGACAAAAATAGACAGCGCTATTCCTACAGAAGTACAGCAGGTCGCACTAGAAACGATACTCGAGTTTGCCAGGAGTACCAGGCTTGAATACTCCTATCAGATGCTATTGTTGCTTGTTATGCTATATCGAACTGATGGAAATGGGCAAATCTCAGTAGGGGATGCAGCAAACTGCTTTTCTCAATTTTATAAACTGCGTAAAGAAGCAGGGCTACCAGTAGAAAAGAAGAAAGCTTTAAGAAGCGCAGTTGTTGATAAGGCCGATTTAAGCCTACTAGCGATGAGCAGGATTATTAAGATAGACCCATTCCCGCGTTTTGAACGCCGGGGATTATTAGATTTAAGTGAAGATGATCGATACTTCATCGTTAATCCCGCTCTGCTTACAGCTTTATTACCACAGGATAAAGATGAGTTGCGCTCGATTGCCATTGCCCGGCTGGCTGAGCATTACGAAGAAAGTATAGTAGCAATAGACGCTCTGATTACAGTAGCTATCGGTTAAATTGTCCATTAAAAAAACGGGCTGCTTTGCCCACCTTGCCAGATTCGCCATCATGCCCTATCATATGGAAGAGCGGCTCTTGTGGCACGCCCGTATATTCTCTTCTCTTTATTTTTTAGTCAGAGAGCAACATGGCAACACGAACCAGTAAGCGCAATGGAGGGGCGCGATTGATAGCATCCCCTGCTACTCGCACGCCCAAAAACGTGTACAATGGCTCCCGCGCGCCCAAAAACAATGCGCCCCGCCATCATTTCCGCCGGCGTCTTGCTTATCGGCTGCGGCATCCTGTGGACGCCGCGTGGGGATGGCTCAGTTCGGTGCGTACCGCTATTTTGCTCATTGCTGCTATTACCGTCATCTGCTTGCTCGGCATCTATTTTGTGCAGGCTCCTGGCGAGGTGCTTAACGACCCGACCAGCTACGCCAGTTGGATTCAGCAAAACGCCCTGCCGCGTTACGGCTCGCTCACGCCCATCTTTGATAGTTTGCAATTCTTTACCATCTTCTCCAGCTGGTATTTTCTGCTGCTGCTCACCATCCTTTCGGTTAGCATCGTCGTCTGCACGCTCAACCGCGCGCCCGCCATCTGGCAAAACTTCAAACATCCCGTCATCCGGCGCAGCGAGAAGTTCTATCAAAACGCGCTTGAACGTGCCTCGTGTAGCCATCCTGACTCGCTCGCTTTCGTCACTGCCCAACTGCGCAAACGCCGCTATCGTGTGCGCTCCATCGTGTCCGGCGACGATCAACCTGTCACGTATCTTTACGCCAACAAAAACTCCTGGGCCACGCTTGCCACCTTCGTCTTTCACGCTGCCCTCGTCACGCTGCTTATGGCTGGTGTTCTCTCTCAGTGGCACGGCTTCCCCCAGAACAGTCCCGCGCGCCATATTCTGCCCGCGTCCATCGTGAGTCTTAGCGATAGCCTTGCTGGCTTTACCTTCGACCAGGCCCTGCCTACCGGACAAAGCGCCGTTGTCTACCCGCGCGGCACGGCCCATAACGTCAGCTTTCGCGTCAACAACTTTACCGCTACCTTCGACCCGCGTAGCGGCCTTGCCACCGACTACGTCACTGATCTGAGCGTCTACCGTGACGGTCAGCTCGTCGCCCATAGCAACCACCTGCGCGTCAACGACCCACTTACCTACAACGGCATCATCTTTCATCAATCTTCTCTCATCGCTTCCGTCACTCTCACCATCAGTGACGCGAATGGTTGCCTCGTCTGCGCTCAATCTATCGTCCTTGACCAGACTGGCAACGCTCAGGGCTTACAGGTTGACTATGCTAAGGGCGTTCCTATCGCCGGTACTCCCATGACCATCACCGTCGCTTTCTCCCATTCGCCCTCTGTGCAACTTGCCCAGGTGCGGCACCCATCCTTCCTCATCAGCATTGGTGTACCTGGAGCCGCGCCGGGCGACCTCAAAGCCTTAGCCAACATCAGCGTCGGCCAAACCGCGACCAGCTTCGATAAGCAATGGACCATCACCCTTAATAACGCCGCCGAATCTACTGTCCTGCTCGTCACCAGAGATAGCGGCTCCTTCCTTATCTGGCCTACCGCCGTGATCCTCATTCTCAGCCTTTGCCTCGCCTTCTACTTCCCGCAGCGCCGCATCTGGCTGCGCATCTCCGGCCAGCGTATCGAGATGGCCGCCCTCCACGAACACTTCACTAACATTCGCACTGACCTGCTCGGCATTACTCGCGCCGCCACCTCATCTGTGCCATTGAAAAGCCTGGAGGCAAGGCGACCGCAAGGGTCGCCTCTACTATGAACGGTCTTGCCGATTCGCCTCATGGTCTTAGTAGAGGCGACCCTGGCGGTCGCCTTGCCCCTTTCACTCGACTTTTACATAGTCCTGAACACCTCATCTGTGCCATTGACATCACCTCCCAATTGATATATTCTATATACATATGTATAAACAGGCTTCTCTTTATCCGTAGGGGCGGGGGTGGATGATGATGTGGGGAGGGGACCCTTGTGGTCGCCCGCGTCCCTGTTCGCATCACTCTGGGAGGACGAAAACGTGGCAGACGAATCTTTACAATCGGACAACGCCCAATACGGCATACCATCCACCAAAATCATCGCCATCGTCGAAGACGACGCCGATCTTGCCGACCTCTTTCGCGATGCCTTCAAAGAGTACTCCCACTGGCAACTCACTTTCTTCTCTGATGGCGAGCTTGCCAGCCATACTATACCCGATCTACAGCCACACCTCATCTTGCTTGACGTAGGACTGCCCAATCTCGACGGGGCCACCCTTTACAAAATCTTGCGCGGTCACAGCAACACTCGCCATACTCCTATTATTGTCATCACAGGTAGCCATGACTGGCAGCTTCACCGCATGGGCCTCCAGACGGGCCTCTTCTTCCGCAAGCCCTTCAAACTGCACGAACTGCTCTTCATCATGCGCGCGCACCTCGGCGAAACACCCCCTGGCCTCGCCTCATCGACTACCTCTATCGCCTCCGACATCATCCAGCGCTATCTTCCCTAATGCGCCTGTTTGCCCCCACCGCCTGTTTATCATCCCTCCTGCAATGTAACCGTCGCACATCTTCAATCGTCCTCAACTGTAAGGGGTAAGGAAGCAGCGCGGAACATCGCGCATCTCTTACACACGCGCCAGAGCGTGCAGCGCCTGCTGTGCTACCATTGCGCAGCAGCATTTGCCCGCGTCGCGCCACACATTACATAATGAGCAGGGGTATATGATACAGACTAGAGATACGCAGCATACACGACCGATTGATAGCAACATATCTGCTATTTATCCAGCGCAAAACGCCACCGTATTTTATCCGACCCGGCAGGCATACCAGCACAATCGCCAGTTCGCTATGTTACTTATCATCCTCTCGGCTTTCGGCTCAGCCTTGCTGGCTGTATCCGCCATCTTCTTCTGGCCTACTTATACGCATCCTTTCACGCCCTATCTTAAATGGCAAGATGCCCTGCTTGCCATCCTGTGCTATGGCTCCTTTATTTTGCTCATCGCCAGCATCACCCTTTTTCGCTTCTATCTCGCCTGTCGCCAGGGCTATCGCCGGGGTATCCTTATCCTCCAGCCGCAGGGTACCATTACCGTCCGCGACCTCTCGCCTAAAAACTTCGCCAGCATCTATCGCATGATCGGTTCCAGCTTCACCTGCTTCCTCGTCACGCTCATCGGTCTTGCCCCCTGCATTCTCATTGGCTGGACCCTGCATCTCGATCACCTCATCCTTATCTTGCTCACTACCGCCGTCGCCACCGCCATCAGCCTTGCTGGCCTGACTCTCAGCCTCATCTTCGGCACCTTTGTGGTTATCAGTCTCATCGGCGCGCGTGCCTTCACGCGCACACTGGGAGCGTCTCATACTTACCATCTCACCAAACTCACCACCCTGCGTATCGACAATAATGTCCTTACCATCACCTGCCCTGATCGTCCCGAAACTCTCTTCGACCTCAACCTGTTGCACCCGCACGACCAGCAGCACCTGCTACAGCTACTTCACCTGCATCTGCGCCATGACAGCATCACCCAGCCGCGCCAGCGCCCCTTGCTCGGTCAGCACATTGAAGCGGCCCTACAACATAGCCTCACACGCC
>JBOGTO010000304.1:0-2743 GCA_050695155.1 Ktedonobacteraceae bacterium
CCTCTACTATGAACGGTCTTGCCAATGCGCCTCGTGGTCTTAGTAGAGGCGACCCTTGCGGTCGCCTTGCCTCCAGGCTTTTCAATCGCCCTGTGGGTAAGTTACAGTTGTGCTATACTAAACCATATTTCGGGTCTTCTTGTACGCATTTTACCAGGAAAGGAATAATCTATGGCTGAACATGGCGAATCCTCCGCATCCCATAGAGATGCAACACTGTACGGCGATATCGTTGTGCTTGATTTGAGCAGCAGTATTCGCGGTATGCATTGCGCGAAGGTGTTTGGCGATTATGGCGCGGAAGTGGTACTGGTCGAGTCGCTGAGTGGCAGCGTGGCGCGCCAGGTCGGCCCCTTTGCGGCAGGCAGAGAGGACCGCGAGACAAGTTTGCATTTTCTTCACCATAACCGCAACAAAAAAAGCGTGACGCTGAACCTGCATACGGCGCGCGGGCAGGAACTCTTGCGCGAACTGGCGCGCGGCGCGGACCTGCTGATTGAAGACTGGCCGGTGGGAGCGTTAGAGGCGTTGGGACTGGGTTTCGCGCAACTCCACAGGCTCAACCCGCGCCTTGTCGTCTGCTCGATTACAGGCTTCGGACAGAGCGGCCCCTATGCCGCGTATAAAACCAGCAATATCGTGGAAGATGCGATGGGCGGGTTGATGGGCATTACCGGCCCTGCCGATAAGCCGCCCACTATGACGGGCGCGCAGCAGGCAGAACATATCACTGCCATGCACGCCGCCTATGCCTGCGCCGCCGCCCTGCTCTACCGCGACTTGCATGACGAGGGTCAGCATATCGACGTATCGGCCCAGGAGTGCGTGGCTTCTGTGCTGGAAAATGCCATCGAGCAATATACCTATACGGGCGTGGCGCGCAAACGGGCTGGCAGCCGGCATGGCACAGCGTGGCCCTGCACCGTCTTCCCTTGCAAAGATGGCTACATCGGCATGTGTTGCACACAGGGCAAAGAGGCACGCGCCGCCGTGCTGCTGTCCGAAGATTTTGAACTGGCGGAAGACCCGGCGCTGGATAACACCTTTGAGCGACGTGTGCGCGCCGACGAATTCGAGCCGCGCCTGGTAGCCGGTTATATGAAGTATGGCAAATCCGAGCTATTTCACAAAGGTCAGGCGTTGGGCTGCCCCATTGGCATGACGAGCGACGCGCGCGACCTTGCCACCGACGCGCATTTGAACGAGATCGGCTTCTTTGGAGAGTTTGCGCATCCTGTCATAGGCCCATATAAGGATATTGCCGCCCCCATTCACATGACCGCAACGCCCGGTGTGATGCGCAGCGCGGCCCCCTTGCTGGGTCAGCATACCAACGAAGTCTTATCACGACTGGGATTGAGTTCGGCGGAACTGGCAACGCTAAGCGCGGACGGCATTATTTAAGAGAGGAGAGCAGGTATGTTAAAGGATGCACTGGCAGGATTTCGCTGCGCTGATTTCTCCTGGGTATTCGCGGGTCCCTACTGCGGCCAATTGTTGGGCGACCTGGGCATGGAGATGATTAAGATCGAGAGCCGCAAACGTATGGACGTGGTGCGTATGTATCCGCCATTTGCCTTCGAGGACCGGCGGGTCAACTCGAGCGGTTACTGGAACACGCACAATCGTAGCAAGTACAGCATCAATCTGGATATGAAGAACGAGAAGGCGCGCGAAATCATCACACGCCTGATCGCTATGAGTGACGTGGTGCTGGAAAATTTTAGCGCGCGTGGCATGAAGGCCATTGGATTCGACTATGAGCGCCTGCGCGAGATCAACCCGCGCATCGTCTATTGCTCAATGGCGGGTTTCGGGCATCGCGGCCCCTATAAAAACTACGTCGCCTATGGCCCCATGCAGGAGTCCCAGGCAGGCATCGTCAACCTGACGGGCTGGCCTGATGGCGAGCCTTCGCGCGTTGGCACGAGCTATCCCGATGCAGCAGCAGGGGCTAGCGCGGCCTTTGCGGTCGCCTCCGCTCTGCGCCATGCGAAGCGTACAGGCCAGGGGCAGTGGATCGACCTGGGGCAGACAATGACGGCTGTCGCGCTGACCGATACTGCCGTGATCGAATATACCGTCAACGGCAATGTCCAGCAGCGCAACGGCGACTCGCATCGTTTCTTCGCGCCCCACAACGTCTATCCGTGCAGTGGCGAAGACCAGTGGTGTGCCATCTCTGTTGAAAACGATGCAGAATTTGCCGCGCTGGCCGCCGCCATTGGACAACCTGCCCTGGCACAGGACGCGCTCTACGCCACGAACAGAGCGCGTATAGAGCATCGCGCCGCGCTTGATGAGATTATCAGCGCGTGGACTGCTCAGCTTGACCATTATGAGGTCATGCGTCGCCTGCAAGCCGCAGGTGTGGCGGCTGGCGCGGTACTCAGCACAGGCGAGCTTGTGGCGGACGAACATATCCAGGCGCGCAGCTTCATGGAGCAATTCGATCACCCGGTAGTAGGCGAAAAGCTCTATCCCGGCGTTCCGTTCAAAATGTCGCAGACGCCCGGCTACATTCATCGCCCCGCCCCTCTGTTGGGCGCGGATACCGAATACATCTTCAAAACGCTGCTGGACATGAGCGATGAGGAGATCAAACAACTGGACGACGAAGGGATTCTGGTGTGAGCCAGGCGCAGCGAGCGCGGCGAGTGTGGAGATCGCGCCAGGCATGGCGACCGCGCCAGGCATGGCGATCGCGCCAGGCATGGCGACCGCAAGGGTCGCCACTACTATA
>JBOGTO010000305.1:0-13632 GCA_050695155.1 Ktedonobacteraceae bacterium
TGCCACCTGTCATTCTGAGCGCCGCGAAGAATCTCTCCTTCGACCAGCGAGATTCTTCGCTGCGCTCAGAATGACAGCCAGGACATCTTTCCGCCTGGCTATTGCTGATGGGGCTATCGCTTTCTACGAAGCCAAGTATCACTATCAAATCTGGAGGCCGATCACGGCCATCCGCCTGGCTGACACCGATGGCAATCCAGAGACGGTTGCGAACCCCAACTGGAATTCGCTGGCGACCACCCCGCCCGATCCCTCCTATCCAGGAGCGCATAGCGTGGGGAGCGCCATCGCCTCGATCGTCCTGGCCGCCTTTTACGGGGATCAGCATCACTTCCAGGTAACATCCGATGTGCTGCCAGGCGTTGTGCGCTCATTTGACAGCTACAGCGATGCTCAGACGGAGGCCGGACTAAGCCGCATCTATGGCCGGCATCCATACGCGGCTCGATCACGTCTCAGGCCTCGCGCTTGGACACAGCCTTGCACACTTCGCGCTTCCCCGCTTTGATGTTTAATATGGTTGCAAGCCAGCAGTCTGTGATGATGCCGCACACTGGCTAAAGCAGTAGCTTCACCCGCCGGTACCCTCTCACGGCAGCGCACTCGAAGTAAAGTGCGCTGCCGTGAGAGGCAAAAACAGGCGTAAATGATTCCCTGTACTATAATGGAGGCAACTCAGTTCGCGCTTCACTATGGAAGGGAGATCTCTATGCAAGATTCCGGCAACGTCTTTCGCACAGGCAAGTATCACAAAAGCTTCGGCAAAAAGAACATCCACCCTGTGCGTAAGGCTTTGCTCCGGTTTTTTTATCATACGTGTTCTCACTTAATAGATAAGCTCGGCTGGCCTGACCCGTTAGCAAAAAATGCTCCTCAGATTCTACTCTGTGGAACTGCATCCCCGTACACCACCGTTACATTTGCGCGCTTTGTGAGCGAGCGCAATTGCGCGGCAAACATAGACGTGCTGGATATTTCTCCCTATGCCTTGAGCCAGTCTGAAAATCTGTTGAAAACCTGCCAGGATATTGATGGCTCGAAAATGCGCTTCGTCGAAGGAGATGCCTTGCACATGCCGCTGCCCGGTGCGCGTTTCGATTGGATCGAAACCGATTTCTTTATGCAATATTTCTCGGCCCAGGAAAAAGCAATCTTATTTCAAGAGTGGTATCGCGTCCTCAAGCCGGGCGGGGTTATCACCACAAGAGACTGGTTATGGCAAAGGCAAAATTTTAGCGAGCGCGTTGTTGATCGAACGAAAAACTGGCTCATCAAACGTATTCTAGGCCCAATCGCCCGCAGCGCGAAGTTACTGGAAATCCAACAACTATTGCATGATGCCGGTTTTGACGTGGCTTTCTTTCCAGTGAGTGCGCCCATTATCCATGTAAGGATACCATTGATGAGCTATATTATTGTCCATAAACCTTCCCTCTAAATTGCTCTGCCCATCCTTGATAGGCATGGAGCGCCGTTGCCTTAATGTCGCCCAGGCGCTGACCCAGACCTGTGCAGACCGTCAGGTAGGTATGGAAAGCGTCACTTTCCGGAGCAATCACGAAGAGGCGACAGCTATTCAGTTGTTCTAAGCGGCGGGCATATTCGTAATGATAGCCCTGCTGCATTGCTACATCGATCTCATGAGCGAGCCGTTGAAGTTGTTCCTCATCTCTAGTCGTACCAGGTTCAAACTGTATGAACAGCGTATAGAATGGGCGCGTATCGCGCGGCCATTGTGGTGCCATCATCCAGAATGGCGCGTTCAGTTGATGCTTTTTGAGCGCATCTTCAACGGTGGCGCGTACAAATTCCTCGTTGAGCTTCTCCCCACAAATATCTACCACTTTGGATTGCCTGCCCACAAATCTGATAAGCGGACACTGACGATAAAAGTCTACCACCTCTATCACATCGTTCAAGCGATAACGATAGAGGCCACCGCCAGTTGTAACAATGACCGAGTATCTTTTCCCGGATTGTAACTCGTGCGCCGGTTTGATCGCTGGCCCGGCCTCGTCTATCTCTTCAAACTCAAAAAAGTGCGAGCGCAAAGAAAGAGCAGAAAGGTCGTCTTTGAAAGGGAAAGAGACAAACGCTTCTGTAGCTAGCAGACCCTTTGGCTGGATGACCGCGCGCGGGAAGTATGCCTTCAAAGCGGGGACAGCCTGGGCCGCATTGCCATGCGCCCAACAACTTATGACACGCAAACGCGGCCAGATGGCTTCATAAAGCGTTCTGCCCGATATACCGGGTTCAGTGAATGGTTTGCCCTGCCAGGCTTTATGAATCGATGCCAGTTCGGCAGCGCGGGCGGGATTAGCTTTGCACAGGAGCAAGATGGCATTTCTCAGTGGAGCATCTATTCCCGAAGACATGAACATAGTTCCATGTCGCATATCCTCAATCAATTGCGTGAAATTTGCGGCCAGTGGCTCGAGCAGGAGGGTCAGGAAACTGGGGTTCCATACTGATACCCACGCTAATGATTGCTCTTGCAATAGGAGCCGTAAGGTGACATAGCGGAACGTTTCCATGTCCTTCAATTGAGCGAGTGAAGATGGAACGGCCATGATCGAGCCAAGCACCCAACGGGTTAAAGGGCTGAAATACTGTTGCTCATCATCAAAACCAATCGGGATGCCGCCGCTCGTGTGGCTTTTGCGCTCACCAACCGGTGTGACGGACCAGTAGGTTTTGCCGGAAAAGATGCGCGGAAAACTACGGAAGAGGTAACATACCCAGGGATCGATGCCTTCCTGAAATTCATTGATAAGGGATTTTGTATACGGCACCAGCTTGGCAGCCTGCGTTGAACCACTGGTAATCCCGAATTGTTGAACAGGCTGTTCAGTCAAGACTGCTGGCGAACCCTCCGCGATACGCTCAATATATGGCTCAAAATCCTCGTATGCGCGAACTGGCACATGTTGTTGATAGGTCTCCATCGAGGTGATTTCGCTGAAATGATGCTCTCGCCCGAACTCGCAATGCTGGTTGTTGGAGAGAATACGTTTTAGTGCGGTATCCTGTGTACCAGCAACATCACGAACACCACGTTTCCACTTGCGCGACATATACGCGGAATAGCAGAACCAGAGAAGATTTGCAAAAGCAACTCGAAAATTTTGCATGGCCTTACTCACATTCCTCAGAACCCAGCACTCGTTTTAGCCTGTTGGTAAAATTATCCGGGCAGATTCTAGCGATACAGACGAGTTCGTGACCATCCAGGTAGCCAGGATTGCTGCGCAGGAAAAAACGGGTATGCTCATCCATCTTCGCGGGTATGGCATCGATGCTTTCCAGTCGCACCCTTTGCGGGCTAAAGGTGACGACTCCCGTAGCCGATTGATAGTGATGTGGATACTTTTTCTGTCCAAAGGCATCCATCACGGCTTTGTCACCGGCAGAGGTCGGCTCATCATAACGAGGAAAGAACTCCTTAAAGAAGAAAGGCATGATCTTATAGGTTCGCCAGCCTTTCGAGATCAGGATGTAATAGACGTTATGCTGTGGAAATTGCCGGTATGCCTGCATGAAATAGCGGCTCAATTCAACGCCCAGACCCGTGCTATTGCGGTATTCCGGCAGGACAGCCGTATCGCCTGAGAAGATGCCTTTCACCTCTTTGCCCGCCACTGCCAGCGTAAGCACCATCAAAGTAGACCAGCCGACGATTTCCCCCGTATCATGCTCTTTGCGCAAAATCATGACCGCGTCTTTTTCCCGAAAATCGCGCATGAAGTCATGCCAGCTCACGCCCACAAACTCATGGCAAAGCAGCCGGTAAAAAGTCTCCTGCTCCTGTTCAGAACACGCGGCGACTTTCTTGGTCTGGCTCACAATATGAGTCATTTGTGCCTCCTCTTATGGTATCATTATATAATAACGTCGCCTGTATCCTCATCCATGTATTGCGTCCCTACAAACCCCGTGACTGTACCTTCGAGAAAAGGAGTGATTCGTGAAGATAACTCTGCTCAGCCCGCAGTCTCAGATGTACCGGAAACGCGGCATCTTCAGCAAAGCCCTCAGATACGCCCCTCTTACCTTGACCACCTTAGCAGCCCTGGTGCCAGAAGAACTGAATGCCGAGATTCGCATCATCGATGAAGGTGTTGAAGAACTCAATCTTGACGCCATTGATGCTGACCTGGTTGGCATCACCTGCATTACAGCTAACGCGCCACGCATCTATGAACTCTCGCGCCAGTTACGCGCCAGGGGCATCACCGTCGTAATCGGTGGCGTACACCCCACGCTGATACCGGAAGAGGCCCAACCGAACGCGGATGCTATCGTAGTTGGCTACGCAGAACAATCATGGCCGCGCCTCCTGCGCGACTTCGCGGCAGGAAAGATGCAGGCGCGTTACAACGAGGGTCCCGGCTATCGCTTCGCCAACGTTCCCGAACCGCGCCGCGACCTGTTGAAGAAAGATGGCTACATCACCGTCAACACGGTGCAGGCAGTACGCGGTTGCCCATACAAATGCAACTTCTGCGTGGTACCTGTAGCCTGGCCGGGCTATCTCCAGCGCCCCATCCGCGAGGTTATCAGCGAAATCGAACGCCTCGAAGGCAATAACTTCCTCTTCCTTGACCTCAGCCCCATCGAGAACCCGACCTACATCAAGCAGATGTACCGGGAACTCGCGCCCCTGAAAAAACGCTGGGGCGGCCTTGCCACCATCCGCATCGCGCAAGACCGCGAAATGCTGCAACTGGCAGCGAAAAGCGGGTGCGGCGGTCTGCTGATTGGCTTCGAATCCGTCTCGGCAACGACCATCAAGCAAATGCGAAAAGGTTTTAATAAGCCCGACCAGTACAGCGAGGCCGCTAAGATTATTCATGGACATGGTATCGCTATCAATGGCTGTTTTGTCTTTGGACTCGACGGCGATGATAAAGGCATTTTTGAACGAACGGTAGAGTTCGTCAACAAGGCCACTATCGACCTGCCCCGTTTCTCGATTGCCACGCCTTTCCCCGGCACGCCGCTCTACCACCAACTCAACGCTGAGGGAAGAATACTCATCCGCGACTGGACTTACTACGGCGGGCAAAACGTCGTTTTCCAGCCCAAAAACATGTCCGTAGAAGAGCTACAAAAGGGCGCTCAATGGGCATGGAGGCAGGTCTATAGCTTCCCATCCATCGCGCGGCGCGTGGTAGGTTCCGGGGCATCGCACTCCAGCGTGGTGCTAAAAACTTCGCTGCTGGCAAACGTTGGCTACACAAAATACGCCCGAATGCTACCCGACTACGTCCCCGTCCCTTGCGAAGTCGAACCCTGGCTTCAACGTCCGTAGGGGCGAGCGGGGTTGGGATGGGCAGGGAGGGCCTTTAGGGTCGCCCGTTGGACAGGATGACCATGTTCGCCAGATTTGAGCGAAAGGAACAGGGACGCGGGCGGCCCTAAAGGCCCCCACCCATCCCAACACCACCCCCGCCCCTACGGATGGTGAAGCAGGAAAAAGTGAAAGGATGCATTGATGAAGATCACGTTCGTCACGCCACATGTAGGCAGGAAGAATAGCAAGGAATATGTGCGCACCTGGCAGATGGAACCATTGACCATCGCTACACTGGCGGGCTTAACGCCATCTAATGTCGAGTTCACCTATTTCGATGAGCGCGTGGAACGCATCAATTTTGATGAGCCGACCGACCTGGCAGCCATCACGGTTGAGACCTATACGGCCAAACGCGCTTACGAAATCGCGGCTGAATTCCATAATCGGGGCGTCAAAACGCTGCTCGGCGGCTATCATGTGACACTGCTACCAGATGAGGCGCAGGTGTACGCCGATAGCATCCTGGTTGGATACGCCGAACCCCTCTGGGAACAGATCATCCGCGATGCTGAGAAGGGTGCGCTGCAACGTCGCTATACGCAGAACAAAATGCAACCATATACCTATGGGATGCCACGCCGGGACATCTTTAAGGGCAAACCATACTTCAAGTTGAGTTGTCTTGAAACGGGGCGCGGCTGCCCTCTGCATTGCAATTTCTGTTCCATCGCGGCGGTGACTGCTTCGCGCTACAACGGCAGACCCATCGAGCAAATTGTAGCCGAAATTGCCGCGCTCAAAAACAGGAACGTTTTCTTCGTCGATGACAATTTTGTCGGCAATCTCCGGCACGCGCGCGAACTATGCCGCGAAATCGCGCCGCTCAAAATCAAATGGGTGGGACAGGGTACGCTCAATATGGCGCGCGACGAAAAGCTGCTGGAGATCATGGCCGAAAGCGGGTGCGCCGGCGTACTGATTGGCTTCGAGTCCCTGCGCCATGATACCCTGAAACTGATGGATAAGCAATTGAACGTCACGATGGGCGATTACAAGCAACTGATTGACCGCCTTCACAAACATGGCATCGGGCTATATGGCACGTTCATTTTCGGCTATGATTCCGAATCTGCCAGCGATACGCTGCGCACTGCCGAAGCCGCCATTGATTTCGGCCTTTTCATCGCCGCTTTCAACCACTTGCTGCCATTCCCTGGCACACCGCTTTACGAACAGTTCCGCGAGGATGGTAAGTTGACCGACGAACAATGGTGGCTATCGCCCACGTTCCGCTTTGGCGATGTGCCATTCAACCCCAAAAACATGACTGCGCAAGAACTCCACGAACTATGCTTGAACGCTCGTCGCCGCTTCTACAGCTTCTCCGGCATGGCTCGCCGCTCCGCTAATATCAAAGGCAACTCGAATACCATTAGAAAGGCCGCCGCGTTCTGGGGCATCAATGGATTACTGCGCAAAGAGATCGGGCAGAAGGACGGGTTGCCCCTGGGCAATCTTCCCACGCGCCCTGTGCCTCTCTATCCCCATGGTAGCATAGAGGCAGGCTCGATTTTAACGATCAAACCAAGTAATGCACGTCCCTCCGTCCTGTAGGGACGAGGATGCCTCCCCCCTTCATTTCCGTATTCGGTTGTCAACATTCATCAGGACGGAGGCGGGCGTTTCATATCATTACGATATTAGCCTGGCAAAATTGTTATAGAAAGGGAGGATACTATGTGCGCCCAACCTGGATTTGAGTTTTCGCTGGCTGGCGAAACGGAGGATGAGGCGCTGCGCGCCCTGCTGCGCCGTATCGCTATGCCGGGCAACATCACCCTTTCTTTTCAGCGCGAGCCGTCGTTTTTGCTGGCTGAACAGGCCGGAAGCATCGCAAGCCAGATAATGGTGTGCAAGGATCGCACAAAAGACCAGATTGTGGGCATGGGCAGCCGGAGCATACGCAACGTCTATATTGATGGCAAGCCAACGCAAGTAGGCTATCTGAGTATGCTGCGAGGCGTGCTAGAGGCGCGCGGGAATATCGCGCTGGCGCGTGGCTATCGCTACCTCCATACGCTTCACACGGATGGCGCTGTGCCTTACTACTTCACAACCATTCTTGATGACAATACCGAGGCGAAAAACCTGCTAACCAGCGCGCGCGGCGGGCTGCCAGTCTACAAACCGTTAGCGCGTCTTGTTACTTATTTGATCCCATTGAGAAGAAACCGATTACGGAAAAGCGCGGATAATGCGGTAAACAGGGTCGATCAGCAACAACTGCCGCAAGCCACTGCATTCCTCCAACAATGGAATAGCCGGTATCAATTTGCTCCCGTCTACACCCTCGAAGATATGCTCGGTCAAAGTAAGCTGCTGCCCGGTTTTTGTTGGGAAAATTTCTATATCTATAAAGAGCGCGGTGAAGTATGTGGGACGCTGGGCGTCTGGGATCAACAATCGTTCAAACAAACAGTCGTCACCGCTTACTCGCGCAAAATGCAATTGCTGCGACCATTTTACAATGCGTATGCCGCCATCACAGGCAACCCCGGCCTGCCCCCAACCGGATCAGAAATTAAACTGCTCTATGCCGCTTTCTTGAGCGGCAGTGGACGCGCCTTTGCAGCTTTGCTGCATCAGGTTCGTATGGACTGGTCGGGCAAAGGCTATGATTACCTCTCGCTGGGCATATGCGCAGATAATCCGCTTTCCTCGCTTGCGTCGCTTCATGCCACACAGCACATCTCCAGCACCATCTACATTGTTTACTGGCAAGATGCCAACGTTTCGCTCCCTGAAACGGATAGACCGGTACATCTTGACATTGCCACATTGTAAGGGACAAACCGTAGGGGCGGGGGTGGATGTGGATGTGGGGAGGGGACGCTTGCGTCGCCCTCTGTCGGAATCACGGAACCTCAACGGGGAGCGACGCAAGCGTCCCCGCCCCTACACATACCTTGCTGCGTTTATAAGGTTCATTCCATCCGCCGGATAGCGCGAAAACACAGCGCCAGTGCTGCCGGAACGATTACAAGAATGCCGCCAATGGCAAAAACGCTGGCCGGACCGATGTGGTCGGCCAGCAAACCTGCCAGCACCAGTCCTGCCGGTAAGGCGGAGACGATGCCCAGTTGTGTAATGCTGCTGACGCGGCCAAGCATGTCGTTCGGTACCTTCTCCTGTTGCAGCGTCCCCCAGATAATCATGAATATTGCCAGACCACAACCAACCAGGGACGACGCGATGATGGCGACAACTGGCTCAAGGGAACGTGGCAATGGAACGGCACAGGCTACCAACGCGCATCCCCCAACAATAATAGAGGTAAACGCCACGATGCCGCGCCGCCGCAACTTGCTCGCGCTCCCTATCAACAAAGCCGCGATGATCGAGCCAAGCGCATCTGAGGTTGCCATAGCCCCTATCAGCCAGACACCCGCGCCATACACGTCGCGCACCAATCTTGGAAGCGAAACCCACATGGGACCGGCAAAACCCACGCTGACCAGCGGCGAAGCCAGCACCGGCACCCACAGCCACGTATGAGCAAACACATAACGCAATCCTTCGCGTATCTCTTGCAACGCGCTCCCTACTTTGCTTGGGCTACCTGCGGGCAAACTATCTTCATTTGCAAGTTGAACCGGGGCCACGATCTGTGATTGCGGCCCTACAGACGCTATTATTGAAGCAGGAATACGTATGGCTATAAGAAATGTCGCTGAGACGAAAAAGGTGAGTCCATCGAAGGCGAAGGCGCTAGCCGGGCCTAACAGGGTAATACAGCCCGCGCTCAGCATGGGACCTAACAGAAAACCCAGATTGCGGCTCATTATGTTGAGCGAATTGGCTGAAGGAAGCGCATCCGCCTCTACCAGTTGCGGCATAATGGCTTGATAAGCAGGATCAAAGAAGCTGCTGACGATACCGAACAAGGGCGCAAGCGCCACGAGATGCCAGAATTGCAGCGCGTGAGACCAGCTTAGCCAGACCACCAGTACAACGATGCATCCACGCCCGGCATCCGCCCATAACATTAACAGGCGTCTTGAAACGCGATCGGCCAACACGCCGCCAAACAGTAGCAATACTATTTTTGGTCCCCATTGCGCAACCACGATCAGGCTCATAGCCGTCGCCGATCCCGTCAGCAGCAGCACTTCCCAGGTAATGGCGATGGTAAATACGGCATCGCCGAGCAGTGATATTGTTTGTCCTGCCCACAGGAGAGCGAACGGGCGCGCCTGCAATGCCCGCGCAAATTGCAAACGACTGGTTAATGTTGGATGCGCCGCTCGTCTCATGCTTATCCCACAATTTTGTCTAAAGGAACATCTCAAAATATGGCACTATATTAGCACAGGTAGCCAGCCACATAGTAGACACATTTTTTGATAGCGCTGGTATTAAGTTGTATGATAAAGCAGCAGGGACGTGATGAATCAAAAAAAGGAGCATTTATGGAACCGAAATCAGCGAACGACCTGGTCACGGATGCGCGTAGCCGCATTCAGGGGCTATCGATGGAGGAGGCGCAGCGCGAGTTTGAGTCGGGAGACGCCGTCATTGTTGATATTCGTGATGTGCGCGAACGATGGCGCGAAGGCACCATCCCCGGCGCGAAGCATGTGCCGCGCGGAATGCTCGAATTTTGGGCTGATCCGCAGAGCGAATACCACAAGCGCTATATGGACCCGCAGAAACGCACTATTTTGTATTGCGCTGGTGGTCTGCGTTCATCTCTGGCGGCAGACGTTTTGCAAAAGATGGGCTACCAGAATGTAGCTCACCTCGAAATGGGATTTGACGGCTGGAAAAAAGCTGGCGGAGCCTGGGAGGAAGTTCCTATCCCCGACGATTTTAAGAAAGGATAGGCCCGGCTATTCAGGCTGCTCCTGCTGCTCTGGCATGTGGCCGAGCTTGCCAGCTTCGACGAGCGCGGCCAGCACATCCATAATGACGCGCCCGCCGAGCAGCGCGGTAATATCCGACACGTCATAGGGCGGTGAGACCTCCACCAGTTCCATGCCCTGGAAGCCTTCGCGCGCGGCAATACGCACCATTTTGAAGACTTCGCGCGGCAAGAGTCCGCCCGGTTCAGGCGTGCCGGTACCCGGCGCGAAGGCAGGGTCAATCGAATCAATGTCGAACGAGAGCCAGACGGTTTTGGCCCCTTTCCAGGCAATTTCCAGGGCGTATTCCATGATGCGTTCGATACCAAAGTGTTCGATATCCTCAATGGTGATGACGGTAGCTTTTCTGTCGCGGGCTACTTTCATACCTGGCTTCGAGCCAACCCAGCCGCCGATGCCGATCTGCACAAGGTTGGTGGCAGGCGCGTTAGCGATGTTGGTAGCATGGAAAAATGGGGAGCCATGCATCCGTTCGTCGTATGACTTTTCGCTCAGATCGCTGTGACGGTCAAAGTGAATGATGCCGATATTGCCATCAATGTAGGGGGCCGTTCCGCGAATGTCGGGATAGCCGATGGAGTGATCGCCGCCCAGCACGACGGGGAAGACGCTGCGTTCGGTGATATAGCCGATGGCAAGGGCGATCTGGTCAAAACTTTTCTCGATATTGGCGGGGATCACCTGAATGTCACCCACATCCACCATATTCAGCGATTCGCGCAGGTCAGCACCCCGTTCGGGGTTGTAGCCATAGCCAAGCGAGGAGACGCGCCGCAGGGCTTCAGGGCCAAAACGGGTTCCTGAACGATAAGTTGTACCAGCATCGAGCGGTACCCCCACGACCACCACATCTTGCCCGCCAAGTTGGCGCAAATCCTGGAGAAAGGGAGCCTGCATAAAGGTACTTCCGCCTCCTAGCGACCAGGGTTCGCGCCGGAATAAAGTGAGAGAACGATCAACAATGCTCGGCGCGGCTTCCAGCCCATACAATTTGGCCTGCTCGGCTCGCTCTTTGGCCTTCTTCTCTCCCAACCCGGCTAGCCTCTCCATACCCCAGGTGCCGCGCAAATCTTCGCGTCTGATCTCATGGTCACGCTGCTCGTCTTGCTGGTTGTTCATGCTCATGGCATCTCTCCTGAATGCGCTATGCGCGGAAGTACGTGTGACAACAGGTTGACCTTCCTAATGCAAATCATACCATAATAAATTTGATGCGAAACGGTCGCCATCATCCCGATGATTTTTAACGACTGAAGAGGGGAATGAAGGGGAGAGGCGTCCTCGTCCTGTAGGGACAAGGGGCGGATGTGGGGATGGGAGGGGGCCTTGTGCTTGTCCTGTTGGCAACCTGATTCGCCCGGGTTTGTGTGAAGCATGTTGGTCGCACTCCGCCCAGGACAAGCACAAGGCCCCCGCATCCACCCCACCCCGCCCCTTGTCCCTACAGGACGGAGGCAGGAATTGCTTCATAACGCAGCATTTTGTATCCCGGAAATGCGTCAAAAAGAGGTAAATCCGTTCTACATCGGGTATACTGTTCCTATTGAACCATACGATACTTTCGACAGGAGGCATACCTTATATGAGTCATCCATCCAGCACTCCGGAAGAGCGTTTTGCAACGGTTATCGAGGAGCTGCTCGGCAATCCTGGCGTAACGCCCCCATCAGAGGGGAAAGCATTCGGCTCGTCAGGGCTGAAAGTTCACAATAAAATCTTTGCCATGCTGGTCAGGGGCAAGCTGGTCGTCAAACTTCCTAAGTCACGCGTAGATGCGCTTATTTCCTCTGGAGACGGAGAACGCTATGATCCCCGTCATGATGGGCGGCTCATGAAGGAGTGGCTGGCTCTGGAACCAACATCCGACGAGGATTGGCTAACCCTGTCGAGAGAAGCAATGGAGTTTGTAGTCCCAAAAGGATGAATAAGCTGAACAAGCAACGCAGGCGGTGCCGCACCGCCTGCGTTGCTTGTTCAGCTTATTGAGGCGCATCAAAAGCTACCGGCAGGGATAGCAGCCCGCGCAGGAAATAGTTCGGGCGAAATGTAGGAGTGTCGCCCGCTATTCTAAGGTCTGATAAACGCCTGATGAGCGTTTCAAAGGCGATCTGGCTTTCAAGGCGAGCGAGGGCCGCCCCAATACAGAAGTGGATGCCGTAGCCGAAACCCAGGGAGCGTACAACAGGACGGTTAATGTCCAGCTTTTCGGGATCGGGAAACTTTTCGGGGTCGCGGTTCGCCGCTCCTACCAGCAGGTAGATGCTACTCTCCGGTGGGATGGTCGCACCTCTGATCGTCACCTCTTGCAAAGTGCGGCGAGCCAGCATATGTACGGGACTGACGTAGCGCAGCAATTCCTCGACCGCCGCCTGAGTTTTGGCGGGGTCGTCTCGCAATTGCGCCAACTGTTCCGGGTTTTGCAGCAGGTGGTACATGCCGACGCCGATCAGGTTGGCGGTCGTTTCGTGGCCCGCGAAAAGCAGGAAGTTGGTGGCGATGACGATTTCATCTTCGCTCAACATATCGCCATTTTCCTCGGCCAGCACCATCTTCGTCAGTAAATCTTCGCCGGGATGCTTGCGCCGTTCCGCCATCAGGCTTTTCAAGTACGCGGTCACATCGGCGAACACTCCCGCCAGGCGCGGCCAGACCTGCGGCCCGGTGAAGAGAATCGTTGCCACAAATTCATTGATAGCCTCGGAACTTGCCCTGATATACGGTCGCCCGCTTCTGGGAATGCTCAACAAATCCAGGATCACATTCGAGGGTAACGGATAGGCCAGGTCGGCCACAAGGTCCATGCTGCCCTCGGCCAATCGCTGATCTATCAGTTCATCGACCAGCTTTTGCACAGTTGGCCGGAACGATTCGATCATGCGCGGGGTAAAGGTTTTCATCATCAAGGTGCGCTGGCGCGTATGTCCCGGCGGGTCCATGCCCTGCAAGTTGTAAGCCAGAAAGGGGATGATCTGCCTGAGATACTGACCTGACGGATCATCCTCTTCCAAACCGAGAAATTCTGGCGCGCCCGACCACACATCGGAGGAGAAACGCCTGTGATCGGAGAAAGCCATGTTCACGTCATCGTATCTCGTGAGCGTGAAGCAATTGAACATGGGGTTCCAGTGTACAGGATCGTGTTCCCTGAGATACGCATACGCGGGATAAGGATTCTGAATGGTGGCAAAGAAATTATCTAACTCCAACTCCGTTTCATCGATCATGCTTTTCCTCCATGTTCTAATAGCTTCTTCTATATGTATGAGTATATGTCCTGTTTTCTGGTTGCGCAAGTGTAGAGCATGGCGACCCAGGGCGATTTAAAAGTGGCCTGAAAGGCGACCGCAAATGAGGGCATGGCGACCGCAAATGAGGGCATGGCGACCGCAAATGAGGGCATGGCGACCGCAAGGG